>JAICLH010000137.1 GCA_025927495.1 Gemmatimonadaceae bacterium
CGGGGTTTTTTTTTGCTCGGGGGCCCCCCCCACCCCTCCTGCGGCCCCCCCCCCGACCCACCTTCACATCGGCGGTCGCAATGCCCTCGACGCCGGCCAACGCCGTGTACACGGCGTGGGCAGCGTGGACGGAGAGCATGCCTTCGATGGTAACCGACGTCGTCATGCGCACGCCGTAAGGTAGAATGGCGAGCCGCGCCGCGACGTGCCATCCGTCGCTGTCGAGCGATCCGCGCTGTGTCCGTCTCTGTCCGTGCTCTGTCCGTCGGTGTCCGCGCTCTGTCCGCCTTTACAGCGCGGCGCCGGATGACGAAGTTCCGGTGTCCTCGCCCACACCTTCGACGCATGACCCAGATCGCATTCCTCGGCCTCGGCGCCATTGGCGCACCGATGGCTCGGCACCTCGCCCAACCGCCGTTCGAGCTCACGGTTTGGAACCGCACGCGTGCACGCGCCGATGATTTTGCGCGCAGCACCGGAGCGCGGACCGCGCCCACGCCGCGCGATGCGGCGCGCGGCGCCGCGTTCGTGGTCACGTGTCTGCCCACGTCGCGGGAAGTGGAATCGCTGCTCGACGGCGACGCTGGGCTGTTCGCCGGGATGGAGCGCGGCAGCATGCTCATCGACTGCACGTCCGGCGATCCGGCGACCTCGCGCCGCATCGCCGCTCGGTTAGGCGAACGCGGCATCGCGTTCATCGATGCACCGGTGAGCGGCGGCACCATCGGTGCCGAGCGCGGAACGTTGACGGTGATGTGCGGCGGCGATGCAGCGGCGTTCGAGCGCGCCCGAGCGGTGATCGATGCGTTCGGCGAGAAGCTCGTGCTCTGTGGTCCGGTCGGCGCGGGCCACGCGCTCAAGTCGGTGAACAACGCCCTGCTCGCCGTGCACGTGTGGGCCACGGGCGAAGGTCTCGCGGCGCTGGCCAAGGCCGGTGTGTCGCCGGCCGTCGCACTGGACGTGATCAACGCGTCGAGCGGCCGGAGCAACACGTCGCAGAACCTGTTTCCGGAGCGGGTGCTCACGCGCGCTTTCCCGCGTACGTTCCGACTGGCGCTCCTGGACAAAGACCTGGGCATCGCCGCCGGAGTCGCGCGCGAGCACCGCGTCCCGTCGCCGCTGCTGCAGCTCACGAGCGAGCTGTTCGCCGCGGCGCACGTACTGTTAGGCGAAGAGGCCGACCACGTGGAGGCCGTGCGCGTGATCGAGCAGTGGGCCGGAGTGGAGATCACGTGACCGCGGCATCCATCTCCGGCGACGCGCGCGTCCAGTCCACCGATGCGATTCGTCAACATTTCCCGGCACTCGAGCGCCGCCAGGCCGGCCGATGGGTCGCCTATTTCGATGGGCCCGGCGGCACGCAGGTCCCGCGCGCGGTCACCGATGCAGTGACCGGCTACCTGCTGGAGCACAACGCGAACACGCACTGGGCGTATCCCACGAGCATCGAAACCGATGCCGCGATCGAGCGCGCGCGGCGCGCCATCGCCGATTTTCTGAACGCGCGCGACGACGAGATCGCGTTCGGTCAGAACATGACGTCGCTCACGTTCCACGTCGCGCGCGGCATCGGCCGCCGGTTGAGCGTCGGCGATGAAATCGTCGTCACGGAGCTCGATCACCATGCCAACATCGCGCCGTGGCGCGCGCTGGCGGCCGAGCGGGGCATTACCGTGCGCATGGTGCGCATGCATCCGGACAGCGGCCAGCTCGACTGGGACGACCTCGAGCGATCGATCGGCAACCGCACCCGCGTGGTGGCGATCGGCGCTGCGTCCAATGCGTTAGGCACCATCAACGACGTCGCGCGCGCCACCCGGCTCGCCCATGCGGCGGGCGCGATCGCCTTCGTCGACGCGGTCCACTATGCGCCGCACCAGCTGGTCGACGTCCGCGCGATCGGCTGCGATTTCCTCGCGTGCTCGGCGTACAAGTTTTACGGGCCGCACGTGGGCGTGTTGTACGGGACCAGCGAGCGGATTCTGGAGGTCGATGTCCCGCGCCTGGAACCGGCGCCCGACACCGCGCCCGAACGGCTCGAGACCGGAACGCAGAATCACGAAGGCATCGTCGGCGCGGCCGCGGCCGTCGACTTCCTCGCGTCGCTCGGCGCTGGCGACACGAGGCGCGCGCGCCTCGCGTCGGCGTTCGAGGCCCTGCACGCGCGAGGGTCGGCGTTAGTCACGAGCATGTGGAACGGACTGACCGCGATTCCGGGCGTGCGGGTGTTCGGCCCTCCGCCGTCGTCGCCCCGCACGCCGACCCTCTCGTTCGTCGTCGCGGGCCGCTCATCCACCGACGTGGCGCGCCAACTCGCCGACCGCGCCCTCTATACATCCAACGGCGACTTCTACGCGGCCACCGTGATCGAGCGCATCGGCATGGCGCCCGACGGCGTCGTGCGCGCGGGATGCGCGTGCTATACGACGCAGGATGAGGTGGATCGACTCATTTCCGCGGTGGGGGAAATCGCTCGTACATAGGGAAGCGCTACGCTTCCCCAAGCGTAGCGCTTCCCTAGCGCAGCGCTTCCCGGTTCCCGAACGGTTTCTTTCTACTGACCGTCGTCTTCTCCATCCCCGGCAGGTACGTCTCGTACAGCGATCCCGGATTCCACAGCGTCCAGCTGTCGTAGCCGGCGTCGTACACCGCGCGCTTCTGCTCTTCCAGCTCGTGCGCACCGTAGCGCGGTTTGCCTAACGTGAACGCCTGCAGCCAGGGGCGCACGTGCGCCGTGGACACGATCTGCAGCTTCAGATCGCGCTCGTGCGCGCGGCTCGTCGCGTCGTAGATCACCTGGTACGGGTTCGCGTTCGGTACCGCCAGGCCGAACGCACCGTGCGGATAGAGCGACGGATATACCATCGGCAGCAGGACGTCGGTCCGGGGCGCCAACGGCTCCCACTGCTGCCCCACCTCGAGCGCGCCAGGCACCGTCGTCACCAGGCCGAAGATGTCGGCCGTGCACAGCGCGCCCAACTTCCGCACGCACGGACACGCCTGCTCCAGAAAATGCGCCAGTGCCTGCGGTTTGGTCATCCCGCGCCCGTCGCGGAACACCTGCGGCGGCAGACTCGGATACGGCTCGGGAAAGCGGATGTAGTCGAACTGCACCTCGGCGAAGCCTAACCGAGCCATCTCCTCCGCGACCCGGATGTCGTAGTCCCAGATCGTCGTGTCGTACGGGTCGACCCACGTCAGCCCCTTCTTGTCGCGCCACGGCTGTCCGTTAGGCTGATGGATCACGTGGTCCGGGTTCAGCCGCGCCGCAACCGAATCCTTGAACACCACGAGCCGCGCGATCGGCCGGATCCCGTGCGCCTTGAGCGTGTCCATCAATTCGGCCAAATGCGGAATGCGCCCCCCCCGACCGGCGTTGCGTTCGACCAACGGATCCGCCGACTCGTAATTGAGCCCGAACTCGTCCTTCATGTCGATCACGAGCGCGTTGATCTCCGTCGAGTCCGCGATCGCGATCAGCTGCCGCATCCGACGCGGGCTCTGCGACGCCCACCGGTTCACGTACAATCCGCGCACGATCGTCGTGTCATCGAGCAACGCGGGATGCACCGCGGCCACCGGCGCCACCGGCGCCTGCGCCCCGAGCGTTGGGCACAACGGAGCCGCTCCGCACACGGCCGACACGGCGACGAACCACAAAGTTTTGCGCATGGATGATCGGTGCTCCGCACGATCCAATTGGAGAGACGTACCCGCGCTGCCGGGCAGCGCTCGCACAATGTACGACGCTCGGCCCAGTCCCGTCACAGACTATATTCCGTTACACCGCATGACCGTACCGCTCAGCCGCATCCGCCGCCTCTGCCCGTCCGCCGGTGCACTCGCGTGGGCCGCCGTAGCCGCTTGCCACGCGTCGCGGTCAGGGCCGCCCACGGCGGATTTTCTCCTCTTCACCGCTGACTCCACGTTCTGGGTCCACTCCGGTGCGCAAGGCGTCCACGCGCGCGGGTCGCCCATTCAGCTCGCACGCTACGGCGGCAAGTTCTACGAAGTGTACGTCGCCGACGACGACCGATCGTACTCGGACGCCGAGATCGTCGGCCAACAGGTGTGGCGACGCGACATCGTGAGCGGCGATTCGTCGCTCGTCTTCCGCGATACCACCATCGAGGGCATCGAGCATTGGTACACGCGCACGCATCCCCATGATCACCCGCTGGACCCCGACGACGACTCCGACGACAACGACCCAAACGTGTCCGCGACCAGCGAGCTTGACCTGCTCGATCAGTTCGGGCCATACGTGTCGTACGAATATCGCGCCGATCTCACATTGAATGCCGGTAACGAATGGCACATCGCGCGACGCGGCGTGCTCGATCTGCGCGGCGCGCGAGACGTGAGCATCCATGATCTGTTCGGCGACACCACGGCGCACACGCTCATCACCAAGGGCCGTTCACTCTTCGGCCAGGCGCTCGACTCCGTGCTCGTGTCCCACGACACGCGCGCGCGTGAAGCCGCCGACGCCATAGGCGACTTCGCCTTCGACAGCGGCAGCTACAACCTCATTCAGCGCGGCGGCAAGCCAGCGGTCGAGTTCGTGTCGCCCGGACGAGGCACCCGCGGTGGCGGCCTTACGCTGCCGCTTCCACCGATTCCGGCCGGTTCTCCGTCCTGGTGGAGTGTGCGAGACGCCGGTCTCCCTGACAGCAGCGACTCGGCAACGCAGAAATGGCGGAGTGGTGGTCTGCAGGTCATCACCCGGTCGGCTGCCGGCGGCGACTCTGCCCACGTCGAGTTGGTGGACAGCGCGCGACACGTATGGCGCATCGGCGAAGTTGAAGGACCGGTGCAGCGTCTCTATTGGCTGAACAAGTCGTCTACGGACACCACAACATTACGGGCGCTCGCCCGCGCATTCGATGAAGCTGCCCTCTATTCCGACGAGGCCAGAACCGCAATGACCAACGTCCCGCCCCCGCCCGAATCCGATGCCGCTCACACGGCTCATTTTTCCGCCCGCGATGGTCGTCCCGTGCGCGCGTCGCAACACGAGACGTCCGAGATCATGATGCCGCAGCACGCCAACGTGCTTGGGCACGTGTTCGGGGGAGTCATTCTGTCCATGATGGACAAGACCGCGGCCGTGGCTGCCATTCGCCCCGCGCGCGGGAATTGCGTAACAGTGTCCGTCGATCGCGTCGACTTCCGGGAGCCCATTCACGTGGGCGATTTGGTGGTGATGCACGCCAGCGTGAACTACGCCGGTCGCACATCGATGGAAGTCGGCGTTCGGGTCGAGGCGGAGAATCTGATTTCGGGCGTGCGCCGGCACACAAACTCGTGCTACGTCACGTTCGTGGCGATCGACCGAAACGGCAGGCCGGTCGAAGTCCCGAAGGTCATTCCCGAAACCGATCTCGAACGCCGCCGGTTTGCGGCAGCGGTCGAGCGTCGTCGTCGCCGACTCGAGGAACGCGCCGCGGAAGAAACCGGTCGTGGAAGCGTGAGCGGATGACAACAATCCGGTAGTGCGACAGATGGCCGCGCGCCGGAAGGAGATGGTTCATGGCGAGTCGAATGTTCGCGGTCGCGGTCTGCGCGGGGATGATCGCATTGTCAGTCGGATGTGAGCGTGGCCAGGCGAGTCCCGTGAACGCGGCCACGAGAGCTCGGCCGCATTCGCGGTTCAAGGACGCCGCCGACAGCATGCAGATGGTGGCGATCAAGCACAGCATCGACTCGGTGACGGCGGACCTCGACAGCATGTCCTCGGCGAACGGCGATGCCCAACGACACATGCTGCCGGCGCACGAGGAGCTCGTGAGCGAGTTCCTCAGTCGCAACGACGCGAAGATGCGCGCCATGCACGTCAAGATCGACCCCGATTGGCTCACCATTATCGATTCGGTGCGCGACGATCTCGCGCGCATGCCTAACATGTCGTCGACGCAACTGCACGCGTTTTTCCCCGAGCACGCGCGACGCGTCATGCGCATCGTGGCGTGCATCGACATGCGCGGCATGTAACGGTGCCCCGCGCCGCCGCTTGCGGCGGCCCGGACGAAGATGCAAGATCTGTCCGATGAAGCCCCCGCCGTTCACCCCCGACCAAGCCACGAAAACGCTTCCGTTGGTCAGCCGGATCGCGCGCGACATCGTGCGGCTCTACGCGAAGTGGCGCGAGCGCGTGGCCGAGCTGGAGCTCGCCGCGGCGACGTCTCGCGCCGACGATCCCGACCCCCGTCTCACGGAATTGGAGCGCAACACCCAGGATCTGGCAGCCGAAATCGAAGCCTGCATTCGCGAGATCCAGGAGCTCGGCGCCGAATACAAGACGCCACTCGATGCCGGGCTCGTCGACTTCCCGGCCGAGTTGGATGGCCGTCCTGTTTATCTTTGCTGGCGACTGGGCGAGACCGCGGTGGACCACTGGCATGAGATCGACGGGGGCTTCGCCGGGCGCCAGCCGCTCGTCGCCCAACCGATCGCCTGACTGAACATGGCCAAGAAAAAGAAATTCGAACGCACGTTCACCGACCTCGAGGCACGCAGCTGGGTGGTCGACGTCAAGCTTGCTGGTTCGAGCAATGCAATGGTGGTGTTTCGGTTGGTCGGCGCGCCGAATGCGCGGCAGGACCGCTACGCCTGGTTCAACTCGGATAGCGCCGAGGCGCGCAGCGTGACGTCGCACCTGGATGCATCGGACATTCTGCGCTCGTTCACCGACGACCAGGTGGCGCTGCTCTTTCGTAAGTCCATGTTGATCGCCGCCGCGTCGGATCCGCTCGGAATTCCTGTGACGCAGTTTGCGGTGTGACAACTGTCCGGCCGGCTGGTTGCGGAGCCCGGCACACACTGTACGTTTTACGCTCGGCGCCGCCACGGGTTGCGCCGCACACTAACGGGCTCCAATGTGGGGCGGTGCACGAGTGCGACGACGCAGTCGGCTCGAGGTTGATGTTCCACTTCAACGAGGGTCGTCCTATGACTGACGTTGCTCGACGGGTGCGGGCCAGTTGTGCAGTCACGCTCGTTCTACTTGGCCTCGCTGCATGCAGCAGCGGAGAGGAGAAGGGGCCGAAGCCGGGCGAGCTCATCGTGCACGGCACCGTGCACATGGTGACGACGGCTGACAGCTCGACGTGCTGGAAGTTCACGTCTACGAAAGGCAAGGACTACGAGCTGCAGCCGGCACAAGTGCCTAACGATCTACTCGTGGACAATGCGAGCGCGAAGCTGATCATCAAGCCGCTCTCGAGCGGCGGCAGCTTCTGCAAGCTCGGCCCCGTCGTCACGGTGGATTCCGTCGACTCGGTGAGCACCGGCGCGCCTGCTGCGTCGGGCACGTGATTCACGCGGGCGCGGCGCGCTCCTGCGTCGCGCCCGATGTCGCATCCGGCGCGTACGGGATCTCGATTTCCATCCCGTCGCGCGCCGCGACCGTCTCGGGAAATTGCTCTCGAGCTTCTCGCACCAGTTCCGCGGTGTCGCGCGAATAGCGCGCCGAAAAATGCGTGAGCACGAGCCGTTTGACGCCGGCGCGTGCGGCGAGCTCGGCGGCCTCGCGCGCGGTGGAGTGGCCGGTTTCGACGGCGCGTGGTGCTTCCTCGTCGCCGAACGTGGCCTCGTGCACCAGCAGATCGGCGCCGCGGGCGGCTTCGCCTAACTGTTCGTTAGGCCGAGTGTCGCCGGAGAGGGCGACACGCCGCCCGGGGCGCGTGGGTCCCACCAGCGTTTCGGGCGCGATCACGCGGCCGTCGTCCAGCGTCACTGCGTGCCCGCGGTGGATCCGGCCCCAGAGCGGGCCTTCCGGAATGCCCAACGAGCGGGCCAGGTCCGGGTTGAACCGTCCGCGCCGCTCCTCCTCGGCCAGCACGTAGGCCAGGGCTGTGGCGCCGCGGTGGTCCACCGGGACGGCAGAAATCGAGTAGCCGCCTCGCGCGACGCTGTTCCCGGGCTCGAGCTCCGTGATCTCCACCGGGAACCCCACGCGGTCCACGCCAAAGTGCGCGGCCGCGCGCAGCACGCGCGCCGCACCCCGCGGCCCCCACAAACGAAACGGTTCCTCGCGCCCTTGCAGCGCGAGCGTGCGAAAGAGCCCGACGATCCCGATGAGATGGTCGCCGTGGAAGTGCGTGAAAAAGATGTCCGACAGCGCGAACGAGATGCCGTAGCGCATCATCTGGCGCTGCGTGCCTTCGCCGCAGTCGAACAGCAGCGTCTCACCCTCGCGGATGATGGCGAGCGAGGAAACGCCGCGTTCCACCGTGGGACGGGCCGCGGACGTGCCGAGAAATCGTACCGAGAGCGACATGGCTGATCGTCGCGGAATATAGTAGGCCGGGCTTGGTGCCCGGGGTCAGCCGGCGACGATCGAGTCCAGTCGGTCCCGGTCGATGTTGCCGCCGCTGACGACGATCGCGACGGGACCGGGCCATTGCGGCGCGTGTCCTTCGAGGAGCGCGGCGATACCTACCGCACCGGCGCCTTCCACGGTGAGCGATTCCTCTCTCGCCAGCAGCGCGATCGCGTTGGCAATGCTCGACTCGGCGACCGTAACCATGTCGTCCAGGGCGTGGCGGCCGATGTCGAACGCCAGGTCATCGACATCGCCGGCAAGACCGTCGGCCAGTGTAGGCAGCGACGGGATGGACACGAGCGACGACGCCGCGAGCGAGCGCGCCATCGCCGCCGTGTTCACGCTCTGCGCGCCGACGATGCGCGTGTCCGGCGCGACGTGTCGCAGCAGCACGCCGCAGCCGCCCAGCAGTCCCGCGCCGCCCACCGGCGTGACGAGGGTCGCGACGTTGGGCAGCTCCTCGAGGATCTCGAGTGCCACCGTTCCTTGTCCGGCGATGAGGGCGTCGCCGGTGCACGGATGGATGAATGTCGCGTCGTGCGCTTGGGCGAACGCGATCGCTTTCGCCATGGCCGCATCATAATGTGGCTCGTCGGCGTTCACGGTGGCGCCGAGTGCTTCGATGCCTGCGCGTTTGACGCGGGGGGCGGTGCGCGGGATGAAGATGGTTGCGGGCGCATGGAAATGGTTTGCGCTCCAGGCGACGCCCATCCCGTGGTTGCCCGCCGACGATGCGACGATGCCGCGCGCGCGTACGTCGGAGGGGAGTGTGGCAACGGTATTGAAGGCACCTCGAAGCTTGAACGACCCGGTGATCTGGGTGCACTCGAGCTTGAGGTAAACGTCGCGGTTGGCGCGCTCGCTCAGCGCGAGCGAGAGGCGCAGCGGCGTTCGGCGCACGACATCGCGGATGCGATGCGCCGCGGCAAAGATCTCGGTTGGGCGCAGGTCGCGGAACATTCTGGCATGGTACGTGAATAACAGAAAGAAGGAAGAGGGAAGACGTCGAGGATCGTGACGGATGGGAAAGATGGTGCGTCATAGGGGAGACGCAGCGTACCCAAGCTTGACCGGCCCTAGCGAAGCGAGTAGCATTCTACAGCTTGTTGCGGCCCCGCCACGCGCGGGGCTTTTGACAAGCGGGGCGAGACGGGAGCAGAAACGACCCGATCGCTGCAAGTGGTTGACGGGGCTGTAGCTCAGCTGGGAGAGCGCTGCAATCGCACTGCAGAGGTCAGGGGTTCGATTCCCCTCAGCTCCATGGCATGCCGGCTGCTTCGGATCGCCGGAAGCCAAAGTTCTGCGGCGTGCGCCTTCGATCGGTAGGACATAGAGTTCCAATGACGGAGGTGTCACCCGCTCTGCGAAGGGGTCCAATAGCCCGCCATCGTTCGGTAGGACGGAGAGTTCCAATGACGGTGTGCGTGGCGTCCCCCTCGCGGATCTGACGGAGTAAGAAGAATGACTGGCTGAGCGCCGCGGTGGTCCGCGGCGCTCTTTTTATTGGCCGCCAGCTTGCGCGAGCTGCGCGACGTCGGCGCGGAGCGCGGACAGCGTTTCACCGGCGAAGCGGTCGAACTCCACTTCCGCGCCGGTGCGAAAATCTTCGACGGCCGCATCACCGAGGCCGCCGAGCCAGCGCATGATGCGGCTTTCGCGGACGGTGAGATCGTACTCGCGAAAGATGATGGTCGGCGATTCTTGGGGCTGGCCGTCGCGGATGTCGAACGTGAGGCTGGCGCCGGCGCCTTGGAAGGGGCGTTCGAGCGGCGCCTTGAGCATGGTTTCGACGAGCGGGGGCAGCTGCCAGTCGGGTTCCTTGCGGAAGGTGGCCGTGAAGGCGTGTTCGTTAGGCGTGCGCGCGACCGCGATGTCGCCGATGAGGTTGGCGAGGCCGACGTGGAAGATGAAGGTCTTGGTGGCGGCGTCGATGCGGACGTGGA
>JAICLH010000038.1 GCA_025927495.1 Gemmatimonadaceae bacterium
AGCATGCAGCCGGCCATGAATCGCATCATCTCGGCATCGAGCATCGTGTCGGCGGTCCGCAGCGCGGCCAGCGCCGGGAGCGAGAGGCGCGTGAATCCGTCCCGGCCGATCGTGCGCAGGTCGGTTCCGCTGCCCTTCACCAGCAGTTCGTCGCCGAGCTTGATCGACGTGTTCCCGCCGCCGGGCTGCACGAGCAGCGCCTCCTGTCCGATGGCGTTGGACAGGTACACGAGCTGGTCGAGCGCGTCGGCGCCGGATGGCGGGCCGGCGGCCCAGCGATCGTCGACGCGTGTGGATGCGAGGTTGGCGTTCACGCGAAACAAGATACGACTCTCCTGGTTGCAGCCACAGCCGGGCCGCCCTAAACCCATCGCCGGATTGCGTTGTCCAAACTCTGACTTCAACGACGATGTGACTCGGTGCTTGGCGGCCTTTCGGCCCTGCTTGTGCTGCAAGCCTTTCAACCCGTAGCGGCACCCGTGCGTCACGCGACGGCCACAACCGTCCGGGCCACGCTCGCGACGACCGCGCCCGTCATCGACGGGCGTGACGACGACGCGGTGTGGACGTCGTCGCCCGTCATTGACCAGTTCCTCGAGGCGGAGCCCACGGAAGGTGCGCAGCCCAAGGCGCGAACCGAAGCGCGCGTCGCGTACGATGCGCACAACCTGTACGTCTTCGTGCGCGCGTACGATCCACATCCCGACAGCATCGTGAGTCTCTTGTCGCGCCGCGATGACCAGACAGCGTCGGACCACATCACCATCCTGCTCGACTCGTATCACGATCACCGCACGGGCTTCGAGTTCTCGGTGAACCCAGCCGGTGTGAAGTGCGACTACGCGATCTACAACGATGGCGCCGAGGACGTCGCCTGGGACGCAATCTGGGACGTGGCCACGCGTACCGATTCGCTCGGCTGGACGGCGGAGTACCGCATTCCGCTCTCGCAGCTGCACTACTCGGTGCGAAAGGACGGCGTGTTCGGCATTCTCATCTGGCGGGTGATCCAGCGATACACGGAAACCATCACGTGGCCGCTCTATCGGATGTCGCGGTCGGGACTCGTCTCGCAATTCGGCGAACTCTCCGGACTCGACGGCCTTGCGCGGCCGGGCGATCTCGAGGTCACACCGTACCTGCTCACGAAAAACGTGCAGGGTCCGGCGTCGTCGGGATACGATCGTGACCAGCAGGTCAGCGCCGGTGGAGATCTCAAGTATCAGATGTCGTCGAACGTGCTGCTCAACGCCACGGTGAATCCGGATTTCGGTCAGGTGGATGCGGATCCCTCCCAGCTCAACCTCTCCGCGTTTGAAACGTTTTTCTCTGAGCGACGGCCGTTCTTCGTCGAGGGCAAAGGCCTGTTCACGTTCAACGTGAACTGCGTGGTCGTGCTCGACTGCAACACCGGCGAAGGGCTGTTCTATTCGCGGCGCATCGGGCGGGCGCCCGAACTCGCGGACACGTACGATGACTCGACCGCTGTGCAGGCCACGCGTATCCTCGGCGCGGCCAAGCTCACGGGACGATTTCCCAACGGCCTTTCGTTAGGCATGATGGATGCGGTCACCGACCGCGTGGGCGGCGCGGGCGACGTGACACTCGAGCCGCGGGCCAACTATGCGGTGGTGCGGGGCAACCAGGACTATGCGGACGGGAACGGGAGCGTCGGTTTCATCTTCACCGGTGTCAATCGGGAGACCGATGCATCGAGCAGTCCCTATCTCCACTCGAGCGCGTACGCTGGAGGCATCGATGCCCGGCGCCGCTTTCTCGGTGACTACGAAGTCTCCGGCTCGTTCGACGCGAGTCGGGTGGCCGGGAGTCGCGCCGCGATCGCGTTGACGCAGGAGGACCCGGTCCATCTCTATCAGCGGCCCGACGGCCCGCTCACGTTCGACTCGACGCGCACGTCGCTGTCCGGCTCCAACGTCGAGCTGCGCGCGGCGAAAGTGGGAGGCAAGCTGCTGCAGTGGGAGACGGCCTATCAGCGGCGATCGCCCGGGTTCGAGATCAACGACCTCGGCTTTCTTAGGCAGGCCGACGAGCAGGAGTGGACCACCTGGGCGGCGCTGGCCTTCCGTACGCCTAACGCAATCTGGCAGCAGCTCCGCTGGAACGTCAACTACTGGCAGTACTGGAGCGACGCAGGCCTCCCCACGGAGCGCGCGTTCAACACCAATATCCACACGCAGTTCAACGACCGGTGGTGGCTGCACATGGGCGGCACGCTCGGCCAGTTAGGCACGACGTTCTGCGACCGGTGTGCGCGCGGCGGCCCGGCGGTCCGCCAGGATCCGTACATTGCGCCGTGGCTCCAGATCCAGGGCGATGACCGGGACGCGCTCCTGCCGTCGCTGTCGGTCAACTATTGGCGGGGCGACGGCGGCCGGTCGTACTCGCTCAGCGTGTCGCCCGAGCTCGACATCAAAGTCTCGGCGCGCTTTTCCACCTCGGTGTTCGGCGGCTACACGCGGAATCGCAACGACACCCAGTACTTCAACACGTACACGGACTCCGCAGACGCGCTGCACTATACCTTCGCCCACCTCGAGCAGCGCACGCTGAGCCTCACGTGGCGCCTGGACTACGCATTCACGCCTAACGCGACGCTCCAGTTGTACGCGTCGCCGTTCGTCTCCAAGGGGACGTACACCAATGTGCGCGAGCTGGCACGACCCCATGCGGTGGCGTACGCGGCGCGCTATCAACCGTATGGCGACACGACCGTCACCGGCGACCCGGGTGGATTCAACGCGCAGCAATTCCGGTCGAATCTCGTGTTTCGCTGGGAGTATCGCGCCGGCTCGACGCTGTTCCTGGTCTGGAGCCAAGGGCGGGACGGATCGTTCCCGATCGAAGGCACGCGGTCCTTCGGCGGTGATTTGCGCGAGCTGTTCGCCCACCGCTCGAACGACATCTTCCTCATCAAGTTCTCGTACTGGTTCGCGCGGTAAGATCCAGACCCGGATTCGAGTTGCTGGATGATCTGATGAGATCGCACTGCGCAGCAGGTCGATAGCCCTCGTGCACCAGCCGTAGTATGTTTCTGCTACTCTCTCTCGGGGCTCTCATGATCTGGCAGGACTATATCACGGTAGACCCGGACATCTGTCACGGTAAAGCGTGCATCCGCGGCACTCGCATTCCGGTGTCGGTGGTTCTGGACAACCTTGCTGCGGGCGTGTCTTCGGACGCACTGCGTCGCAGCTATCCGACGTTGCCTGGCGAAGCGATTCATGCCGCATTGGCGTACGCTGCGGCGCTCGCTCGGGAACGAATCGTAACGCTTCCGGCGGCGTGACGAGGGTGCGTGCTCCTTAAGCTCGATGAGAACATTCCGTTCGAAGCTGCCACGCTCTTGCGGGCAGCCGGCCACCAACCTGACACGGTTCACGACGAGGTCTTCTCGGAGCAACGGACTCACGCATTTCAGTCGTGGTCCGTGCGGAACGGCGGACGCTTGTCACTCTGGACTTTGATTTCGCGGACATTCGTGCGTATGCGCCGTCCGAATACGCGGGAATCGTGGTGCTCTGGCCACATAGACAAGATGTGGAGAGCATCTTGAGACTACTCTCACGCAGCCTGCCCGTTCTGGAACGAGAAAACGTGCAAGGAAAGCTCTGCATCGTTGAGGAAGGTCGAATTCGAATTCGTGAGTAAGTTGTCGGTTGTTCCGACCCGAGGTTGGCCTCGTCGATAGCTAGCGCCTAACGCCGACTTCAGTCGATCTGATCCGTCTAGAACGCACCGCCCGCCACATATCCGCGTCACGAAACCCTTATGGTATTTACCATGAGTATATACCGATATTGTCTTTACTGATCATTACCCGTACGCCATACTAAGCGAACGCGCCGCCCTTCGCCGTTAGGCGAAGGGCGGCGCGGTGACCACGGTCAGCCCGAGACGGTCGCTCGGCTGACGCCGGGCACTAGCTCAGGCGATCACCGTGTGGCGACCGTTTGCCCAGCTCGGGCTGACGGTGGTACTATGACTGCTGGACAAGGGATCACCTCCTGGTTGCAGGGTGAAACATCGGGCGGACACCGAACAAATAATCGCGTGCACACGAGAACCCAAGAGGAGCCGGCCATCGCATGATGTTGGAAGCCGCTCGATGGCCGTTCTACGACTGGGAAAACTTGTACGTGATCGTCGGATCGTCGGCGGCAGCCCTCACCGGCCTGCAATTCGTCGTCATCGCGCTCGTTTCCGAATCGGGCGCGCGGACCGGTGGTCGCGAGATTGCGGCCTTCGGGACGCCGACCGTCGTGCACTTCTGCGCCGCGCTGCTCGCGTCGGCGATCGTGAGCGCGCCGTGGCGATCACTGTCCAGCCCCGCCATCGCCGTTGCGGCACTCGGCGCCGCCGGCGTGGCGTACGCGGTGCTGGTCACCCGGCGGGCGCAAAAGCAAACCGGCTACGATCCGGTATTCGAGGACTGGCTCTGGCATTCCATCCTACCGTTCAGCGCGTACGCGACCATCGTCATCGCGTCGTTCATACTCCCGCACGCGCCCGAAGAGGCGTTGTTTCTGGTTGGGGGCGCGACGCTGCTCCTGCTGTTCGTGGGCATCCACAACGCGTGGGACACGGTGACCTGGATCGCGCTCAAGTACAGCGCCGCCCGCGCGGACGCGGCACCGGAAGCCACCGCGGCCGCACCGGGCTCATCACCGCCTGCGGACGCGCGCGGCGCGCCGCCTGCCTAACGAGCGAACGTCCTTCCCATCCCGGAGGATTGCGTTGTTCCCAGTCGACCCGATACGGCGCTCCCGCCCGCGCAGCGCACCGGCCGCGCTGCTGTGTTGTCTGGCAATCGGCGCGCTCACACCGGGCGCATCCGCTCAAGCCCCGACCGGGCCGCACGTTCGGCAGTTCTCGAGCGTCTCGATGGCGCCGGACGGCCGGCGCGTGGCCTGGATCGGCCCGGCGGCGCCGAGCGGCGACGCCGAGGGCGTCATGCTCTCGGCCACCGGCAGCGCCTCGCCCGCGCCTCTGTCGCTTCCCGGCGCCGGGTCGAACAGCGCGAGCGAGGTCATCTGGTCGGCCGACAGCCGTCAGTTAGGCGTGCTGGCCGCGAGCCACGGGTCGCCGGCGATCTACGTCGTAGATGCGGCGACTCGCGCCGCGCGGCGCGTGGCCGCCCTTTCCGGCTCGGTGCACGACATCCGATTTTCGCCGGACGGCTCGCGCATCGCGCTGCTCTACTCCTCGCCCTCGGAGGAGGCCAACGGACCGACGCAGGCGACGCCGCGCGATACCGGAGCGATGGACGCGCACATCGACCGGCAGCACCTGGCACTCGTCGACGTGAAGTCCGGTGCGCAGCGCATCGTGTCCCCGGCGGACCTCTACGTCTACGAGTTCGACTGGTCGCCTAACGGGAAGGAGCTGGTGGTGAGCGCGGCCACCGGCTCGGGCAACAACAACTGGTGGGTGGCTCGGCTCGACGCCATCGATGCGGTGTCGGGTACCATGCGCCAGATCGCCAAACCCACGGTGCAGATCGCGCAGCCCCTCTGGTCGCCCGATGGGTCGCACATTGCGTTCATCGGCGGCGTGATGAGCGACCAGGGTGCCACCGGCGGCGATCTGTACACCGTGCCGGCCGCCGGCGGCACGCCGCGAAATCTCACGCCTAACGCAACGGTATCGGTGGCGTCGTTCCGGTGGCAGGGACCGCAATCGATACTGGCCACGATGTGGTCGCACGGCGGATCCGAGATCGCGACCGTGAACGCCGCGACCGGCGCGACCCAGTCTCTCTGGCAGGGCGACGAAGCGATCTCCACGCGGTCGGGTCGAGGCCTGCCCGAGGTGTCCGCCGCCGACACGGGCCGGGATGTCGCGCTCGTGCGCGAATCGCTCGGCACGCCGCCCGAAGTGTGGGCCGGTCCCGTTGGGCATTGGACGCAGCTCACACACGCCAATGCCGGCATCGAGCCGTCGTGGGGGAAAGCGGTGAGCGTGCATTGGCGCAGCGACCGGTTCAATGTGCAGGGGTTCCTGATCTATCCACGCGACTTCCGGGTCGGCGTGCGCTATCCGATGATCGTGCTCGTGCACGGCGGGCCCGCATCGGCGATCGCATCGACCTTTCTGTCCGCCCAGTCGCAGCAGGCCGCGCTGTCGCGCGCCGGGTATTTCGTGTTCATGCCCAACCCGCGCGGCAGCTATGGTCAGGGCGAAGCGTTCACACGGGCGAACATCAAGGACTTCGGCCACGGCGATCTGCGCGACATCATGACCGGCGTCGACTCGGTCATCGCCGGGTATCCCGTGGACGCGCGGCGCCTTGGCCTAACGGGCTGGAGCTACGGCGGCTACATGACGATGTGGGCCGTCACGCAAACACAGCGCTTCCGTGCGGCGGTTGCGGGCGCCGGCATCTCGGACTGGCTCAGCTACACCGGCGAGAACGGGATCAGCGAGTGGATGGTGCCGTACTTCGGGGCCACGGTGTACGAAAATGCCGCGGTGTACGCGCGCAGCTCGCCGATGAACTACATCACGCACGCGCGCACCCCGACGCTCATCGTGGTTGGCGAGCGGGACGCCGAGTGCCCTGCCCCGCAGTCGTTCGAGTACTGGCGCGGACTGCAGCACGACGGTGTGAAGACGCAGCTGGTGGTGTATCCGGACGAAGGCCACCACTTCGCGAACCCCGAGCACCAGGCGGATGTGCTGCGACGCTCGATTGCGTGGTTCGACTCGTACCTCAAGCCGCGTCCGCCGGGCTGATCGCGCGGCCGGCGCTTGCGTTAGGCGAGGCGGGTCGCGGGAGGTCCCGCGCGCGTGACGAAGAACTCCGCGTGCGCGGCGGCGGCCGGGAATGCCGCCCCGTACGCCTCGCCCCACTGGCTCCGGAACTCCTCGCCGCGCGATGCGTCGACCAGCGCCCACACGCTCCCGCCGAACCCTGCGCCGAAAGCCGAGGCAGCGGCGGCGCCCAGGCCGCGCGCAAGGCTAACGAGCGCTCTCGTCTCCGGAATCTGGTTGTGCAGCAGACGCTCGGCACCAACCTGCGAGCGCTCGACCAGGGTGCCGAACGCCGCCATGTCGCCGCGCGCGAGGGCGTCGCCCGCGGCAGGAATGATGTGGTTGGATTCGTCATCGAACTGTTCGGTGCGCTCGACGAGCGACGCCGGCGCAAAGTCCGCGTCTCGCGCACCGCCTAACGCTGCCAGCACGCGGGTGCGGGCGCCCGGCGACGATGCGAGTGCCGCGCCCATCGAGGCATCGGCGCGGCCGGTCGCGCGGTTCCAGGACTCGAGCGCGGCCCGCAGGCGGCGCGAGACGTCGTTGTACTTGTCGAGGGCCGCGCCCGTTTTCTCGGCCTGAACGCCGCTCGACGCGACGACGAAGGTGACGCCGGCCGGGAGCGGGATGGCGCGCTCGAAGGTCACCGGACAGAATCGGTACTGGGCGAGCGCGCCGGGTCTCGCGGACAGGATCGCCGTGTGGTCTTCGCTGCCGCCGAATGTGCCGACGCCAGCGTTGCCGTGCAGCGGGCCGAAGTCGAGGCCATTCTCGACCGCGCCGAGGTATCCGGCCAGGTCGTCGGCGTCGTGGATGGCTGCGCGGTACGCGGGCCGGGATGCCAGGTCGTTCACCGCGCCTAACGCGAGAAAGCACATCACCACGAGCGCGCTGGAGCTGCTCACGCCGGCCGCGTGCGGGATGTCGCTCCAGAAGACGATGTCGGCGCCGCGCAGCGGGCCGCCGAAATTGGCGGCGATCCGGCGCGCCACGGTGATCGGGTAGTTGGCCCACGCGCCCGGTGCGGGCGCGGTGTGGGGGGCGAGCGCGAATTCTGCCGTTAGGCCATGCTTCGCATCGCGGACGCGGACCAGGCGCTCGTCGGCCGCGTCCGGCTCGCGCGCTCGGACGAGCGCCGAGATGCCGCGATCCACGGCGCAGAGGAGGCTCCGGCCGCCGCCGTAGTCGGTGTGCTTGCCGAGGACCTCGATGCGGCCGGGCACCCAGAGGGCGAGCGGAGGCTCCTGCTGGTTAGGCGCGCCGAGTGACACGAGCTCGCGGTCGAGCCGTTGGAAGGCGGCAGTGCCACGTCTCGCGTCCGGTGCGCTCGCATCAGTCATGCTGGATCCGACCGGGAATTCACGTCGCGCGGGCAAGCTTGGTAATCCTGCCGCCGGTAACCCACTCGACGACATAGATATTTCGTGCGCCGTCGGTGGCTACAGAGTGGGGTGTGACGAACCGCCCCGGCTCGGCCAACGACCGATCGTTCGGGAAGCCGGGACGGCTGCAGACGTCATCGTGCTCGCCTAACGTGGCGATCGCCCGATCGTCCGGATCGAGAATGGTGACACGCGCCCGGTACGGAGCTTCCGGAATCAAGGTGCACTCCGCATCTGGTATGAACGCACACGCGCTCGTGTCAGCGGAGGCAGCAACGAGCCGCTTGAACTTGCCCTCGGCATCATACACTTGGATTCGCCGGTTCATTCTGTCGGCGATGAAGAGCTCCGGTTCATACTTGCGGGTGTCGAGAAAGATTCCGTGTGGATGGCGAAATCGTCCGCCGCCCGTCGTCCCGTCGATGCTGCTCAGATAGTTGCCCGTCTGATCGTATCGGTGTACGTAGCCCGCGCCGTAACCATCGGCGACCCAGACGTCGCCGGTCCCTCCGAATCGCTGCTCGAATACGGTTACCCACGTCGGCGCGTACTTTGGCTCGTCGTATCCCTTCAAATCCGGGAACGGTAGGGAGAGCACCGTGTCGCCCTGGAGCGTCGTCTTGACGACTTCGCCTGTCTTGTAATCCGTGAGCCAGAGATACTCGGTTCCCGCTTCTTCGACGAGCGTTAGGCCGTGCGCCCCCGGAAACCGATTTCCCCACGCCTCGAGCAGCGCACCATCCGCGTTGAAGATGAGAATGGCGGGATTCCCGACGTGGAAGACGACAACGCGCTCGTCGCGCGTGACGACGATGCCGTGCGTCCGCCCGTCAACCCGCCCTTCCGGTGAATCGGGGATCGAGGCCCAGTTGTCGATCCAGTCGAACGTGTACTCCCCGCTTCCGACACGCATAGATGGTGCGCCTCACGGCTTCGCGTTAGGCGCCGGCGACGGCGCCCGCTGCCCGGCCAGCATCTGTTGCTCGACGGCCGCGGCGCCGAGCAGTCCGCCCAACCCCATCGACTCCACCGCCGTACTCGGCACGACCATCAACGCACCCTTCTCCTTCAGCCCCTCGTACAGAATGTTCATCGCGCGCAGATGCAGCGCGGTCGGATTCGCCTGATACGCCAACGACGCCTTGTCGAACAGCGCGGCGATCTCCACCTCGGCCTCGCCAAGGATGATCCGCGCGCTCTTCTCACGCGTCGCCTGCGCCTCGCGCGACATCGCATCCTGCAACGTCTCCGGAATCACGACGTCGCGCATTTCGACGGCCTGCACCTCGATGCCCCACGGCATACACCGCTGGTCGATGAGATCCTGCAGCTCGGTCTCGATCCGCTCCCGCCCGCGCAGCAAGTCCGACAACGACGTCCGCCCAATGATGTCGCGCAACGCAGTCTGCGCGGCCCAACTGACGGCCTGCGGATACTGCTGCACGTCCAACGCGGCCCGCTCGGGATAGTGCACCTGCCAGAACAGCACGGCATCGACATTCACCGGCACGGTGTCGGACGTCAGCGTCTCCTCGGCCGCAAACGCGGTCGTGATCACCCGCTGGTCGATCCAAGTGGAGATGGTGTCCACGAACGGCACCAACCAGAACAGCCCGGGGCCGCGCGTGCCGTTGTAATGGCCTAACCGAAGGACGACGGCCCGCTCCCAATGTTTGGCCACCTGGGGCGACATCCCGGCCACGAGACCGAGCACGACGCCGGCGATGAGTACACCGGTACTGCCCAGCACCGCCAAGCTGAGCAGGCCGATCCCGATGGGCGCGGCGGCGAGGAGCACCGAAATGAAGTTGGGACGCCCGCCGCTCGGGACGCGCTCGACGGTTAGCGACGAGCTAGGAACAGGAGACATGAGAGACCTCGCAAGGCAGGTAACGACGGGCGGCGGCGCAACTCGCCGAGTCGCGGCCGCTCCCTCAGAATGGCGCGCTGGCACCGCCAGTCAAGCAGGCCACCAGAATTCGCCCAGCGACTCAGGCGACTCACAGAGACGGAGCGCACCTGATAGTTCAGGATGCTTCATGCGCACCGCCGACGCGGACGCGTCCGTTGTGACGAGGCAAACGAGTTCCTCGCTCGGGTACGTCAGAAACGAAGGTCGGGCAGAAAGGAGTCGGTGCAGCGCCACGAACAGGCGCTTGTCTCCGCACGGCCGATCAACAGAGAAGGAATCGGTTGTACGTTCTGGCGTGAAGTCGCAGAGAATGGTCGACTCGTTCCGTTCGTCGTATCGCACGCACAAACCGCCGTACTTGTCCGGCGAAACGTGGGCGCCGAACGCAGCGAGGATTTCTGCCTCGGCAAACGGTTCTGATAACGCCATGATGTACAGGGAGAAGCTCACTGTGGAACCCGTCGTTAATTAGTGAAACGCGTCTGAAATTAGATCGCATTTGCCAAGGGAAGAGGGAAGTGCTCGCTGACGCTCGGCAGCGAGAGCTTCCCTGTTCCCTCCTTGTCTCTGTCACCTGCGGCGGCGTTAGTCTCCGGTTCGCTCGCCTGCCCCGCGGCAATCGCAACTCCTTCAGGTCGCCGTCCAGCGGCAGCGTTCATCAGCGAACCGGCGGATTGACTGCCACCAGCAGCGGCTGGAAGAAATCCTCGTCGCGACGGACCACCGCGGTAAACCCCGCCGCACGAAGAAGCCGCTCGAGCGTCAGGATCGCAACCGCATAGTAGCGGTTGCGGAACTCGTGAACGACCGGCGCGGCCGCGCCGCATTGCTCCGTTAGGCGAAGCGTCAACGTGTACTCGTCACCGTCCCACTCCCACACCTGCTCGGCCGCGTAGGTGCATCCGCCCACGGTGCGCGTACCGTAGGCATGGTGATCCGGCGTCCGCCGCTCGATCGTCGCGTAATCCCGCACCGAGATCACCAGCACGCCGCCGGGGACGAGCACGCGCCGGCACTCCGCAAACGCACGCTGAATCTCCGCGTTGGAGAGCAGATGTGGAATCGCGTTGTCGCACGCGATGACGGCGGCAAACGGTCCAACCATAGAACGTGCAAGCTGCCGGAGATCGGCGACCTCGAAGCTAACGGTCAGTCCCCGCCTTTCGGCTTCCGCCCGCGCACGCGCGACAGCTGCTGGAGCGACGTCCGACGCCGCGACCCGGTAGCCGAGTTGAGCGAGGCCGATGGTCTGGGTCCCAATTCCACACGCAGCGTCGAGGATCGCGCTACCAGCGGCGACCCCAAATTCTCGGAGGACCTGCGCGAGCCCACTGCTCTGCCGCGTGATACTCGCCTCCCAGTCCGGATAAAGAAGGTGGTAGTACGGCGCTAGCTCGTCGTAGAAACTTTGCATCTGCCATTCAAGCCGAGGCACGACCCGGTTGGTAGCGCAAAACCACCGCACCCGACTTGAACTCCTGACGGTCCACGAGCCTCAGATCGAGCCGCTCGCTCAAGCCGGCGAACAACGTCGGCCCGCGCCCTACGATCCTGGGGTGCACGACAAACTCGTATTCATCGATCAATCCCAGATCCGCCAGGGCCAGCGGGAGCGTCACACCTCCCGTGAGCAAGCCTTTGCCTGGCTGCCGCTTGAGCTGTTGAACGGCTTCGCCCAAGTGCCCCCGTACGAGCTCCGCGTTCCAGTCGACCCGGTCGAGCGTGCTCGACACAACGTACTTCTTCAGCGCGTCGATCTTCTTCCCGAAGGCAACCATCCAATCGGGCCGCGCTTCCGTCTGCGGCGGCCGCCACCCTGCTTCCATCATCTCGTACGTCACCCGGCCAAAGAGCAGGGCATCGGCCCGCTCCAGATTGGCGACGGCATTGCGATGAAGCTCTTCGTCCGGGACCATCACTCGGTGATCGCAGCAGCCGTCGAGGGTGATGTTGATCGAGTATCGCAGTGGTCTCATAGACGAAAAGTACTAACGAACCGTCGGCGTTATGGAGCCCGTTTACGCCCTTGCCCTGGTCATTGTCCGGCGGGCGGTTGCCAGAGCTCGATCTTGTTTCCTTCCGGATCGATGACCCAGCCAAACTTTCCGTACTCGGACTCGTCGATCTTCTCGAGAACGTTACACCCTTCGTCGCGCAAGGCTTTCAGCAGGCCGTGGAGATCGTCCACCCGGTAGTTGACCATGAATGGTGCGGTGCTGGGCGCGAACTGGTTGCTTTGCGTCGTCGTGATGGACCACGCGGTTGTTCCGGCAACCGGCTTCCCTTCACCGTCGGTCCAGTCGAACGCCGCGCCACCCCATGATTGAACATCGATGCCGAGGTGCTGTTTGTACCAAGCCTGCAGGGCCGGAGCGTCTTTGGCCTTGAAGAAGATGCCGCCGATGCCAGTGACTCGTTTCATGGAAGCTCCGATGACGGGGGGCCTGGGTGTGAGCGAGATGGACACACGATGCGGTCTCGCGGGCCCGATGTCATCACCCTTTTGGGTGAATTTGCAGGAGTCGAACGGAAATCGTGCTTTGGGGTGACGCCGAGCAGCAACGTTAAGACAGCGACAGACGTGGGACGGATAGGGATCTCGAGTACTTGGCCGACCCAGCGGCGGGCCAGGGGCCCGTTCGACTACAATCCCGAGCTGCGCGACGCTCTTCGTCCGAGAATTTCCGTCATGCCTAACACGAAACCCATCGCACCCAACCCGACCAATTCCCAAACGGGCAGGACGACAAAGACCAGGGCTGCGGTCGAACTCGAACGCAAGACCTCCGGCCGGTAGGCGAAAATTGACACAGCTGTCAGGGCAACCGATGCGGCAAACAAAACAGCGACGGATAGACCTCGGAAAAACTTGAGGCGGACCGCGAAGCCGACAGCTCCGAACGGAAGTAGGGGCCAGGCTAAAAACCCGATGCCGGCTACGAGCGACCGGTCGAACTTGAGGGGAGCGGCAGCATGGAGCTCCAACCCGAGGGTGGCGAGAGAACCCAGCAACGTGATGACTAACGTCGCTTTCCTGAGCAGTGGCATTTTGAGACTTCCCTGAGGTCAGGAGAGCGCTTCAGCGGAGTGACCTTCGGTCACGGGATACACTGCGTAGGAGTTCCTGCGGCGTCGTCATTCGCGACATGAATCTGCAAGACGGTCGGCTGGCCACCTAACGCTGCAGCAAAGCTCAGCCGATTCAAAAAGATGCCCCGACGAGCGCGCGAGCGGCGTCCTCCCTGGATTCGCTGCTTGATTCAGCGCGTTAGGCGGCCGCGCGCAAATGCCTGCACCGATGTCAGCCGTTACGTTGCGAATTCGAGATCGCGGACTACCTCAGGAGGCAGCCGACACCATGTATTCACTCTGCACAAGGCCGCTGGCGTATTGGCGTGTCGCGACATGTGTGAGTGCGATGTCCCGCAGGAGCGGGCCAAAAAGAGGAATGCCCGAACCGATCAACACCGGAACGCGCGTGATGATCAGATGCTGAATGAGCCCGGCTTGGAGAAAACGCTGAATGGTGATGCCACCGTCTACGTAGATATGTCCGATCCCGCGCGCGCTCAGTTGATCGACCACGTCCGCCGGCTCGCCTGACAAGCGCTCGACGGCTACCCCGGCCGGGGTCGGCGACAGGGGCCGATGGCTTAGCACAAAGGCGGGGTTTTCATACGGCCATTGGGCAAACCGGATGATGGTGTCGAACGTATTTCGGCCGATGACCAGTGCGTCGACGCTCGCCATGAATTCCGGGTACCCGTGCGGCTCCCCGCCGTCCGGCGGCAGAAAGTCGAAGCTGCCGTTGGATCGAGCGATGAAGCCGTCCAGACTGGTGCCGACAAAGACAGATGCCTTCACTGGTCAACCCACCGTCAGCCCGTTGAGATATTCATCGAGCTCCCGACGCAACGAGTCGCGCTTCGCTGTCAGCGCATCCCGTTCCTTCTGAAGACTCTCGATCGACGATTCCTGCTCGTTGAGCTTCGCGAGCAGCCGATCGTAGTACTGCGTCGTCTGTGCCACCGTCTTCATATTCTCGCGAATCCGGTTCTGCTCGGCGGTGATCTCCTCGAGGCGTTGGGTGTGCGCGTTGATGTCCGTCTCGACGTCGGCGATGGATTGCTTGAGCTGAATCGCCTTGCCGAGCGCGTCGCGCACGTTTGCCGGGACGTCGCCCGCTCCGCTCCCCGTCCGGCTGTAGAACACCAGTTGGTCCAGGCCCGCCGAGGCGAGCATGATCGTTTCGTTGGTGACGAGCTCCTCTTTCACCGTGAGGACGGTGACCCTCTTGGCGACAGCGGTCCCCTTGAAGCGGTACAGGTCCGGCGTCGTCTCGAACGGCTTCGGCGTGTCGACGAGCTTCCAGCCGGAGCGGATCGGCCGCTCGATGATGAGGGTCTTGTCCTTGTTGGTCTTGTTGTCGGCCGCGTACTCCTGCGACGCGACGAGTTTCCGGCTGACGATGAGCACGCCCTTGTCGATTTTCGCCGTGAGCAGCGTGGTGTTCTGGGTGTTCTTCGTGTCGTCGACGATCATGTCGAGGTCGATACCGTAGCTCAGCAATCGTTCCTGGCCCGGCGGCACGTTATCGATGCGCGCATCGCCAGCGTAGACGCCTTTGTCGAACACCGTGAACGGGCCTTGCAGCAGGTGCTTGCCGGTCGTGTTCTTGAGCAGCACGCCGTTCAATGGATTCGATCGCAGCACCGACGCGTTGTAGATCGAAAGACGCTCGACCTCGACGCTGTCCGTGATGATCGGGAGCATGGCGGACTTCTGCCGCGCGATGGTGACGTCGGGGACGGTGTACTGGAACAGCGCGCCGAGCTTTGCGGCCGATGCGACCGCCTGAACCGATGCGGCGGCGTCCAGGTTCGCGACGTGCGAACCGGTGCTCGCCGAGCTCACCACCATCGCGCTGAGCGCCAGCGGCATCGGTCGACCGTTACTGTCGTAGCCGATTCGGCGCTGCATCCCGCCACCCGCCGTACCGCCCGGCCTCGGCACGGGCGCGCTATCCGTCGCCGTCGCCCCCTCGTACACCTGCGGGCTCAAGCCGGCGTACATCTCCGGAACGACGGTGGGCCGGGTGGCGTACAGCGGCTGATAGAGATCCATGATGAACGAGATCGGCCGGCCGCTCACGAGCGAGAGCGAGACGTTGTTCCAGTCGCTCTCGGTCTGATTCTCGACGATCGCCCATCCTTGGAGCTTGCCGAATTTCTCCTTGTCGTCGAGGAGCAAACGGTAGCTGGTCTTCCAGACCGGCGTCTCGACGACGTAGCCGATTCGAACGTGCCGATCTCCCGTGCCGGTAAAGTTGATCGTCACAGGCTTCTTGTCCTGGTCACGCGCCTGCACCAGCGCGCCGAGGGCGCGCGTCAACTCCTCCTGAAGTTGAGGATCATCCAAGGTCAGGTTGGTGATCGACGGCAACTCGACGGCGCGAATCGTCGCGCCGGTGAGGAGATTCAGCACGGGGACCGCGACGGGTTCGTCCTTCTCTCCGCCTTTGTCGCGTGTCTCGACGCCGAGGATGATGCCGGAGAGCTTTTCGGCCTGCGATTGAATCGTGACGCGCGCGCCACGCAGCTGATTGAGCAATTGGGCGAGGCTCGGATTCTGCGTGATGTCGACCTGAAAGCTTCTCAGCGTTTTCGCTAACGGATCCTGCGACGGATAGCTGATCGCGCCGACTCGCCCGCCGTCCTGATCCTGGAGGACGATCGACTTGAGGATGTCGTTGATCTGGCTCGTTTTGAAGCGAAGCTCGGTGGTGCTGTTGCCGTGCACTGAGCCCGAGTGCTCGAAATAGCCGACGCCGGACGAGAAGAGGACGACTTTCGTCACCGGCACTTCCGTCGTCGCGGGTGCGGCACGGCTGGTTTGCGCGGCGGCGAATCGGCTCGAAGCAAGTCCGAGCAGGACGGTCGCGATCAGACGATTTGTCACAGAGTCTCCCTGTCGGCGCTATTGAAGCGACTCCGCAGGTGACACGCGGCGCCACGTGCGTTACATGGAGACGATCGTTGAACGTCAATTTGCACATGTTCTGACAATGACCTTCGGCGACAGGCTACGGAGGTCTAACGCCAAGTTCACCGGCGAGCGCTCGATCGTACCGCGACCGAAAATGTCGACGAACTTCGCGAACTGACCGTGCGGGAGATGCTATGCGCGCCACCAATCCAGATGATGCGATTTGTGATTCCAGAAAATATGCATGGCGTCGGAATCGCCGTCACCGAGGCTGAGTCCTCGGCACATGCGGGAGCGCTGAAAGCCAGTGCTGCGACGAGGAACAGCACGGCGCGACACGGCACAGCGCTCACGCCGGTTCCGGCTTGGACACACGCGCGTTAGTCAGGTTCACAATCGAAGGGAAAGAAGGGCAGCCAACGGATTCCGAGCTAAGATGTGCCCTCGTCCTCACAGCCCTCATGGTCCGCCTGATGCCGTAGCTAACGTGCGAACGGACATCGTCAGAGCGCGCGCGCAGCCCGCGCACGCCGTAACCCGTTCGTCACGCTCAGCGCTTCGTTAGGCATCTGTCGCAAACGACGACAACGCCACCGCTGTCTCCGGAAAGCTCGCCAGGAGTTGCCGATCCGACGTGACGAACGGCACAGCGAGTGCCCGCGCCAACACGACGAACTCGCAGTCGTACGCTGACCGCCCACTCGTCGCCGCCAGCGTGAGCACCGCCTCACTTTCGACACCATACTCGCGCCCGGCCAACAATTCCTCTGCGGCAGCCTGTAATTGCAGCGCTGCCCCGAGCGGAAGATGATGCTGCCGGAGGTAGAGCGCCAATACATTTCGGAACTCGCTGCGCCACAAGAGCGGCGCAGCCCACGCGGCATCGGCCGCGAGCGTCAGGCGGGCAGCCTCCGTGTGGTCACCCGGCATGAAGAGGTAGGCGATGACGATGGTGTCGACGACGATCACGGACGCCCAGCCGCCTTGGCCGCGCGCAGGCGAGCGTCAGTCAGCCGCGGCACGCGCAGGCGCTGCCGGAGGGCGTCAGCCCGAGCGAGCGCGGCCCGTGGATTGGCGGGCTCGGCGGCCACGGCCTGCTCGAGGCAGACCAGGATCTCGCTGTTCAGACTGCGGCGGTGCGCCGCCGCCCGCTGCTTCAGGCGCCGGTACAGCGGGTCGGGCATGCTCTTGATTGTGAGGGCAGGCATCGAGACTCCTTGTTGGTACCATTATGGTGCCATATTGGAACCTATTCTCTCCAGCCGACGCCGTCAAGTCGGTCGATGCCTAACGTCAAAGTTCAGCTGCAAGCGAGTCAATAAGAGCGCGTGGCGAAGCCACGCTCAACCCCTGACGAAGGTGGCGAGGGCGGGTCAGTCACCACGGTGACGTTCGAGGAAAAGGGCGGCAAGACGCCTCACGAGGGCCGGGGCTATCGGATCGGCGCCTCGAGAACCTCCACGACGGTTCGCGCTGGCGTGAGTCCCTGGCGGCGGCTAGTTTCGCCCGACTCCTTCACATCGGAAAGCTCGTGTCACGATTCGCTTCCGCCGTGGCCGCGATCGCCCTTGCCGCCGCGCCGATCTCTGCCCGCGCTCAGGGCATCGACCATGCCGAGCATCACGAGTTCGTCATGGATCATTTCACGTTCGAGAGCGGTGCAACCGTTCCAAACGTCACGGTGGTCTACGGCACGTTCGGCCATCTCGACGCCGCGCGTGACAACGTGGTGTTACTGCCGTCGCACTACATGGCCGACCACCACGGCTACGAGTGGCTCATTGGGCCGGGGCTGGCGCTCGACACCACGAAGCTCTTCCTGGTCGCGACGGAGCTGTTCGGCAACGGCCACTCATCGAGTCCGAGCAACACGCCGGAGCCGTTTCACGGTCCGCGGTTTCCGTTAGCCACGATCCGCGACAACGTGGAGGCCGTGCACCGGCTGCTCGTCGACAGTCTCCACATCACGCACCTCAAGGCGATCATCGGCTTCTCGATGGGCGCCGAGCAGGCGTTTCAGTGGGCGGTGAGCTATCCGAACTTCGCCGACAAGATCGTGGCGACGTCCGGCACGGCCAAGTGCTGGCCGCACGGCATCGTTAGACTGGAGGCGGAGATCGGGGCGATCGAATTGGACTCGGCGTTCCACGGCGGCGACTACACGACTCGCCCAACGCGCGGCGTTGAGCTCTTCGCCTCGATCTGGGCAGGTTGGCTCTTCTCGCAACAGTGGTGGCACGACGAGCTGTGGAAGACTGGTCCGGGCGACACGACATCGCTCGAGACGTTCCGCGCCAACCTCATTCGACACTTCCTCGATCAAGCCGACCCCAACGATCTCATTCTCCAGGCGCGCACGTGGGAGCGGCACGATGTGGGACAGACGAAAGGATTCGGCGGCAGCGTGGAGAAGGCACTGGCGTCGATCAAGGTGCCGGTGCTCTACATGCCGTCGGCCACCGATCTGTACTTTCCCGTGAGCGACGCGCGATACGAGGCGCGGTTCATTCCGCACGTGACGTTGACGCCCATCCCGTCCTTGTGGGGACACCCGGCCGGCGCAGGCGCGAGCCCGGCCGACAAGAAATTTCTGAACGAGAGAATCGCGGCGTTCCTCCGTTAGACGGACCGCCGAGCAGGGCCAAGTCCATCACACTTATCGCTTCTTCCCGCCGACACCAGGCACGGCCGTGGCTTGTTTCATCCACGCCGCGATCTGCCGTGCGTCGAGGTCTTCCACGGATTCGAGTTCCACGCCCCGCGTAGCCGTGCCCATGGCCACCGGCGTCACCGGCGGTACCGGCGTGAGCGTCACGCCGTTCATGAACATGAGCTTGACGTGTTTCGCGAAGCCGCCACAACAGAAGCACCATCCATCGCCGACGCCATAGTACGACATGCCCCACTTCACGGAGCGCTTGAGGCCGGGCAGCGTCTTGGCCGCCAGGGCATCGACTTTTTCCGCGATGCTGCGCTGCGGCTGCGGCAAGCTGGCGATGTAGGAGAAGACCGGCTTGTCACCGTCGGCTGCTCTCGCGGGGCTTGCTTTGCCGGTGAGCATGGTTTCGGGCAGCGTCGTGGCGGCGCTGCCTTGTGCCGCCGTGCGCTTGGCCGGTTTCCTGACTGTGGACTTGGACGCCTTGTGTGTCTTGCGGGCGGCCATGGTGGTCTCCTGCATCTCTGAAGTGTGTCTGCCTAACTGCTTAATATGATCGGATGGCTATTGTGTCGACTGCTGCGCGGGGCGCGGCACTAATTCCCAACGCCACACGAGCCCGTCCTCGGGGTCCAGCACGTCGCCTACGCGTTCGAAACCACACGCGGCGAGCACCCGAGGAGAGGCACCGTGCTCCGGCCGCGTGTGCGCACGAACCACACGTGCGCCGGCGTGCAGCGCGAATTCGACGAGTGCAGCGGTTGCTTCCTTCGCAAATCCTCGCCCCTGGAAACTCGGCTCCACGGCGTAGGCGACTTCGACCGCCCCGTCCGAGCCTGGCGGACCCTTGAACGCGCAGGTCCCGACGACCACACCGGTGATGGAGTCGACCATTGCGAAACCATGCGTCCACGGACTCATCGCCGCGCCGCCAAGCCGTGCGAGCCAGTCAGGCGATACTGCCGCACGGTCGGCGGGACTCATTGCCTCGATCCGCGCGAGTATCGCCTCTGTGGACTCGAGGACCAGTCGAAGGCGGGCGGTTTCGATGATCATGGGTGCATCCTTTCTGAGGTCCGCCTAACGCCCGAGCCAATGGATTGTTCTCCTCACGCGGCTTTCTTGGCGAACAGGTCGTCGAGGCGGGCGTAGCTGTACTCCATGCCGTCGGTCATGCCGGTGGAGACGGCGCCGTCGCGAGCTTCCTTCGACGCGAACGTCAAATTGCAAACCAGCGTCGTGACACCATTGTGCTCGCTGAGCTCGAGCGACACGATGCAGGGATCGCCGACGGGCATGGCGCCGCCGACATTGCCCGGATCGAAGTATTGCTCGTGCGTGATCTTCGACGGCGCATTGACCTCGGTGAACGTGCCGAAGAAGCCGAACTGATTCCCGTCTTCGCGGTTCTTCCACTGCCAGCGGTATTTTCCGCCGACGCGGACGTCCATGTCGCACACCGGCATGTCCCAGCCGCCGTAGCCCTGCCACCTCGGCACGAGTTCGGGCTTAGTATGGGCATCCCACACCAATTGACGGGGCGCATTGAACCTACGCGTGACGCGAACTTCGCGATCACTTGGCGATGTAACTTCTGCTGGCGTTGGCATTGTTCTTCTCCTTGGGTTTGTTGATGCGGCTGCTCGCTCAGGGGCGAACGAACGCGCCGCGGGACGGCAAGCGCGCGCTATTTTTTTCGTCTCGATTTTGCGCGCTTGCCTTTGAGTTCGTCGAGCAACGCATCGAGGCGCTGGTAGTTCTGCTCGAAGATCTCGCGGTAGCGCTCGATCCAATCCACGGCTTCCTCCAATCGCTTTGGTTCGAGGCGGCGCGGGCGGCGCTGCGCATCGATGTCGACCGAGATGAGCCCTGCGCGCTGCAGCACTTTGAGGTGCTTGGAGATCGCAGGCTGGCTCATCTCAAACGGCTCGGCGAGTTCCTGAACCGAGGCTTCGCCGGTGGCCAAACGGGCGAGGATGGCGCGCCGGGTGGGATCGGCGAGCGCGGCGAAGGTGAAGTCCAGGCGGTCGGAATTGTTCATAACCGATGGTGTCTATAACTGTATGGTTATATAATGTCGCAAGCGGCCGCCGTCAATG
>JAICLH010000268.1 GCA_025927495.1 Gemmatimonadaceae bacterium
AGCGGCGGGCTACGCCGCCTTGGGGTGAGGAGGGACATCAGTGTTCCGTGCATGGGAGTGCAATGTGGCGTGCATGGGCCGCGGCTCTCAGTTCGCGGGGAAATTGATGTTGTTCCTCACACCAAGGCGGCGTAGCCCGCCGCTTCCCCATTTCCCCAAGCGCAGCGCTTCCCCAAGCGCGTGCAAGCGCGCGCTTCCCTCCTCAGTTAGCTTTCCGCTGGTTTCGTCGCGAGCGCCCCATGGCCGGTCACAGTAAATGGAAGCAGATCAAGCACTACAAGGCAGCAGCCGATGCGAAGCGCGGTGCTGTCTTTACCAAGCTCATTCGCGAAATCACGGTCGCGGCACGCACCGGTGGTGGCGATCCTGGCGGTAATCCGCGGTTGCGCACCGCCATCGAGGCGGCGCGCGCGGCGTCCATGCCGAAGGACAACATCGAGCGTGCGATCAAGAAGGGGACTGGCGAGCTCGAGGGTGTGGAGTATCAGGAGATCACGTACGAGGCGTTCGGACCCGGCGGTGTCGCGCTCCTGATTCACACGCTCACCGACAACGCGACGCGCACGGTGGCGGACATCCGGCACAAGTTGTCGCGAGGAGGCGGGAATCTTGGCGCGACGAACTCGGTGGCGTGGATGTTCGAGCGCAAAGGGCAGATTTTCGTGCCCGCGGACACCGTGGATGAAGAGACCGCGCTCGAAGCGGCCCTCGAGGCCGGCGCCGAGGATCTCACGCGCGAAGACGACCGCTACGTGATCTCCACCGATCCCTCGGCGTTGCACGCGGTGAAGGCGGCGCTCGACGCGAAGCCGATCGCGACCGACGGCGCCGAGATCGCGATGATTCCGAAGACGACGGTGCACGTCGAGGGCAAGACCGCCGAGACGCTGCTCAAGTTGATGGAAGAGCTGGACGATCTGGATGACGTGCAGAAAGTCGAAGCGAACTTCGACATCGACCTCGCCGAAATGGCCAAGGCGTGAGCGCGACGGCGTGATTGTTTTAGGCATCGATCCGGGCACGGCCGCCACGGGATACGGCGTGGTGACGGATCATTCGGGGGAGCCGCGCGGCTCCCTTTCGCTTGTCGAGTGCGGCGTGATTCGGACGGCGCCGCGCGACGGCTTGAGCGTGCGGTTGTGCGGGCTGTATGACGAGGTGCGCGCGATCATCGCGCGCCACAAGCCCGACGTGCTGGCCATCGAAGACGTGTTCTACGCCAAGAACGTGCGCACGACGGTGGTGCTCGGACACGCACGCGGCGTGGTGCTGCTCGCGGCGCAGCAGAGCGGCATGCGCATCGCCGAGTATCCGCCGGCCGAGATCAAGAAGACCGTCGTCGGCGCGGGCGCGGCCACCAAGGAGCAGGTGCAGTTCATGGTCGCGCGGCTCCTGCGCCTCAAGAGCGCGCCGCAGCCTACCGACGCCGCGGACGGCGTGGCGGCCGCGCTCGCGTACCTGTTGACGGCGCGCGTGCCGCGGCTGGAGCGCGTGCGATGATCGCGCAGGTGAGCGGCACCCTGGTGGCCAAGGACCTGGACCGCGTCGAGGTGATGACCGCCGGCGGCGTCGCCTACGAGCTCACGATTCCGTTAGGCGCGTACGAGCAGCTGCCGCGCCTGGGCGATCCCGTCACGCTGCAGACCCACGTCGTGGTGCGCGACGATGCGTGGATGCTGTTCGGGTTCACGAGCACGCACGAGAAGCGCGTGTTCCAGCGGTTGCTCACCGCCAACGGCGTGGGGCCCGCGCTCGCGATCGGGATGCTGTCCGCGCTGTCGGCCGAACGGCTGGTGCGCGCGATTCAGGAAAAAGATCTGGCCACGCTGCAGGGTGTGCCGCGCGTGGGTCGCAAGAAAGCCGAGCGCCTGGTGGTCGATCTGGCCGACAAGCTGGACGACGTGATGCTGGCGGGTGACGGCGGGCCGCGTCCCGCGAGTGCAGCGGCCGATGATGCGATGCGCGCACTGGTGTCGCTCGGTTACAGCAACGGCGACGCCGAGAAGGCCGTGCGTCGCGTGGTCGAGGCCGATGGTCGCGGACTCACGGCGTCCGAGCTCATTCGAGCGGCACTGGCGCGGATGTCGGGCGGGGGCTGAAGCGGATGTGGCCGATGTAATCGATCGGCGACACTTGACAATTGTAAGCGATCGGTGACATCTTAGGACTGTCGCCGATCGATTACATTATGATTATCCGCACCGCTCTCGAGCTCGGGCATCTCATCCGCGACCGCCGCCGCGCGGCCCACATGACGCAGGAACAACTGGCCAAGCGTATCGGCGCCAGCCGGCAATGGGTCGTCGACATCGAACGCGGAAAGCCGACCGCTGCGCTGTCGCTCGTGCTGCGCACGCTCAATGCGCTTGGTGTCCGTCTCGATGCACGATCGCAGGAAGCCCCACGCGATCGAACCTCGATTGATCTGAACGCGATCATCGAGCGCGCCAAGTCACGTCGCTGACGCGCAGCTCCCATCGCACAGCATGAAGCCGGATCGCGTGCTCATCGCGCTGCTCGACGGGGCGCGCGTCGGCCTGGTCGAGCAGGACGGGCGGGGGCGACTCCGCTTCATCTACGACGACGCGTGGCGTCGCGACACGAATGCGTATCCGCTGTCGCTGTCGCTCCCGTTGAGCGCCGCGGAGCACGGCCATGACCCGACCAACGCGTTTCTGTGGGGCCTGCTACCGGACAGCACTCGAACGTTGGAGCACTATGGTCGCGTTTTCGGCGTCTCGTCAGGGAATCCCGTCGCCCTGTTGTCGCGCATGGGCGGCGACTGCGCCGGCGCGGTCCAATTCGCGGGCCCGGACAACGTTGAGCGCCTAACCGCCTCCCGATCTGCCGAACATGTGCACTGGCTCGGTGAAGACGAGGTCGCTGACGAGCTGCGCAGCGTTCGGCAGACCGGAGTCCCGAGCACGTCTGTCCACGCGAGCGGGCAATTCAGCTTGGCCGGTGCCCAGCCGAAAATCGCGCTACTCGAGGAAGGCGGCCGGTGGGGCAAACCAAGCGGTCGAACCCCTAGCAACGTCATTCTCAAGCCGCCGACCGGGGAGTTTTCCGGTTTTGTAGAAAACGAGCACTTCTGCCTCGAGGTTGCAAAGTTTCTGAACCTCGGCGCTGTGTCCTCACGCGTACTGCAATTCGGCGAAGAAAGGGCGATCGTAGTCGAACGGTTTGATCGCGCCAAGCGCGGTCGATCATACATCCGCATTCACCAAGAGGATGCGTGCCAGGCTCTCGGCGTGATGCCCACACGGAAGTATGAAAATGATGGAGGACCGGGGATTAGCAGAGTCATTGGTCTGTTGCGGGACGCGTCGTCGAATCCCCAAGATGACATTCTGCGCTTCCTGCACATGACGGCCTTGAATTGGGTCATCGCGGCAACCGATGCACATGCGAAGAACTACGCCCTGTTGCACGCATCGGGAGGCGCCCTTCGGCTCGCTCCGTTCTATGACGTCCTGAGTTATTTACCGTA
>JAICLH010000067.1 GCA_025927495.1 Gemmatimonadaceae bacterium
CGGTGGACATCGCGAACGCCCGGTTAGGCTTCGACTCCGGCGCTGTGGCGAACATCACGGCGAGTCGCGTCTCGCGCGACCGGTTCCGCAAGCTGCGGATCTTTCAGCGCAGCGGGTACCTCTCGTTGGACCTGGCGCAGGGCACCGGCGAGTTCTACCGGTTGCGCGGCGATCTGGACATGACCGCGCTGGCTACCGCGCCGCGGCAGCTCGAGGACTTCATGGAACGCGTGCCGCTCCACGCGCCCGACGGAGAGCCGCTCGGGCTCGAGCTCGAGAGTTTTGTGGCCGCCGTGCGTGGCACGCAGCCGGTGCTCGTGAGCGGCGAGGACGGACGCCAGGCGCTCGAGCTGGCGCTCCGGATCATGCGCGCGATCGAGCGGTCGATGCCGGTGCTGGCGGGATCGCCCGGTGCGTGAGGTGCTGTTCGTCGCCGGCGAAGCGTCCGGCGACCTGCACGCGTCCGGAGTCGCCGACGAATTGCGCCGCCGCGCGCCGAACGTGCCCCTCGCCGGCATCGGCGGGTCGCGCATGGAGCGCTCGGGCGTCGCGCTCATCGAACACACCGACCAGTTGGCGGTGATGGGCTTCGTCGAGGTCCTCAAGCACGTGCCGCGGCACTACGCCTTGCTGTCGGCGCTCAGACGGCGGTTGCGATCCGGCGTGGTGGGATTGGTCGTGCTGGTGGACTACCCGGGCTTCAACATGAAAGTGGCGGCGGCGGCGCACGCGGCCGGCGTGCCGGTGCTCTACTACATCACGCCGCAGGTGTGGGCCTGGGGAGCAGGGCGCCTCGGCGCATTGGCGCGAACGGTGACGCGCGCGGCGGTCATCCTGCCGTTCGAGGAGGCGCTGCTGCGGTCGCACGGCGTGCCGGCGACCTTTGTTGGGCATCCGCTGCTGGATCGTGCGGCGGCCGCGATGCCGTCCCGCGACGACGCCCGCCGCGCACTCGGCCTAACGGACGCGGAGCGCGTGCTGGCGCTCTTTCCGGGAAGCCGGGCGCAGGAGATCGCGCGGCACCTCGGCCCGTTTCTCGAGACGGCGCGGACGCTCGAGCGGCGCGTGCGCGGACTGAAGGTGGTCGTGAGCGTGGCGCCCGGCATCGCGCTCGACGGTTCCCGGTCGCCGTATCCGCTGGTGCACGACGCGTCGTTCACGGTGTGGCGCGCCGCCGATGCGGCGCTCTCGAAGAGCGGCACGTCCACGCTCGAGGCGGCGGTGGCCGGATGTCCGTTAGTCGTTGCGTATCGGACCGGTGCGGCGAGCTACGCCATCGCGCGGCGCGTGGTGACCATCCCGCGCATCGGGCTCGTGAACGTCGTGGCCGGCGAATCGGTGGCGCCCGAGTTTCTGCAGGGCGCCGCGAAACCGGCGGCGATGGCGGACGCCCTGGAGCCGCTGCTCGATCCGGCGAGCGTGGCGCGCGCCGCGCAGGTGGCCGGTCTCGCCCGCGTGCGTGAAAAGCTCGGCGCACCGGGCGCGGCGGCGCGCGTGGCCGAGATGGCGCTCGCGATCGCGACATGACCGCGGCGGCGATCGACGCGCGACGCGCGCGGCGGCGCGCGCTGTTGAGCCGGTTAGGCGGCGGCGCGCTGCGCGTGCTCGCGCGCACGTGGCGGATTCGCTACGTGAATCGCGCGCCGCTCGATGCCCTCCGCGCGGCGCGGCAACCCGTGATCTTCATGTTGTGGCACGGCGACATGCTGCCGCTGCTGTGGGTCCAGCGCCGCCAGGGGATCACCGTGCTGATCAGCGAGCACGGCGACGGCGAGATCATCGCGCGCGTCGCGATGTCGTTAGGCTACAAGACCGTGCGGGGCTCGTCGTCGCGCGGCGCGGACCGGGCCCTGTTGGGCATGTGCCGCGCGATCGACGAGGGCGGCGACGGCGCGTTTACACCCGACGGCCCGCGCGGGCCCGCGCACACGTTCGCACCCGGCGTGCTCATCGTGTCGCAGCGTACGCGCGCGCCCGTGATCCCGATCAGCGCCGGCGCATCGCGCGCGTGGCGCCTCTCGAGTTGGGACAGGTTTCTCATCCCGAAACCGTTCGCCCGCGTCACGATCGCGTACGGCACGCCGACCGTCGCCCACGCGGCGAGTGCCCGGGAGGCGGCGAGCCAGGCGCCAAGGTTCACGGAGCTCCTGGACCAAGCCAGGGCGGCGGCCAACCATGATTGATCCGCGCATCACCGACCACGTGTGGTATGCCGACGACGCGAGCGCCCGCGCCGCCCGTGCGATGCTGTGGCCGTTCGCGCTCGCGTACGCCGGCGCCGTGGCGCTGCGCGGCGTGCTCTACGACGCCGGCTACATCGAGTCTGTCCGACTCGCCCTGCCCAGCGTCAGCGTGGGCAACCTCACCGTGGGCGGGACGGGCAAGACGCCCGCAGCCGCGTGGCTTGCCGCGCGACTCGTCGAGCGCGGTGCCCAGCCGGCGATCGTCATGCGCGGATACGGAAGCGACGAGCCGCTCGTCCACCGGGAAGTGAACCCCGAGATCCCGGTGGTCATCGCACGCGACCGCGTCGCGGGTGTCAAGCGCGCGCGTGCGTTGGGCGCCGACGTCGCGGTGCTCGACGATGCGTTTCAGCACCGCCATGCCCTGCGCGACGCCGATGTCGTATTGATCAGCGCCGATCGGTGGCGGCTGCCGGCGCGTCCGCTGCCGGCTGGCCCGTGGCGCGAGCCGCTCAGTGCGCTCGAGCGGGCGATGATGGTGGTGGTGACCCGCCGCGCCGTCTCCCCGGACGCGGTCTCCTCGGTGGTCGGCGAGCTCGGCCGCCTGCGACCGAGCCTTCCTGTGGCGGTGGGCGCGCGCGCGCGCGGCGCACTGGCAAGGGGCGGCGCCCCCGCCACGCGCCCGCTGGCGTCGGTGGACGGCGAGCGCGTCTACCTCGTGGCCGGCATCGGCGATCCGCTCACGCTGGTGTCGCAGCTCGAGGCTGCCGGCGCGGCCGTGACATTGCACGCGTTCGCGGACCACCATTGGTTCACCGACGACGATGTGTCCGCCGTGCAGCGCGGCGCGGCGGGCGCAAGCCTGGTCCTCTGCACGCTCAAGGACGCGGTGAAGCTCGCGCCGCTCTGGCCTCGCGCCGCGCTGTCGTTGTGGTATGTTTCCCAGCAGTTCGCACTCGAGTCCGGACAAGGCACGGTGGACTCCCTCCTCGCCTTGCTGCTCGCTGCGCGACACGACCAACCCGGAGTGCGGCCGCCCGCGTTGGGCCATCCGTCCCTACCCAACACATGACAACCGATCTCAGACTCTCTACCGACAAGATCGTCAGGCCCGACAAGGACCGCTTCCTCAACGAGGACAATCCCTTCGAGGACATGATGTCGCGGTTCGACCGGGCAGCCGAGCTGCTCGATCTGGAGCCGGGCCTCTACAAGATCCTGCGTCACCCCGAAAAAGAGATCACGCTCTCGATCCCCGTGCTCATGGACAACGGGGAGATCGAGGTATTCACCGGATATCGCGTGCTGCACAACACGTCGCGCGGACCGGCCAAGGGCGGCATTCGCTTCGACCCCAACGTCAACCGCGACGAGGTGAAGGCGCTCGCCGCGTGGATGACGTGGAAATGCGCGGTCGTGAACATTCCGTTCGGCGGCTCCAAGGGCGGCGTGATCTGCGATCCACTCAAACTGAGCGTCGCCGAACTCGAGCGGATCACGCGCCGGTACACGGCTGGGCTCATCGGCATTCTCGGTCCCGACTCCGACGTGCCGGCGCCCGATGTCAACACCAACGAGCGCGTGATGGCGTGGGTGATGGACACGTACTCGATGCACATGCGGCACACCGTGACGTCGGTGGTGACCGGCAAGCCCGTCGAGATGGGTGGCTCGTTAGGCAGGCGCGAGGCGACGGGCCGCGGCTGCATGCTGGTCACCCTTGCGGCGCTCGAGCACCTCGGGATGCGGGTCGCCGGCGCGACCGTGGCGGTGCAGGGCTTCGGCAACGTGGGCTCGGTGGCGGCCCACCTGCTGCAGGCGCAGGGCTGCAAGGTGATCGCGATCGGCGACCGGTCGGGCGGCATCGTCAACACGAACGGCATCGACATCAACGATGCGATTGCGTACGCGAAGCAGAACAAATCGCTCGACGGCTACATGAAGGGCGATCGCATCTCGAACGATGACTTGCTGACGCTCGAGGTCGACGTGCTGGTGCCGGCGGCGCTCGAAAACGTGATCACGCGCAAGAACGCGGCGAAGGTTCGCGCGCGCGTGATCTGTGAGGGCGCGAACGGTCCCACCACGGCGCCGGCGGACGCCATCCTGGATGACAAGGGCGTGTTCGTGATCCCGGACATTCTCGCCAATGCCGGCGGCGTCACGGTGTCGTACTTCGAGTGGGTGCAGGACCGCGGCGGCTACTTCTGGACGGAAGCGAGCGTCAACGATCGCCTGCAGCAGATCATGCAGGACAGCTTCCGGGCGGTGCTCGAGTTGTCGCGGCGCCACAAGGTCAACATGCGCACGGCCGCGTACATGTTGTCGATCTCGCGAGTCGCGACGGTGCACCGGCTGCGCGGCATCTACGCCTAACGGAAGCCCGCCGGCGCCGCGCGGTGCGGGGCCGCGCTAGTGCGCGTGCTCGTCGCGGCGGTCGGCCGGCCGAAGCACCGCGAGTTGGCGGCCGCCACCGAGGAGTATGAGCGGCGCGCGGCGCGGTATTGGCCGCTCGAAGCCCGCGAGGTGCGCGAGGAGTCCGCGCGTGGACGATCGTCGGACGAGGTGCGTGCGCGCGAGGGCGAGCGATTGCTCGCGGCGGTCCGCCCGGTGAGCGTGCTCGTGGCGTGCGACGCGGAGGGAACTCTGATGCGGTCCGAGGAGTTCGCCGGTTGGCTCCTCAGGTCTCGGGATGCGGGACGCGACGTGGCGTTCCTGATCGGCGGCGCCTATGGCTTGTCGGACGATGTGCGGCGCAAGGCGACGCTCCAGCTGGCGTTCGCGCGATGGACATTGTCGCACGAGCTCGCGCGGCTGGTGCTTGCGGAACAACTCTATCGCGCCGGCACGATCGGGCGCGGCGAACCGTACCACAAGTGATGCCACTGTTTCGTCTCGAAATCGCAGTGCGTCGGCGGCGTAACCGATGTCGGGCGGAGCGGTGCGGGCGCACGGCCGGTTCGGGTTGGCTCGCATGAGCGACCTGCGGGTGCTGTCGCTGCCGCTCGCGATGCCGGACGTTGCGCGTGCGGCGCGAGACGGCGGGCCGGAGTCGGCGTGGTATGAGCCCGCGCCGCGCGACGCGTCCGAGTGGCGCGCGCGAGCGGTCGCGATGCGCAGCGACGGTCGTTGGGCGCGCGTGCTCGCGCCGGCTCTGGAGACGACCGGCGCGGCGGCGGAGCGGTTGGCGCGCGCCGCCGACGGCGGCGTGGTGGTGACGACGGGCCAGCAGCCGGGCTTGTTCGGCGGGCCGATCTACACGTGGAGCAAGGCACTGAGCGCGATCGCGCTCGCGGACGCGATCGAGGAAGCGTCGGGCATCCCGACGGTGCCGGTGTACTGGGCGGCGACCTACGACGCGGACTACGCCGAGGCGAGCGTGACGCACGTGGCGGTCGAGGATCGCGTCGTGACGCTCACGGCGCCGCCGGCGGCGGTCGCGGGCCGCGGCATGCGCGACACTCCGTTAGGCGATGTGGGCGCGGAGATGCGCACGCTCGCCGGCGCCGCCGGCGCCGCCGCCGCGCCGCACGTGATGGATGCCGTGCGGCGCGCGTACACCGCGCAGACCACGGTGGGAGCGGCGTTCGTCGCGCTCCTGCGCTCGGTGCTCGAGCCGCTGGGCATGCCCGTGTTGGACGCGGGCCATCCGGCGATGCAGGTGCTGGTGCGCCCGATGCTGGCGCGGGCCCTGTCTGAGGCGGGGCCCGTGGACGACGCGCTGCGTGCGCGGAACGCGGCGCTCGTCGAAGCCGGCTACGAGCCGCAAGTGGCGCACGTCGACCGGCTGTCCTTGGTCTTTGCGACGGGGAGGGGCGAGCGGCGCCGGCTGCCGATCGGCGCCGCGCTCGATGACGCGCCGGGCGGCCTCGAGCCCAACGTGCTGCTGCGGCCGGTCGTCGCTCGCGCGATGCTGCCCACGGTGGCGTACGTGGCCGGCCCGGCGGAGCAGGCGTATTTCGCGCAGTCGACGGCGGTGGCCGATGCGTTAGGCATGGCGCGTCCGCTGGCGGTGCCCCGGTGGTCGGGGGTGATCGTCGAACCGCACGTCCAGCGCATTCTCGACCGGTACGCGTTGGATGTGGACGCGTTGCGCGATCCGCACGCGGTGCTGGGCCGGCTGGTACGCGACCGGGTGCCGGCCGCGGTCGACGCGGCCGTGGTTCGCTACCGCCAGGTACTCGAGGCCGCCGCGGCGGATCTCGATGCGGCGGTCGCGAGCACCAGCCCGCCTTTGGTCAATCGCGCGGTGGTCGAGGGCACCCGGCGCGCCATCGCGCACCGCCTGGACCGGTTGGAGCGGCGCATCGCCGCGGCGACGAAACGGCGGGAGACGGACCTGGTGCGGCAGATCGGAATCGCGCGGGCCTCGTTGTTTCCCCTGGATCGTCTACAGGAGCGCGTGCTCAATCTCATGCCGCTCCTCGCGCGCCACGGGCTGCCGCTGCTGGACGCGATGGCGGCGCGCGCGCGCGAGCACGTCACAGCGTTAGGCTTGTCGCCCGCCGGCCCGGCCGCATTCGCGCCGCATGTCGGTGGCGGCCGCTGAGCCGGCGCGGCCGCGTGCGCCCGAGCGCACGGGCCGGGCGGCGCTGCTCGTCGCGTCGGGCATCTTCCTCAGCCGCATTTTCGGGCTCGTCCGCCAGCGATTCTTAGGCCACTACCTCGGGTTAGGCGACGCCGCCGATGCGTTCAACGCGGCGTTCAAGATTCCGAATTTCCTGCAGAACCTGTTCGGCGAGGGCGTGCTCTCGGCGTCCTTCATCCCGGTGTACGCGCGCCTCCTGGCCGAGGGCGACGAGCGCGAAGCGCGCCGAGTGGCCGGCGCGGTCGCCGGGCTACTGGCGGTCACCACGTCGATCATCGTGCTCTGCGGCGTGCTGGCCACGCCGTGGCTCATCGCGGTCATCGCGCCGGGATTCGAGGGCGCCAAGCGCGAGCTGACGATCGAGCTCGTACGCATCTTTTTCCCCGGCGCCGGCGTGCTCGTGCTGTCCGCGTGGTGTCTGGGCGTACTCAACAGCCACCGCCGGTTTTTCATCTCGTACACGGCGCCGATTTTCTGGAACCTCGCGATCATCGCCACGCTCATCGCGCTGGGCGGGAACCGCGCGCAGTCGCCGCTGGCCGTCGCCGCCGCCTGGGGATCCCTGGCGGGCAGCGTGCTGCAGCTGCTCGTCCAGCTGCCGACCGTGATGCGGTTGGTCGGGCGTCTGCGGCCGACGCTGGAGACCGCGAGCGCAAACGTGCGCACCGTGATCAACAACTTCGTCCCCGTGTTCGTTGGGCGCGGCGTGGTGCAGATCAGCGGGTACGTCGACGTAGTCCTCGCGAGCCTCCTGCCCGCCGGAGCAGTGGCGGGGCTCACGACCGCGCAGACGCTGTACGTGCTGCCGGTGAGCCTGTTCGGCATGTCGGTGTCGGCGGCCGAGCTGCCGGCGATGTCGAGTGCGTTAGGCGACGAGCAGGAAATCGGCGCGTATCTCCGGACTCGGCTCGACGCGGGCCTGCGGCGCATCGCGTTCCTGGTGGTGCCGTCGGCCGTCGCGTTTCTTGCGTTGGGCGACGTGCTCGCGGCGGCGCTCTTCCAGACCGGCCGCTTCACCCGGTCCGATTCCGTGTACGTGTGGGGCATCCTCGCCGGCTCGGCCGTCGGCCTGCTCGCATCCACGCTTGGCCGACTCTACTCGTCGGCCTATTACGCACTCCGCGACACAAGAACGCCGCTCCGCTTCGCGCTCGTGCGTGTCACGCTCACCACCGGGCTGGGCGCCGCGTTCGCGCTGCTCGTGCCGCCGCTCCTCGGGTTGGACCTCAAGTGGGGCGCGGCTGGCCTCACGGCGTCGGCGGGACTCGCCGGTTGGGCCGAGTTTCTGTTGCTGCGCCGGACGCTCAATCGCCGTATCGGACGCACCGGGCTTCCTGCGTCGTTCGTCGCCAAGCTCTGGGGGTCGGCCATCGTCGCGGCCGCCGCGGCGTGGGGCGTCAAAGTGCTCGTCGGCGTGGCGCACCCGATTCCGCTCGCCATTCTCGCGTTGATTCCCTACGGACTCGTGTACTTCGGCCTCACGACGTCGCTCTCGATTCCAGAATCACGAACCGTGCTCGCAACGGTGTTCCGGCGTCGGTCATGAGATAGGAAGCGTCTCCGTTCCATCGAAAAGAATTGACCGCACCACCGGAGCGCGGTATGGCGCGGGATGTGGTCCGTCATTCGTTGTTCGTTTCGTGCTTTCCTACCCGTGGTGCGTCCTTCGTTGTTCGTCATCCGGCCGCGCGCGCGGCCAACAGCTGGGCCAAGGCGGGCTGTGGGGACCGGTGAGCACCTTCATTCGCTCAGATCGCATCATTTCCCTCGGATAAGCGCTGATCACGACCAACGCCTGACGAACGACGGGTCCGAAAGCTGTAAACCAACAACGAATGACGGACCACGGGACGTGCCCGGGAAATCGGCTCATTCCGTTCGTTCTGTGCACCATCAGCGGGGGCTCTCGGGTTCGGCTTATATTTCCCGATGCGCGTCGCCAGAGCGGCGACGCGGCGCCGACTTGCCGATGACCGAATCCGAACTCGCTCCACTCGCGCACAAGATCGCGAATCTGCCCGAATCGCCCGGTGTCTATCTCTGGAAGGACACCGAGGGACGCGTGTTGTACGTGGGGAAGGCCAAGCGCCTGCGCTCGCGCGTCCGGAGCTACCTGGCCGCGGATCGCATCGAGAGCATCAAGACGCTCGCGCTCATGCGCCAGGTCGTGGATGTGGACACGATCGTCGTGCCGTCCGAAGCGCACGCGCTGATTCTCGAGAACAATCTCATCAAAGAGTATCGCCCGCGGTTCAACATCGCGCTGCGCGACGACAAGTCGTACCCGTACATCAAGGTCACGGTGCAGGAGCCGTTTCCGCGCGTGATCGTGACGCGGCGGCTCGTCGACGACGGCGGCCGCTACTTCGGTCCGTACACCGATGTCGGCGCGATGCGCCGCGCGCTCAACGTGGTGAAGCGGATCTTCACGGTGAGGTCGTGCAACTACGACATGCCGCGCGAGATGCCGGAGCGGCCGTGTCTCGACTATCACATTGGGCGGTGCAAGGCGCCGTGCATTTTCGCGCAGTCGCAAGTCGAATATCGCGCGATGATCGACGAAGTGTTGCTGTATCTCGACGGGCGCACCGATGAAGTGACGCGCCGCGTGCGGGAGCGCATGGAAGAGGCATCGATGCGCCTCGACTTCGAGCGCGCGGCCGAGCTCCGCAATGCCTTACGACACCTCGAGCTGCTCGAGGAGCCGACCGTGGTGGTGGAGGTGGAGGGAGGCGACCGTGACGTGATCGGCTACGCGCGCGATGGCGACGAAGCGTGCGCGGTGGTGCTGCGCATCCGCGCGGGCAAACTGCTGGCACGCGAGCAGCAGGTGCTCGAGAACCTCGAGGGCGAGAGCGACGCGGCCGTGTTGTCCGCGTATCTCGTGCGCGGCTATCTCCCGTCGCCCGAGCACGCGAGCGAATTGTTGGCGCCGTTCGAGTTCGACGACCGCGAGCTGATCGAGCAGTCGCTGCCCGGTACGGCCGTCCGCGTGCCGCAGCGCGGTCCGCGCCGGCAGCTCATCGATCTCGCGGAGCAGAACGCGCGGCACCTGCTCGAGGAACAGAAGCTGGCGTCGTTCGAGGCCGACGAGCGCGCCGTCGATCCGGTGTACGAGCTGCAGCGCGAGCTTGGCCTAACGACAGTGCCGCGCGCGATCGTGTGCTTCGACATCTCGACCGCGCAGGGCACGGATACCGTCGCATCGTGCGTCTGGTTCGAGAACGGCCGGCCCAAGCGAGCCGAGTATCGCAAGTTCAAGATCAAGACGGTCGAGGGGACGGACGACTTCGCGTCGATGCGCGAAGTCGTGACGCGATACTTTCAGCGGCGCGTCGAAGAAGAGAAGCCGCTGCCCGATCTGGTCATGATCGACGGCGGCAAGGGTCAGCTGGCCGCCGCCCGAGCGGCGCTCGAGTCGCTCGGACTGGGCTCCCTCCACACGGTGAGCCTCGCCAAGCGAGAGGAGGAAGTGTTCGTCCCGGGGCGCGGGGAATCCTTGCGGTTGTCGCGCCGGTCGCCGGGGCTCCGGCTATTGCAGCGTGCGCGCGATGAAGCGCACCGGTTCGCGATCACGTACAACCGGAAGCGTCGCGCGATGCGCACCGTCACCTCGGAACTGCTCAAGATTCCGGGCATTGGCCCGCAGCGCCGTCGCGCCTTGCTGCACGCGTTCGGCAGCGTGCAAGGCGTGCGCGACGCGAACGAGGCCGACATTGCGCGACTCCCCGGGTTCAGCGCCGCGAGTGCGCGCCGCGTACTCGAAGCGTTGGGCGTCGCAACCGCCAATCCGACTTCTACCGCATCCGATTCGTGAATTCGTGGACCCTGGAATGTTCCGCGTGCCGCCATACCGAGCCCGGCGACGCGCTCGCCACCGTCTGTCCCTCGTGCGGACAGCCCTATCTCGTCCGCCTGGCGGAGCTGCCGGCATCGCGCGACGTGCTGCGCGACCGGTGGGACATGTGGCGATACGCGGCGCTCTTGCCGCTCTGTGACGGCGAGACACCCGTCTCGCTCGGCGAGGGCGCGACGCCGCTGCTCGAATCGCCCGAACTGGCGCGTGCGTTAGGCGTCGCGCGATTGTGGATCAAGGACGAAGGCCTCAACCCCACCGGCTCGTTCAAAGCGCGCGGGATGAGCGCCGCCGTCACCCGCGCCAAGGCGCTCGGCGTGCCCGGGTTGGTCGTGCCCACGGCGGGGAACGCGGGTGCGGCGCTGGCGGCGTACGGCGCCGCGGCGCGGATGCCGGTGCGCGTCTACGCGCCGGACACCACGCCGCGCGGCATCCTCGCCACGATTCGCACGTTAGGCGCCGATCTGCACACGGTACCGGGCCACATCGGTGACGCCGGCGCGAAGGCGCGCGCGTTCGCCGCCGAGTCGGGATACTTCGACGTGTCGACGCTGCGCGAGCCCTACCGCATCGAGGGGAAGAAGACGATGGGGCTCGAGCTCGCCGAGCAGCTGGGATGGCGGCTGCCGAGCGTGATCGTGTATCCGACCGGCGGAGGCACGGGCATGATCGGCATGTGGAAAGGCTTCGCCGAGCTGCGCGAGATGGGCTGGCTGGATCCGGCGGCCCCGCTGCCGCGTATGGTCACCGCGCAAGCGGAAGGATGCGCGCCCATCGTTCGGGCGTTCGCCGAACACGCGGACCGCGCGCGTCCCTGGGAGAATCCAACCACGCACGCGAGCGGACTGCGCGTCCCCGGTCCGTTAGGCGACCGCCTGATCTTGCGCGCCCTGTACGAGAGCAAGGGCGCGGCCGTCGCCGTCCCGGAGACGGCCATCCGCGAGGGAACCGCTCGGGTCGCGCGCACCACCGGCATCGATGCGGCACCCGAAGGCGGGTGCGCGTTCGCCGTATGCCAGGTGCTCGCGGCCCGGAGCATACTTTCGGCGGCGGACGAGGTGGTGGTGTACAACACCGGCAGCGGCGTCGCGTACCGCGAGTAGCCGCTGGCCGCGTCGTCGTAGAGCACGCGGTCTCGGAGACCAGACTCGGGCGCTAGCGTCGCCGTGTATCCCGCGCATAACTTTGACTGCTATGCGCGTTGCCATCCTCGATCCTTTTAGCGGCATCGCCGGCGACATGACTTTGGGCGCCCTCGTCGACCTCGGGCTCGATGCGGACTGGCTCAGGGCGCTTCCGGCTCGGCTTGGACTCGACGGCGTCACCGTGCGCATCGAGCGCGTGAAGCGCTCGTCGGTGGCATGCACCAAGGTGGATTTCGACATTCCGCCGCAACCGCATTCGCGCGGCATCCACGAGATTCGCCAGCTGGTTTCGCGGGCCGATGCGCCTGCGTTGGTGCGCGAACGCGCGGACGCGGCGTTCGTCGCAATAGCCACGGCCGAGGGCGAGATTCACGGCATTGCGCCGGAGCGCGTGCACCTGCACGAGGTGGGCGCCGTCGACGCGATTCTGGACGTGGTGGGCTCCGTCTGGGGCTTCGAACGACTGGGCGTCGAGCGGGTTTTCTGCGGGCCCGTGAGCGTGGGTGATGGCTCGGTTGCCACCGCACATGGCGTGCTTCCCGTGCCGGCTCCGGCGACGCTCAAGCTCCTCGAGGGCGTCGAGATCCGAACGGGGCCCGAGGGATCCGGTGAGCTCGTAACGCCCACAGGTGCGGCGCTCATTCGAGTGCTTTCGAGCGGTCCCGCACCGATGTCGTTGACTCCGCTGCGCAGTGGATTCGGCGCGGGTTTGAGGGACCCGAAGGGGCGGCCCAATGCGCTCCGGATCGTACTCGCGGAGGTGCCCGCAGCCCAAGGGGTTGCGGTGGAACACCTCGTGCAGATTGCCACCGACGTCGACGACATGGACGGTGAGCAGCTCGCCGCCGTTGCCGAGTGCCTGCGTGAGGCAGGTGCGCTCGACGTGGTGATGATCGCAACATTGATGAAAAAGGGCAGGCCGGGCACGCGCATCGAGGTGCTCGCCAGCCGCGACTTGGCGGACCGCCTCGAGGAACTGCTCTTCGCGCACAGCTCCTCGATCGGCCTTCGCCGGACGATCATCGAGCGGCATGCGTTGCCGCGCGCGGTTCACACGGTGCATGCGCTCGATCACGACATCCGCGTGAAAGTCGTGACGCTGCCCACGGGCGAGCGCCGCGCCAAACCGGAACACGAGGATGTCGCGCGCGTGGCGTCGGAAACCGGGCGGCCGCTGCGTGAGGTAGCGGCGTCTGCCCGTGCCGCCGGAGAACAGCTGCTGCACGAACGGGTACCATGAATGGCGGGCACAGGTGCTCGCTCGACACTCTCAGAGAGGAACGGTAGATGAACGCTTGGCGCAAAGTGGTTGGCTGCGTGCTCGTCTGGTCCGCGTTCGCGGTCCCGGGCGCTGCGGCGCAGAAAAACGACAAGCAGGCGGCGGCCGACAACAAGTGCAACCTTGACTTCGCTTCCAACGACCAAGTCAACAGCGCGCACAACCAGATGACCGTGTTGCAGTTGTCGTCGGGGAAGCCCGATGATGCGCGCAAGAAGATCAAAGCCGCGATCACGGCGTTGACATCCAAGCCCGATTACGGCAAGGCCCAGAATGCGCGCGACGCGGTGTTAGGACAGGCGCTCGTGGAGTGGTTCGACACGCCGGGCTCTCCGGCCGTCGCGCCCGGTGCGGACCTCGGGTATCCGGCATCCGCCGGGCAGGTGGACGTTCTGGCCGCGGCCGATTCCGCGTTCAGCAGGGTCGAGAACGCCCAACCCCAGTGCGCCGATCAGATGGGCATCTATCGGCAGCAGCCGTGGGCGCGTCTCGTCAATCAGATCGGGCCGCTCCTCAACGGCAACAAGGACGACTCCGCGCAGGTGGTGTTGAATCATGCGATCACGATCTATCGCGGCTCGCCGTTCGACTACTACTTCCAGGGCCAATTGGCGCAGCGCAAGAAGGATTGGCCGGCGGCGGCGACCGCGTACGCCAAGGCCACCGAGCTGTCGACGCCGGAGCTCGTCGCGAAAGACACGAGCATCAAGGCGGTGAAGGAGTTCAGCGAGTTCAGCGCCGCATATGCCCAACTGCAGGCCGCGCAGGCGATGTCCGGCACGCAGCAGCAGGCAGGCATGAAGAAGGCCGCGGACCTGTATCGGACCTACCTCAAGGACAACCCGCAGGGCGACAACGTGCAACCCGCGCAGGCCGGCCTAACGCTGGCGCTCAAGGCGTCCGGCGACACGGCCTCGCTGGCTGAAATGTGGAAGGACATGGTCGCCAATCCGACCAAGTACACGGATGCGCAGCTGTTCGACGCGGGCACGCAGGCGTTCACGGCGCAGCAGTACCCGACGGCGGTGCAGCTCATGGAGCTGGGCCAGAAGGCGAACCCGTATCTGCGCGCAGGGCTGTTCAACCTTGCCAACGCGTATTGGAAGAACAACCAGTTCGAGAAGATGCAGCCGGTGGCTGACACGCTCACCAAGATCGATCCGGACAACCCGGACAACTATCAACTGCTCGCCATCGCGTATCAGGGCCTGCAGAAGGCGGCCACCGATCCGAAGCAGAAGAAGGCGCTCACGGACTCGGTGAACACGTACGTGACCGCCGGCGACAGGCTTCCGGTGCACGTCAACTTCACGGAGTTCACCCACGACGGCCCCAAGTACACACTCAAGGGTTCGATGCAGAACACGGGCACCAAGCCCGTCACGGCGGCGCTGAACGTCAAGTTCCTCGACAAGACGGGACAGGTGGTGACGAGCCAGTCGACGTCCGTGCAGCTGGCGCCAAACGAGACGAAGTCGTTCACGGTGAATCCGGTGGGCGGCAACATCGTCGCGTACCGCTACGACCCGGTAAAGCCCTGACCGGCAGGGGAGGCGCGCGCGTCAAGCGCGCGCTTTCCCCAGTGACGGAAGTGTCCGATTCACCTTGCCTTCGGGGCACTGATCTCCTAGTTTACTTGATGCTCCCGCACCGCCAGGTGCGGTGATGCGTGCCCAACGCACGCCAAGGGGGAGGCCGCACAGGGCGGTCTCCCCTTCCCGCACACAGCCGGGTTCATGATTCGCGTCAGTCGCGTCGCACCAGGGAGCATCGCCGACGAGATCGGCATTGTGCCGGCCACCGAGCTGCTCACGGTGAACGGCCGTGCGCTCGACGACTTCCTGGACTGGGAGTTCCTGTCCGCGGACGACGCGCTGGTCATCGAAGCGCGGCTGCCGGGCGGGCGCGATCTCGTCGCCGACGTGGAGCGCCCGGACGGCGAACCGTTAGGCATCGAGCTCGAGCCGCCGCGCGTGCGGCGCTGCGCCAATCGCTGCGAGTTCTGCTTCATCGAGGGACTGCCGACCGGTCTCCGCCGATCGCTCTACGTGCGCGACGACGATTACCGGCTCTCGTTCGCCTACGGCAACTTCGCGACGCTGTCCAACGTGAAGGAGAAGGACATCGCGCGCATCCTCGAGTATCGGCTGTCGCCGCTCTACGTGTCGGTGCACGCGACGCCGTGGGAGGCGCGCAAGGTGCTGCTCAACAACCCGAAGGTGCCGGACATCGTCGCGCAGCTCACGCGGCTGGCCGAGGGCGGCATCCAGTTCCACGGGCAGATGGTGATCGTGCCGGGGCTCAACGACGGCGCCGTCCTCGAGCAGTCGCTCACCGATCTGTGGTCGTTAGGCGACGCGGTGCTGTCCGTCGCCGTCGTGCCGGTGGGGCTCACGCAGTTCTCGCATCTCTACACCGGGCACTCGATGGACGCGGCGGCGAGCAACGCGCTCATCGCGCACGTGGAGCGCTGGGAGGCGAGGGCGCTGGCGGAGCGCGGCGCGCGCTGGGTGTACGGGTCGGACGAGCTGTATCTGCTCGCGGGGCGCGAGCTGCCGGGCGCGTCGCACTACGGCGAGTTCCCGCAGATCGAGAACGGCGTCGGCGCCGTCGCGCACCTCCGCCAGCGCATCGCGGACGCCATCGGCGCGCGCGCACTGCCGCGCCTGGATGGCACCCGCATCGGCGTGGTGACCGGCGTGGCGATGGGCCCGCGCATCATGCCCGACCTGCTTGGCCGCCTAACGGAAGCGACCGGCGCGCAGTTCGAGCTGCTCGTGGTCGAGAATTCGCTGTTCGGGCCGACCACCACCACCGCGGGCCTGTTGGTGGGCGAGGACATCCGCCGCGCGCTCGCGGGGCGCACGGACCTGGACCTCGCGCTGATCCCGGCCGAGACGATCAACGACGACGGACTCTTCC
>JAICLH010000001.1 GCA_025927495.1 Gemmatimonadaceae bacterium
CCGCCGGCCGCGGCGACGACGAAGACCTGCGATGCCCCTGTGCGCGTGGACGTGAACGCGAGTTGCGAGCCGTCCGGGCTCCACGCCGGCGACTGCTCGGGCACCGTTGCATCCGCACCCGTGTTGAGCGCCGTTGCGGTCGGGAAACCGGTGTCTGAAAGCGCAGGCGCCGGTACGATCCAGATCCGTGGAAGACCCGTGCGATTGCTGGTGAACGCAATGAGATCACCTTGCGGACTGAGTGCCGGTTCAAAGTCGCTGGCGGCGCTCTTCGTCACACGGTGTTGCACCGCGCCGAGCGTATCCGACAAGTAGATCTCTTGGTTTCCGTCTCGATCCGACGTGAAGACGAGCAGCGACGCGGCACTACGCGGATCCGTGTCGTTCCCCACGTCGTTCGTGATCTGGATCGAGCTGTCATTGCGAAAGAGATACAGCTGCGACGGACCCGTGGCGTCCGACACGTAGACGAACGTCGGCACGCTGCGAAGGCTGGGAGATGTCGTCGAGCTCGAGCACGCCGCGAGTGCCGCGATGCACGCAATGATCATCGTAGTGGCTGAGCGCACCGTGCACCTCATGCAGATGTGGGTTCGATGAGTCGCTCGGCGAGCAAGTCATCGAGCAGCCGACGCACTGCGAGTGTGGCCTCTGGCGTCTCTACGTCGTACTCCCGTACGAGCGTCTCGACGATTTCGTCCTCGCTTGCGTGTTGCTCGAGTAACGACCAGATGCGCGACCCCGTGTCGTTGAGCGAGAAGTATCGCTTCGTGTACAGCTGCAGCAGCACCGCGCCGTCGCTGAGGGACGCCGACAGCGCATCCGGGACAATGCGGTAGCGTGTCACTTGGCCGCCGCCAGAATGGTGGCGTGCACGGTGGTTAGTTGGGCCGCAGTGTGCTGCAACATGAAGCAAGGAACGGACTCGACCAAATCGCGCAGCATGCCGAGATGCGAGCGTGCGTGATCGTCCGTCACCAGCAGGAACGTCGACTGACGGACGAGCATCGCGAGCGCCGCCGTTGGCGACAGCGCGGAAAGGACATCTCGCTCGCCACGCTGCAATACCACTACGCCGGCAACCATCGCACGCCTCATGAACGTCGCGTCCACGGCGACCCGATGGCGAGCGTCCTGCCAATTGACGAGCGACTCGCGCTGACTCAACTCTGGAAACCATGCCGCGAGCTCGATGCTCACGCGCAGCGGCTCGTGCCACCCGTGTGCGATCGGGCCGGGCGAGGTGCGCTCGAGCACGACGCCGTCGTCGCCTAACACGGGCCAGCCGCGACGCGCCAACGCGTACGTGAGTGTGGATTTGCCGCAGCCGCTCTCTCCGGTCAGCAGCCAGGCGCCCCCGTCCGGTGCCACGACGCCCGCTGCGTGTACGTGATATCGCGCATGCTCGCGCAGCTTGAGCATGGCGCCCACGCGAGCCAGCAACTGGCGAGTTGGGCGCGGCGCCGCGGCGTATCCAGGACCGCGAATCAATCTGCCGTGCGTGAGTCGCAGCTCGGCGCGAAACTCGGCGTCGACGAGCCGCGAGTTCGATCCCACTGTGACGCCATCCACTGGCCCGCACCGCCAATGCGTCTCGCCTTCGGAACCGGATGCACGAACGGGGGCGCCAGTACTCCGTGCGCCCCCGTCTGGTGATTCCGTTGCTGCCATCGATTCTGAGCTCGTGAAGATCAATGCTGCGGCGGACCCGAGGAGCTTGGCTGAACGGACGGGCTCTGCGCGGGTGAAAGGCTTGGATTCACGTTGCCGCAACCGGCCGGAGTGCAGGAAATTCCTGGCTGGAGCAGCACCGCCCCCATTACTCCAAGGACATTCTGCGTGAGTACAGTCATCGATGCGTGCGAGGTGAGCGACGGTGCGACCCACGCGCGTCTGCCAACTCGGTCCGTCTCAGGCGTTGCTGGCGTAGGCGATGTCGTCATCGATTCGTTGGGCGAAGGAGCCGGCAGTCGAGGAAAAGCCTCGATCATCCAAAAAGTCCACCGGGCGCACTATGTAGTATCGCCCGGTGGCACTCCAAATCAACGGCGAAGGGCAACCTCATTACGGTTGTGACACCCCGATTCCGTATGTAAGGACGCTCCACGCCGAGTTATGGTCTCCAGAGATGCTCCCGTCCCCGAAGAACTCGGCAGGTCCAGTCGTAAACGTCACAACCGAGTCCTGCGCGACCGTCGGCAGCTGACTGTAGGGCAACCTAAGGCGCCGAGCGCCGTCCACTTCGAGCGTTACGCTATCCGTGCCAAACTTCCGCAGCCGATAAGTGTGCAGACTCGTCGCGGTCACGTTCGTGCTGTCGACGAAGTTCGCCTGCGGCAGGCCATGCCCCAAGAGGTTCTTCGCGAGGAACGCAATTTTCACGAAGCCAATCCGGCTACTCGTCAAACCCACTGCCGCCATTCGCGTCCCGTCCACGAATCCAAATACGGTCTCTGGCTTGTTCCCACCGTTGCCGACCTTCACGTGCGCCTCGAAGTATGCAGCTGTTCCCGCCGCCAACGAGTCGCGCCGGTATCCGTAGTAATCCTTGTTGTTGGCCAAGATCAGGGAATCAACACCCGCATTCTTTGACCAACTTTCGGTGGCACTTCCCGAAAGAGACATGTGTCCCGTGCGCCAGATCGGCTTCGCGTGCTGATCGGGAGCAGAGTCCGTCGGCGCATTGTAGAACACATTCCAGTTCGTCTGCGCTGGCGCCGGCCAGTCTGCGCCGACGATCAAGAAGAACGTGAAGTTCGTCACCTGCTTGGGCGACGTGAATTGGATGGTGCGACGTGCGCTGACGGTATCCGCTCCCGCCACAGGCTGCTTCGCGGCCAAGCGCTCGCGCCAGTACAGGTATCGCTGGTTAGGCGCGGTGAACGTGCCCGTACCGTCGTACCCGACAATCGACATCGCACAACCGCCCGGGCAATTGGTCGACGTCTGCGTCACCGTTGGGCCGTTGATTATGCCCAAGAAAATGCCGGTCGTGTCGCTCGGCGTCGCGCCGGATTGGTTGCTGCCAATCGGGTACGGCAAGAGATTGCGCACCCCGAACTTCATGGTCCACGTCTTGGTGTTGCCCTGGGTCGCGACCGTGGCGGCCGCCGCGTACACCCGCACGTTCACGTTTTGTGTGCCGTATATCGAGCCGTCGATACCAGGCGCGAAGTTGCCTGACGTTCCGTCCAACGGCGTCATAGTGACGTTGCCGTCACCATCTACTGTAGCCATGACCACACCGAGACCTTGCGACGGCAACACCGTCGGGGGCTGCGGCGTGACCCCTGTGCCGGTAATGGATGCCGAACGATCACTACAACCAACAACAGCCACGAGCGCAGCGACTACGCCCGCAGCGCGAATTGCCGATGAGTGAAAACCAAGGCGCCGAGACATCGTCTTCCCCCGAGCGCCATCAGCGGCGCTCTCTTCAATGTGCCCCTGCGCGGGACATCCCGCCGCAGAGGCAAGGTTTGACTCCATGACGAAAGCCGCGCACAGATCCCCATCCGGCTCCGTCTTGCTTGTAACATTAGACGAGTCTAACCTAACGTGCGTCACAGGTCGCTAAACAAGCGCCGGCGCCAGGTACAGTATTCGCCCAACCGGCGAATTTTTCAAGAGTTGCAAGCCGTCGTCTCACGCCGAAAGTGCGACCGGCTCGCCGCGATTCCACATTAAAAGCCCTCGAACGGGACAGCCTCGATCCCGAATCAATCCCGTTAGTGCTTGCAGCGCTCGCACCGACGTGCGCGTCCTCCGGACCACGACCACAGGCGACGCCAGGGTTGCCGTTAGGCTCAACCCGCCGGCGCTCGACAACGGGGCGCTCAACAGCACACAATCGTACCGCCGGCCGACGTGCTCGAGAACCTGCGTCACATCCGCGGTCATCGAATCCATTGCCTGGTGCGCGCCGAAGGCACCGCTCGGCAATACGTCCAATGTTCGATCGCGATCCACGACGACGCTGCGTACCGCCGCTGCCCACTCGACTCGTCCGGCGAGCACGTCGACCAGTCCAGGCGTCCCGCGCACGCGCGTGGCCGACGAGAGCGACTGACGCTCGATGTCGGTGTCGATGACCAACACATCGCGCACCTGCCGCGCGGCGACGGCGCCGAGGTTCGCCGCCACCACAGCGGTGGTAAGCGCGTCGTCGCCCACGATCGCGAGCAATGGTAGGTTGTCCGAGCGATTCGCCAGCTGCGCGAACAGGAGCCGGTACGCCTCCGAATCCAACTCGACTAACGGAGGCATCTCCTGATCGGAACGACGGCGTCGCACCGGCATAGCCGGCGCCTCACCGACAGACGCCAACACCCGAACCCCGGCGATCGACTCGGCTTCGTCTTCATCGGACACCCGCGGATCGCGCACCTCGAGCGCGAGCGCGACGGCAAACCCGACCACAACGCCGAGCGCCCCGGCTCCCGCGAGCATCGCCGGCACCGATGCGCCAATCGAGTCAGCCGATTTCGCGCGCGACTCGTTCGCATCCATGTCCCGATCCACCGCGCGCGCCTGCAGCAGCCACCGGTGCGCGGACGCGCGCGCCGCGATGGCCGAGTCGTGCGTCCGCTCCAGGGCCATAGTGTCGGCCACACTCGATGACTGAGCACTCGACTGCCGCGCCCTGAGCAGCACCGAGTCGGTCAGCTGCAGCACCGACCCCGCCATCCTGATGTGACGCTGAATCGAGATCGTATCCGGTCGCGTTCGCGCAGGGCGCAATGTGGCTCGCACCGCGCGCCGCTCTTGCAACGGCGCGACCACCGTGGCGACCAACACCGCTATGAACGCGGTCAAGCCGATGGCGCTCACAAGGAGTGGCCGCCGATACACGTTGCGCGCCCGGCGTCGAATCCAGCCCGGTGCATGGGCGGTCGATGCGGGCAACGTCGGTGCCTTTGGCGAGTCTTCGGCGTCGGCTGGCGGCAACGCCATCATCCTCTTGTCAATCGCTTCGGCCACGTCTTCCGATTCGGACATCGCTTCCTGTTCACGCATCGACCTGTGATGGACGCCCACATACGGGCCGCCGTCAGCGGTGTGCTAGGGTTGGCCGAAAGGGTCGCCAGGCGGCGCCTCCATGGCCCTGGTCGGTGCGGGAAGCTCACGACGATCGATCCATCGGCCGAAGTCGGCTGCGATCGCCATCCAATGCGCGCGCTCGCCAAACGAGCTCGAGGTACGCGCATGGCGGGCGGCAGTTGTCCGAAGATTCGAGATCTCGAGCTCCGCGATTGCACGGACTTGCTGTCCCGCGCTGGTATCGGATGCCAGTGTGAGGAGCCTGTCGGCGACCGCGCGCTGCGTCACGCGCCGCAGCGAGGCCAGTTTGGGTGATGTTGGGGTGCGAGCATTCCACGTCGCCGCAACGAGTGAGTCGATCACTTCCTCGAGGCTGATCGGGTTGCGCTCCTCCGTCGCGAATCGAACCACGCGGGCCGCGCGCTCGCGCTCGAGGATGGCGTTGACGATCATTTGGGCTAGCGTTCTTGCGGCGCCAAACTGGTCGAACGCCGGACGGGTACGACTGCCGAACAATTCGGGAGACGAGTCGTACGAGAACGGTCGCGGACCCATCAAACTCAATACGGTGTCGGGAATCGCCAGCTCCGCCGGTGCGAGCGCGCCTAACAACTGATGCAACGCGGCCCGTTGCTCCGCCGCCGGCAAGGGTCGCGTTTCTTGCTGGCCATCCCCGCTCACCGCGTTGGCGTATTCCATACCGCCGATCGTCTTGGCTAACGAGTTGAGCGCGAAGCGGTGCAGGAAGTAGACAGGCACGAACCGCTCTTGCACGAGCGCCACCGGTTCGCCCGCGCGAATGTTGCGCAATCCGAACCTCGCGATCGCGCTGCGACGCACGGCCATCTGATCGCGCAGGAAACCGGAGGCCGACGCTTGGTCATCCCACAAATTGGTCCGGGGATCCGATGCGAAGTCCGGACGCGCATCGGCGTCGGACAAAAACAGATATCCTTTGCGGAGGCCATCGGCTACGATCGCGTGCAGCGAGTCGGTTTCGCTCGCGCGCGGGAAGATGCCGTATCCCCAGTGGATGGCCCACACGTCGTACGCGCCCGGGCCGGACGCATATGCTTGACTGATGTCGATGCTTCCATCGGACGCGAGACGCACGCGTGGCGGCGGATAGTCCATCACCGATCCGCGGTCGTAGGTCGATGCGATGTAGTTGTGCGCCAGGCCTAACGTATGACCGACTTCGTGCGCAGCTTTCTGTCGCACGCGAGCCAGAACGAACGCGGTGTCTGCCGCGGACGATGCGGCGCCCATGAGACCCGCGTACAGATTGTAGTCCGTGCGCTCCCGATGCGAATCGAGACGTGCCATGCCCTTGATGATCTCGCCGGTTCGGGGATCGCCCAGCGATCCTCCAATGGACCAGCCGCGCTCGTTGCGATTCTCCCACTGAACAACGTTGTACCGCGCGTCCATGGGATCGACGCCTTCGGGAAGATCTTCGACGCGGAACGCGCCCTTGAGCCCCGCCTCATCGAACGCCGTGACCCACCAGCTCACCCCTTGTTTGACCGCGGTGCGAATTGGTTCTGGAATGCCGCGATCGACGTAGTACACGATCGGATTCTTGATCGCGCTCGTCGGATCGTCTGGCCTAACGCGCTCCAGCCGGTGGCGCCCGATCCAGCGCTGCTCGAGCGAGCCTTGAATCGGTTGCCCGTAGTCCTTGAACGTCACACCGAAGTAGCCGACACGAGGATCGAGCGCACGCGGCTCATACGCACTGTCGGGCAGCGGCAGGAAGGACAGATGCTGACGCAACGTGATTGCCGCTGGATCAGGCATGATCTCCGCGACGATGTCACCGGGCTTGCCGCCGGCGAGCGCGAACGTCAACGACGCGTCGATCTCCGTGTTCTCCGGAAAGGCCTTCGTGTACGGCGCGAAGATGGTGGAGCGATCGCGCGACAGCGCGTACGAGCCTTGCTTGTTCGCGTCCAGCGTCTCGGCGACGCGCACCCAATCGCGAAAGACCATGTCGCTCGCGTCGACGAGGACGCGGCCGCCGGATTCCTCTTCGACGATCGGTAGCGCCGCGACCGTACTTGGCGGAAACGATTCCTGCACGCTGCGCACGTTGTCCTGGTTAGGCGACGAGCTCCGGTAGTTCCAGTTCTCGAGCACCAACAGCATGCGGGTACCGGCGCGATCGAATCGCGCGACGAAAGCGCCCACATCCGCGCCGCGATCGAGTCCGATCGGATTGGATCCGAGGCCCGTAGCCAGCGAGACGAACAGCAGCGCGCGCATTGAATCGCGCGGAATCTCGAGCAGCACGCGCTGACGCTTGAGATCGACATCGAGCGGAAGAAAGCCGTTCCAGTGCTGCATGCCGGTCAGCGCATTGGAGGTCGCGGATGCGATGGTGTCGTGGGAAGTCGTCGTCCGCGAAACCGGCTGGACCGCGGAGACGTGAGCCTGTCGGCCTGCGCAGGCGATGGCAGACAAGCACACAGCAATGCCGGCGAGGGTTCGCTTCATGCGCAAGGGAACGAAAGGAGAGGGTAGGGCCGACGTGCGTAATGCGGCGCGAAACTGAGACGGGAGAAAGTAACGGGGGCGAGAGTGACTAGCACCCTCGCCCCCGTGTTGCCGTACTCTCAAACTGAACGGCGCCTTACTGCACCGTGACCGATCCCTTCATGCCCAGCGCAAGGTGGGGCATGCAGTGGAAGGGATAGGTTCCTTTCGGGACCTTCGCGAAGGAAATGGTTTCGCTCTCACCGGCATTCATGAGGAAATTGCTCTGCAGCGGAGCCATCTGGTTCGGCATGTTCGCCGTCAGTTGGGCCGTCGCTCCGGCAGGAATCGTCGTCGAGTCGAAGGCGACATCGTGTGGGCCGCCCGACTCCATTGTGAACTTGATACCGTCGCCTTGCTTGATTGTGAGCGTGGCGGGTTCAAACCGATAACCTTTCGCATCACCCACCATCTTCACGTCCCACGTCTTACCGGTGATCGGCGCGGCGGTTGCCGACGTTGCCGCCGCTCCGCCTGCGGCGGGAGCGGCGGCTGGTGCCGCGGCGCTCTCACTCGCTGCCGGCGCGCTAGCCGCCGTGGTATCCGAGGTCGACGCCGCGTTCTTCGAGCCGCCGCCACACGCGCCAAGGGCGAATGCGCCGGCGATCAGCGCCACCTGTCCGATGAACCGCATTTCTTTAGGCCTCCAGTGCCGAGCTGTTGCAAAAGTTGCTGGGATTGCTTCCGGTCGCACACGCGAAGCATTGTGAACTTATTCACATGGATCACCAAAGGCAAACCACGCGCGGTGCTCGCGCATCGGGCGTGCCATGTAGCGTGACCCATGTAGCCTGACATAGAACCAGCAGACCCCTACGACAAGCGGGAGCGTCGCAACGCGGCGCTCCCGCCTCTAAGGCACCATATTTTTCGCCTACTGCACGTGCACGACGCCGGTCATGCCGGGGTGAATCGAGCAATGGTAGCTGAACGTGCCCGCCGTCGTGAATGTCCGACTGATCTTGGTGTTCGAGTACGGCGATGCGACGGTACCGAGATCCGCAGGCGTTCCCGGAGGCGCCGGCTGATTGAACGTGACCGTGTGGGCGAGCGATTGGAACACCCAGGTCACCGTTCCGCCCGCTTTGATCGTGACGTCGGCCGGAGTGAACTGCTGTCCCGTTGTCGCTGTAACTGTGTCTGCCGTCCGGAAGTCCGCTACGCTCACGGTTCCAGAGCCGTTCTTGGTGACGCCACCCGACGTGAGCGACGCTGAGATCGTCACGGGTCCGCCAAGCGCAACCGACGTGACCAGGCCGCTCCCATTGACCGTCGCGATCGATTCGTCGCTCGACGACCAGGTCGCTGCGCCCAACCCTGACATCGGGTGCCCGTTCTGATCGAGTGGCGTTGCAGACATCTGCGTCTGCGTGCCGGGCGCGCCGAAGATGGTTTGCGTGTCCGGCTGGACCTGGAGGCTGGTGAAGACCGCAGGTGGTGGCGGGGTTACAGTGCTGCCGCCGCCTCCGCCGCAACCGACAACTACGAGCGAGGCGAGAATGATGACCATTGAAGCGCGCATAAATCCCCCGGGGCCGGCGAGTGAAGAAAGAAACGGACACTCCGTTCGACGATTCAACGTTGAACAAACTTCAGAGCCAACACGTCAGCAGCTCCGGCGCACTCATCACGTCGCTCTTACTTCGAATTCGTTAGCAGAAGGCCCATTGCGTGGCTGTCACCGCGCTCCATTGCGACTTCGGCCGCAAGGCTTACATGGTCGCGAAAAATGGTCGCCACGGCTAGCGTCTTGTCTTTGCTGCGAAAGGCGACGGCACAATCTCGGTTCTCGATCGATCCCTGGATCTCGGTGCCATCCCAGCTCGACACATAGCCGACGTAGTCGATCGTGACGTCGTAGTGGGCGCTCCAGAAAAACGGAATCGACCGGAAAGGTTCCCGCGCGCCGAGTAGGTTCCGCGCCGCCGCCTGACCCTGTCGCTCGGCCACAACCCAGTGCTCGACACGGATGCGCTCGCCGGTCCACGCATACGGGAACCGCGCGATGTCCCCGGCCGCGAAAACGCCCGGGGCGTTAGTCTCGAGTGTGTCGTTCACGGAGAGCCCGCGGTCCATTGCCAGGCCCGCCGCTTCGGCGAGCGCGACGTTAGGCCGAACGCCGATACCGGCCACGATCAGCTCGCCGGATAGCGAGCGTCCGTCGTCCAACACGACGCCGTCCGCGCTCACCGATGCGACGGTGTGCTTGAGGTGGAACACGACGCCGTGCTCCTCGTGCAGGGCTTTGATGAACTGGCCCAACTCCGGACCGAGCACCTTCTCGAGCGGTAAGGCCTCAGGCGCAACCACGTGCACGTCAAGCCCCCGCGCGCGCAGCGAGGCGGCTACTTCGAGTCCGATGAAACTCGCGCCAATCACGATCGCGCGCTTCGCTCCCGCCGCCGACGCAATGATCGCCCTGCTGTCCCCGAGCGAACGCAGATAGTGCACACGCGGTGAATCGGAACCCGGTACGCGGAGTTGGACCGGGCTCGCACCCGTTGCGAGCAATACGCGGTCAAACCGGTGCTCGGCACCGCCCTCGAGCATCACGCGCTTGTGCTTCGGGTCGAACGACGCGACGCGTCCGCGCACGATGTCGATTCCGTTCGCTTCGTCGAATCCGGGCGGCCGCAGGGGAATCCATTCCTCCGGCGCGTTGCCGGCCAGGAAATCCTTGGAGAGATTCGGGCGGTCGTACGGCGAATCGCCATCTGCGTCGATTACCGTAATGGTTCCGTCGTATCCCTCGCGCCGCAGCATCTCGGCGCCGGCGTTGCCCGCGGCGCCGCCGCCGATGATCCCGATGCTGCCAGGCTGTTGCCCGCTGCGGGGAGATCGGTTCGGAGTCGGCGCCAACGGCTCACGCTCGATCTTTCCCGTTACGCGTGCCTTGCCAGCGCGCACCTCGACCCGCCAACACGCGACGGGGTTGAGCGCCGGCGCCCGCAACGCCTCGCCCGTGCGCAGATCAAAGCACGCGTGGTGCCACGGACAATGCACGTGGTCGCCCTCGAGCAATCCTTCCGCCAGTGGCCCGCTGTAGTGCGAGCACACGGCGCCCATCGCCAGCACCTCCTCGCCGCGGCGCACCATCAGCACCGCTTCGCCGTTGGCATGACCGAGCAGCATCACGCCATCGGCAAGAGCGGTGAGAGGGATGCCTAACGTGAGATCGGGTCCAGCTAACTGTTGCTGCTCGCTGCTCATTGCAAAAGCTCGGTGACGTATGGTCGCAGAGTTACAGGCACCACGGCCACACTTCAAGGCGCGGAGCCGCGAGCATCGTATTTACTGTCCGACCTTCTGTTGCAAATTCTTTGCGGCCGCCAGATGTCCCTCGAAGGCCGGGACAACTTTCTGCACGAAAGCCTTGAGCTCCGCGTTCTGAATGGCCGGTAGCAGCGTGTTGTTGAGCGCGTCGATCACCTGCTGATGGTAGGCGACCTCGTGCTCGAGATACGCCTTGTCGAAATCGGCGCCGTGCTTCGTCTTCAGCTCCTTGAGCGCGGTAGCAGCCGCCTCCGCTCCCTGGTCCGGTTTCGGCGGCGTCGGCTTCACGCCGAGTTTTTTCGCCAGATCGCGAGCCTGTTGCCGGACTTCCGTATGGTCGTGCGCGAACTGCTTGCCCAAATCTCGCACGTCCTTGCTGCTGCCGCGGGACGCGGCGAGACCACTCGTCTCGATGTCCGCGGTGTTCGCTTCCTCAAAGATCGCAACAATGGTGGGGTCGTCGAGCGCCACGCGACTCACCGTGGCGGTCGCGGCATTGGGCCGATGCGGTTTCGGCGCGTGCGTCGCCGGCATCGCGAACGCGGATGCGAGCCCCACGACTGCAGCGATGGATACCATCTTTAGCATGACATCCTCCTCCTCGTACTGGATTGTGGTCCCGAGCCACTCATCTCATCCCGGGATATGTCGTGCGCAGAAGATGATCTGCGTTATGACAATTTGTCAATCAAATCGTGTAGATATTGTGTTTCGTTGTGCCGACTATTATCCTGACCGATACGACAAGGACCGCCACTATGAACAGCGTAACTCGTTGGAACCGGAAGTTTTACGCCAGCACGCGCGGGCGTATTGTCAGGCTCCTCAGACGGGCCGCGCTCACGGTAGACCAGATCGCCCGCGATCTCCATCTCACCGATAACGCCGTTCGAGCCCACCTCGCGTCGCTCGAGCGCGACGGACTCGTCGAGCAGGACGTGCCCAAGCGAGGCTCTGTCGGAAAGCCGGCGCACACGTATCGGGCGACAGACGAAACGAATCAGCTGCTGTCGCGCGCCTACGTGGTGGTGTTCGCCCGCTTGATGGATGTTCTCTCCGAGCGGATGAGCCCGATCGAGCTACAGGGCCTCATGCAAACGGTCGGGAAGAGGCTCGCGCAGGACAAAACGCGAGCGAGTGGAACGCGCCGCGAGCGAGTGGAACGCGCGGCCGGTCTGCTCGAGGAGTTGGGCGGCGCAACATCAATCGAATCGCAGGACGGTGTTCTGCGAATTCGGGGTTACGGCTGTCCGCTCGGTGCGGCAGTGCGCGGTCACCCGGAGGTCTGCGGCTCCGTGGAGATGCTGCTCAGCGAAGCCGTCGGCGCACCCGTGCGCGAATGTTGCGACCATGGCGAACGGCCGCAGTGTTGTTTCGAGGTGGCAGTCGAGTAAATCGGCGGGTGCATCACGGATGATGTGAACGCTGGCAGGCGGCCCGCCCACCATCGATGGACGGGCCGCTCTTTTCTCACCCGAGCGCGCACGTGCCTCGGGCGACGGCACGCGATACTTTCCGATTGTCACGTCGCGCAGTTGGGTTCGACTAACGACCATCGCGGCGCCAATGGACCGCGCGTCCCGAGGAGAGGTCTGTTGATCGTCATTCCAGCCCTTAACCTCCGCGACGGTGAATCCGTGCAGCTTGCCGACGCAATCGAGGTTGCGCGATCGTGGGCGGCGATGGGATTCGCCCGTCTTCACGTCACCGACCTGGATGCTGCCGCAGGCCGCGGTGCCAACGCGGCGGTCATCACATCGTTGCTGCACAGGATCGATGCGGCGATCCAGGTGGCCGGGGATGTCCGAACCATGGACGACGTGGATCGTCTTCTCCAAGCGGGAGCCGAGCGTGTAATCGTCGGTACGCGCGCAATCGAGGACGCGAGTTGGCTCGGCGACGTAGCCGTCCAATTTCCGGGTCGCGTCGTGGTGTCCGCGCTCGTGCGCGACCGACGGGTGGCAACGCCGGACCGCCGCACGACGCCGCGCGACGTGCTGAGCATGGTCGAGGACTGGAACGAGTTACCGCTTGCCGCGGTGATCGTGACTGTGGCGCAGCACGACCGGCGCATGCGCGGGACCGACCTCTTCCTCATGGAAGATCTAACGGAGATGTCGCTGCATCCGGTGATCGCGGCCGGTGGGATCACCACGCAGTCCGAGCTGCGCGATCTCGAGGAACGTGGGGTCTCGGCGGCGATCGTCGGCTGGGCGCTCGCGACGGGCGGCCTCGACGCACGCATTCTGGCAGAGCACTTCTCGCAGCAATGACGACGCAGCCGCCGGCGTCTCCTCTGTACGTTAGGCGCGACACCGACCACGCGCGATGCGCGCGGAGCGACCATGTTCGATCTGTCCCAACTCGACTTTTCGCAGAACGCCGGGTTCGTCACGGTCGTCGCGCAGAACGCGACGACCGGTGACGTGCTGATGGTCGCCCGCGCCGACCGGGAGTCGATCGTGCAGACGCTGGCGACCGGCCACCTCCAGTGCGACACTCGGCTCGGCGGGCGGTGGGGGCCCAACACCGGCAGCAGGCAGCGAGTCGTGTCGCTCGAGTGCGACTGTGATGGCGACGTGCTATTGGCGCGCGTGTCGCCCACTGGCCCGGTTTGCCATACCGGGGCACCGTCCTGCTTCGCCCATCCGGCGAGCGATGAGATCGACACACCGATCGACCGCCGTGCATCCGATGTCGGTGCGGTAAGGGCACGGCTCCGCGAGTTAGGCGAGGAGGCAGCGCACGCGATCACGACGTGCGCGACCGAGGACCTGGCCGCCGCGAGTGAGGAAGTCGCGCATCTCGTCCATCGTGCACTGGTTGCGCTGTGCGCCGCCGGCGGAACGCTGTCCGACGTGCAAGGCTTGCTCGGTCGGCGAACGCCACCGATCTCGGGTCCGACGCGGAATGGCGCACAGACCACCTGAGCACGACCAGACTGGCGCTCCATCTCTCCCGCTGATTTCTTGATTCTCACGATGACCTCGAGCACCACGCCGTACGCCGACACCGCCGCGCGCCTGGGATCGTGCTTGGATCCCGCGCGCATACGCGCCGGTATGGCGCTCGCGCCCTACACGACCTTCAAGATCGGTGGACCCGCCGATCTGTTCGTCGAAGTCCAGAGCGCGGACGAGTTGGCGACCACCGTTAGCACCGTGCGCGAGGCCGGCGTCCCGTGGTTCGTGCTCGGCCTCGGCGCAAACATCCTGGTCGGCGACCTCGGATTCCGCGGAGTCGTCATTCGGAATGCGGCCTCGCATTCGCGATGGTTCGATGACGGCCGCGTGTGCGCAGAAAGCGGGACGATCATGCGGGACTTGATCCTGGAAGCCGTGCGGCGCGGCTGGTCCGGACTGGAGCATTACGTCGGGATCCCTAGTTCGTTAGGCGGCGCGGTGTGGCAGAATCTGCACTTTCTCTCGCCGGCGCCCGAGCGGTCGCGCACGATGTTCCTCGCCGAAGTGTTCGACTGCTGCGAGATTCTCGCCGAAGACGGATCGCGCCGCTCCGTCGACGCGTCGTACGTCGAGTTCGGATACGACGACACGGTCTTTCATCATCGTCGCGACGTCGTCCTCACGGCGACGTTGAAATTGTCCTCGGGCGACCCCGCGGCGATGCGCCGCATAATGGAGGAGAACCTCAGTTGGCGTGGCGCACGTCACCCGTGGCTCGACTGGTTTCCCAGCGCGGGATCGATCTTCAAGAAGATCGAAGGCGTCGGCGCCGGCCGACTCATCGACCAGTGCGGTCTCAAAGGGTATCGCTGCGGCGATGCGCAGATCTCGACGATCCACGCCAACATCATCGTCAATCTTGGTCGCGCCACTGCGGCCGACGTACGCGCCGTAATCGCCACCGCACAGCAACGCGTGCAAGAGAAATTCGGCTACCATCTCGAGCCGGAGATCGGCTTCATTGGCGAATTCTGACGCCGCATGTCAGTCGTCGTTCGCAATGTCCTCCCACTTGCCGACCGCCGTGTCCAGTTCGCGCTTTGCCGAATCGAGCTCGGCGCTCAGTTCGCGAGCGCGCTCGATTCCGGATGGGGAGTCGTAAAGCGCCGGATCCTCGAGCAACGAGGTGAGCGACGCGACACGCGCATCGATGCGCATGACGTCCGCTTCGGCGGCTTCGAGGGCCCGGCGCGACGCGCGATTCGTACGTTCGTCGACCCGACGCTGCTCTCTCGCCGCGGCCTCTCTGCGCTCTTCGCGCGTCGGGCGCGTCGATTCGGGCTTTGCGCGTGCCGCGGCCCGGCTCCGCTCCCTCACCCACTGCTCCCAGTCGGCGAACCCTCCGTCAAAGTCGACGATGCGGCGATCCTCGAGCGACCAGACGCGCGTCGCGAGGCTCCGCAGCAGCGCACGGTCGTGGCTGACGAGCACGATCGTGCCGTCGTATGCCGAGAGCGCATCCTCGAGGGTCTCGATCGACTCGACGTCAAGATGATTGGTCGGCTCGTCGAGCAAGATCAGATTCGCGTGCGCGAGCATCAGCATGGCGAGCGCCAACCGTGCACGTTCGCCGCCTGACAACGTGTCAGTGCTCCGCTGCACGGTGTCTCCCGTGAAGCCGAACCGCGCGAGATGGCTCAAGATCGCGCCCCGACCCCAGAGCGGTCTGAGCGTCGCGATCACGTCCAGCAGCGAACGACCCGGCGGCACCTGCGTGAGCTCCTGCCGATAGTACGCCGCCGCAATCGATCCGCCTAACCGAATCGTTCCACTCTCGAGCGTGAGCTCGCCGAGCGCCGCGCGCAAAAGCGAGGACTTCCCTGCGCCGTTCGCGCCCACGAGGCCGATCACGTCCCCGCGGCGCGCCGTCGCCGAGAAGTCCTCGATGAGCGTGCGGCCCGCTTGTGCGACGCGCGCGCGGTCTGCGACCATGACCTGGTCGCCGCCGCGCTCGGTGGCGGACAACCGGAACGCCATCACGTCTTCCTCGCTCGGGGGTGCACTCAATCTCGGCATACGCTCCAGGCGGGTGCGTCGCCCCTTCGCCTGGCGACTGTTGTTGCCGGCGATGTTCCGGCGAATGTAGTCCTCCTCGCCTGCTATCGCGCGCTGCTGCTGGACGTACGCGCGCTGCTGCGTGAGGCGGCGCTCATCGCGTTGTCGCACGAACGCGCGATAATTCCCGCTGTAGGCGGACGCGCGCCCGTCCTCCAGGTGCAGGACGTGATCGACCACGCCGTCGAGAAAGGCGCGATCGTGGCTTATGACCAGCACCGTCTCGCCGGCATCCCGCAGATAGGCCTCGAGCCACGACGAGGTCTCGAGGTCGAGGTGATTCGTCGGCTCGTCGAGGAGCAGCACATCGGCCGGCGTCATCAGTTGCCGCGCCAGTGCGACGCGTCCGCGCTCGCCACCGCTCAGCGTGTCTACCGACTGGGCGCGCGAGCGCTCCGGATCGAAACCCAGTCCGTGCAACACCGCATCGACGCGCGACGAATAGGTGTAGCCGCCCTGATGCTCGAAGCGCTCGAGGTCATGGGCGTACGCGTCGAGGTCTTCCGCGGTCACGCGATCGCCGAGCGCGCCGATCCGCTCGGCTTGTTCGCCTAACGAACGCTCGAGCGCAATAAGTGGTGCGAACGGCGCCGCCACAGCGTCCCACACGGTGCGCGCCTCGCCGAAGTCGCGGAGTTGCTCGAGGAGCGCCAGCCGAAGCCCGCTCGTCCGGCTGATTTGGCCCGTCGACGGCTCCATGCTTCCCATGATGAGCCGGAACAAACTCGTCTTTCCGGAACCGTTGCGGCCGACGATGCCCCAGCGCTCACCGGCGCTCACGGTGAACGTCACGTCCGTGAGCAGCGGATCCGCTCCGAACGTGATTGCGACCTGGGCCATCGACAGCTGTGTCATACCGTACGGGAGCGTTCGCCGATCACGAGCCGCTGATCCACGACGCCCACTCGGATTCCGCGAGGCCGACCGTCAGCCGTTGCTGGCACCGAACCAGCGGCGTTCGCAACAGCAATGGCTCGTCGACCAAAAGAGCCAGCCACCGCTCGTCGGAAAGGCGCGCGGCGCGGAGTCCGAGATCCGTGTAGCGCGGCGATTCGACGTCGACCAACGTCGACACACCGAATCGTTGAGCGAATCGCATGAGCTCCCCGCGCGATGCCGGCCGCTCAGAGAGATTCACGAAATGCGCTCGCACGCGGCGCTCGGAAAAGAACCGTTGCGCTTTTCGCGTGTCAGCGCATTTGCGCGTGCCGAAGATCTGCACTTCCATGCCTGGCCGTCGAGGAGCGAGAATATCTGCGTGTACGGAATCTATATGGTCAACACGTCGCGCTCAGCCGCGTGAGCACTCCACTCCGCTACCGCGCCGCGTGGTGGGTGCCCGGCGCCCACCTCCAAACGCTGTGGGGCAAGATGATCCGCGTGCGACAACACGTGGACACACGGCGCGAGCGATGGGACACGCCCGATGGCGACTTCCTGAACATCGATCGACTCGATGCGCGAGATGGACAGCCACGTTTGGTAATTCTGCACGGCCTCGAAGGCTCGTCCAAGTCGCATTACGCGCGCGGTCTACTCGCCGCGGCGCGCGGTCGAGGATGGGCCGCCGACGTTCTCGTGTTTCGCTCGTGCGGCGGCGAGCCCAACCGACTGTTGCGCTCGTATCACTCGGGCGAAACCGGCGACATTGACTTCGTCCTGCGCAAATTGATCGCGACGCAGCCGAGTCAACCGATTGTCCTAACGGGAGTCTCGCTCGGTGGCAACGTGATGCTCAAGTGGCTCGGGGAGCAAGCCGGGTGCACGCCGTCTCAGATCGTTGCGGCTGCCGCCGTCTCTGTGCCGTTCGATCTCGCCCGCGGATCAAAGCATTTGCAGGGCGGTTTCTCCAAACTCTACGAGTCGTACTTCCTGCGGAGCCTGCGAAGGAAGGCGTTAGGAAAGGCCACGCGCTTCCCCGGCCGCCTCGATCCGGTCGCCATCGCGCGTGCGTCGACGCTCTGGGATTTCGACGATATCGTCACGGCTCCCATCCACGGCTTTCGCGATGCCCGCGAGTACTACGACAAATCGAGCTCCATCCGATGGCTCGAACGCGTGCGCGTTCCGACGCTGCTCCTCAATGCCGTCGATGATCCGTTTCTCCCGTCGCCCGTGCTCGATGAGGTGCGAGCGATTGCGCGAACGAATGCCGCGTTGCAGGCCGAGTTCGTAGCCAAGGGCGGACACGTGGGATTCATCTCGGGCGTCGCGCCCTGGCGGCCGATCTACTATGCGGAGGCGCGGACGATCGACTTCCTCGGCGACGCCCTGCAGCGCGCGACGGCACGCCCATGACAGCCGCCACGCCTAACGCGACCGGCCGCGCGACGCCTGCCGACTGGCACCGTGGACGCGCGGAGCAAAGCGCCACGCAAGCAGCCGTCGTGTCCGCCGCGGCACGCCGGATCGGACGTTATCGCCTCGCGGCGTTTGCGCTGTTCGTGCTCGCGTGCGCGTGGGCCGTCACGCCCGCCGCGCCGCTCCCGTGGGCGTCGGTGGTCGCGGGCGTCGTCACGCTCGCCGCGTTCGCGCTGCTTGTCCGCCGCCATCGGGCGACCCGGGCCGCGTTCACCGCACTCGAGCATCGTCGCATCTACCATGAGCGCGCCGTCCATCGCATCGCGCGAGACTGGGCTGCGCTCCCCCTAGCTCCTGCCAACGAGATTGCGAACCACCCGTTCGCATCGGACCTGGCGATCACCGGACCATCGAGCCTCCTACAACTGCTCGACGTTACATCGTCCGCTCCGGGCCGCCCGACGTTGCTTGAGTGGCTCCGTAGCGCCCCACCACCCGCCAGAGTTATTGCGGCGCGGCAGCTCGCAGTACGCGAGCTCGCAACTCGCGACGATGTCCGCGTCGAGCTCGGCGTTCTCGCGATCGGTGTCGGCGAGCTCGATCCTGCGGCGCTCGAACGCTTTGTCGTCTGGTGCGAATCGGAAGGTTCACTCGCCGACCGACCCGCCTTGCTGTGGTTCGGACGGACGCTCACGGCGATTATCGTCGCCGCGATGCTGCTGCAGGCGGCGTCACTCGTCGCCTATCCCTGGTGGTTGGCTGTCGTGGTGGCCGGGCGTTTGTTCCGTGTCGCCGTCCGGCGCAGCACGAAAGACAGCAGCGCGATTCCGGGGATCTCGTTCGCTGCGTTAGGCGGACACCGGGCCATGCTCGACGTCATCGCCGGCGCCACGTTCGAAGCGCCCCGTCTCACGACCCTCGCCGCCACCCTCCGAGAAGTGCCCGGCGCCGGTGCGGCTCTTGGCCGCGTGGAGCGCATCGCCGCCTGGGCTGACGTGCGTCAGTCGCCCATGCTTCACTTTGCCCTCGACTGGCTGTTCCTCTGGGACTTCCACGTGGGTGCGGCGTTCGACACATGGAAGCGAACGGCGGGTCGACACGTGCGCGGATGGCTCAGCACCTTGGGCGAGTTCGAAGCGCTCACTGCGCTCTCGACACTCGCTCATGGCCAACCACAGTGGACCTTCCCCGACGTTCATGAGGACGCCCCCGTGACGCTCGAGGCCGCGGACCTTGGGCACCCGCTCATCGCCGATGCCGAACGCGTCGCCAACGATGTCACCGTCGGTCCTCCGGGCACGTTCCTCCTCATCACCGGATCGAATATGTCGGGCAAGAGCACGCTCTTGCGCGCCATCGGAGTCAACTGCGTCCTTGCACAAGCAGGCGGACCGGTATGCGCGTCTCGCTACCGGTCGCACATACTGCGCGTGTACACCAGCATTCGCATCGAGGACTCACTCGCCAACGGCGTTTCACTCTTCATGGCCGAGCTTCGACGTCTCAAGAGCGTGGTCGATGCTGCGCGCGCACAAGTGCCCGGCCAACCGCCGGTCCTCTTTCTGTTCGACGAGATCCTGCATGGCACGAACTCCTCCGAGCGGCGTGTTGCCGCCCGCATCGTACTGGAACATCTTCTCGAGGCCGGTGCGATTGGAGTCGTAACATCGCATGATCTCACGCTTGCTTCAGCAGGGCCAACCCAGAGTGCGGCGCGCTGCGTGTCGTTTGCCGATTCCATCGATCGAACAACCGGCACGCCGGTCTTGCACTTCGACTACCGACTCCGCCAAGGCCTCGCGACCTCGACGAACGCGCTCGCGCTGCTCGATCTCGTTGGGCTCGGCCCCAAGTCATCGTGAGCAGTATCGCGCCACTATCGGCGCAGTATTAACCTTCCGCTAATTGCGTCTCGGATATGCGCGCACTTTTCCTCTCGTTCTTTATTGGCGGCCTGGTGCTGGGCGTGGTCAGCATGATCGCCGGTATCGACCGCGAACAGCGTCGCGGCCGCTGGGTTAGGTACTTGAACCTGCCGACGCTCGGTACTGGCGCGGTGCTGTTCGGAATCGTCGGGTACCCACTCGCCAAGTACACCTCCCTTCAAGCCGGCGCGCTGCTGGCCATTGCTGCAGTCGCCGCCCTGGCGGGCGGCATCGCCATGGTCGCGGTCATCGCCGGTTGGGCAGTGCCGAGTGCGGCACGAGACATTCCCGATGAACGGTACCTTCTTCAGGGACACCTTGCTCGCGTGACTCGACCACTCGATGGGTCACACGGAGGAGAGATTGCGTTTGAGCTCGAGGGCCGGCGTCAGATTGCGACAGCCACCAGTCTCGACGGAACATCCATTGCCGTCGACGCTGAAGTAGTGATCGAGCGCGTGGAGAACGGCGTGGCCTATGTCGAGCGCTGGGCGACGATCGCCAAACAACTCGAGCTGCCGTCATAGCGGGAACGAGCTGCTACGCGATCCGGACGAGGGCGCTTGCGCGCTCAGCCGGCACTCCGTATATGGTGCATTGCGAGGTGCGCCGATGTCGGATGCGTTGATCTTTGGGATTGTCTTCATCGTGTTTGTCGTGCTACGCATCGTCGCGGCGACCGTTTTCTTCCTCTGCTTGCTCCCGGACGGCGATCGCTGTCCGAACTGCGACACTCCGACGCTGCGCATTCAGTCTCGCGGGTGGAACCTGCTCATGCCCTGGTTCCGCACCAGTTGGTGCTATGCGTGCAACTGGGAAGGCATGCTCCGAAACGGCCCGCTTTCGCCGCAGCCGCACACGCAGGAACAGACGCGCCACGACGTCAAGACCTGACGCCTCATCAGCCGTCGCGCGGGCCACCGCTCACCCAGACGCCTAACCACGCGGGCCAGTTGCCGCTCATCTCGACGAAATCATCGTAGTAGACCAAACCGACGGACTCGAGCTGTTCCGTTAGCGCGATGATCGCGTCGTCTTCGTGCAGTGGTCCAATGGCGACGATGTCGCCCTCCACGCGGAACTCATCGGGCGTGAGGGCGAACCGTTCGTCGATGGCGCTGCGAACCAAGCCCGAGCGCTCGAATGCGGCCTTGCGAATCAGCATCGTGGGCGCATCCGAAGGAAGCGAAAGTGGCATAGCGAAAGTTTGTCGCCACGAGTGCCGCGTGTCCACTCGGCCGGATACACCGTTGCACGGGCCGATTACCTTTCGCGCATGAGCGCACCCTTGGCCCTCGCATCGACCGTCTCGACACCACGAGCCGAGCTGGATCTCGACGTCATCGTCATCGGCGCCGGCCATGCGGGCACTGAGGCCGCGGTCGCCGCCGCCCGACTCGGCGCGAGGGTCGGGCTCATCACCGCCGCGCTCGAAACGATCGGGCAGATGTCGTGCAATCCCGCGATCGGAGGCATTGCAAAAGGGACGGTGGCGAGAGAGGTCGACGCACTCGGTGGCATCATGGGTCGCGCGACTGACCTCGCCATGCTGCAGTTCCGCATGCTGAATCGGAGCAAGGGCCCGGCTGTCTGGGCACCGCGGGCACAGTGCGATCGAGGGCTCTACCGACGCGCGGTCAGATCGCTCCTCGAGGAGCATCCGACCCTCCACACGATTCAAGGCACGGTCGCGCGCTTGTTGATCGACGCCGACTCGCGCCGCGCGTTAGGCGTCGAGACACTCGAAGGAAGGCGCTTCACGGCGCGCAGCGTCGTGATCACCGCCGGCACATTCCTGCGCGGCCGCATCCATATCGGAACCGACACCAAGCTCGCAGGCGGACGCGCCGGCGACGCGCCGGCCATTCATCTCGCACAGCAGCTCGAGGAGCTCGGCCTCGAGGTCGCGCGATTCAAGACCGGCACACCACCGCGCGTGGATGGACGATCCGTCGATCTCTCGCGCTTGCAGCGGCAGGACAGCGAAGTCGACGCGTTCGACTTTTCCTGGTCGCACTTCTGGGGTACACCGCGTCGCACCGAATCCGCCACGAGGCATCCTGCGCAATTGCCGTGCTGGATCACGCACGCCGGCGGCGAGGTGAAACGGATCATCAGCGAGAACATCGACCGCTCGGCCATGTACGGCGGCGCGATCGCGTCGCGCGGTCCCAGATATTGCCCGAGTGTCGAGGACAAGATCGTCAAGTTCCCCGACGTCGAGCGCCACCAGGTCTTTCTCGAACCGGAAGGACATGACACGGCCGAGCTCTACGTCAACGGTTTGTCGACATCACTGCCGGTCGATGTGCAGCTGCAGTTCCTGCACGCCGTCCCTGGTCTCGAGCAGGCGCGGATGACGCGCGCCGGGTACGCGATCGAGTACGACTACTATCCGCCGGTGCAGCTCGACTCCGCGCTGCAGCTCAAGGCGCTCGGCGGCGTGTATCTCGCTGGCCAGATCAACGGAACGACGGGGTACGAAGAGGCAGCCGCACAGGGTGTCGTGGCCGGCATCAACGCGGCTCTCGCCGCGCGCGGCGACGGTCCGTTCATTCTTGGGCGCGAGACGTCGTACATTGGCGTCCTCATTGACGACCTGGTAACGCGCGGGGTCGACGAGCCGTATCGACTGTTCACGTCGCGTTCGGAGTTTCGCCTAACGGTGAGACAGGACAACGCGCTCCGCCGTCTGTCGCCGCGGGCCGTGGCACTGGGTATGCTTTCGGCGCGCGAGATCGCCGCGGTCGAGCATCGGCTGGCCGATGAGGACCACGCCCTGCGTCTGGCCCGCGACACCAGCGCCGAGCCGGCGGAGGCGGATCCCCTGCTGCGGGCGGCCGGGAGCGCGCCACTGGCGCACGCGGTTCGTGTGGCCGAGTTGGCGAAGCGGCACGGGGTCTCACTCGATGCGCTCATGCGATCGACGGGCATCCGCGGTGATTTGTCGCCGGACGCCGTGGCATCGGCGGAGCTGGAGCTCAAGTATGCCGGCTACTTCGAGCGGGAGCGGGTACAGGCCTCGCGTTTGCAGCGCATGGGCGACTTTGCGTTAGGCGCCGACATCGTGTACGACGGCATGCATTCCGTGTCGTTCGAGGCGCGCCAAAAGTTGGGCGCCATCCGTCCGCTGACGCTGGCGCAGGCCGCCCGCATTCCGGGTATCAGCCCGAGCGATCTGCAAAACCTGGTGCTCGAGGTGACGAAGCGTCCGGCGTCGCGGGCGGCGGCCACTGCGCGCGACGTCTTGGCGCCCGCATCCGACACCTGACCCGCCGCGCGCTATTTATCCGCATTTTGCTACTTAGTACGCCGCTGCGCTCGAGAACCGGACTGATCACGGGAGGGTGCGATGAGAATCGTTGCCGTGTTATTGGGGATTGCGATCGCGTATCCGCTGCAGGCGCAGGAGACGGGCACCGCCGATCGAATGAGCGCACGAGTGCCGACGATCACGGCGACCGGGCACGGCGAGGCGCGCATTACGCCGGATCGCGCGACGCTGTCGATTGGTGTCCAGACGAAGGCGGCCACGGCCGCACAAGCGAGCGCGGAGAACGCGCAGAAGCAGCGCGCGGTGGTCGACGCGCTCAAGTCGTTAGGCATCACCGATCAGCAGATCTCGACGGTGGAATACAGCGTGTATCCCGAGAGCGCGCCGGTGAACAACACGGAGCGGACGCCGCGCATCATCGGGTACACGGTGTCGAACACCGTGCGCGTCGACGTGGAGAAGATCGATCGGCTGGGCGCCATCATCGATGCGGCACTCGGCCACGGCGCCAATGCCATCAACTCGCTGGACTTCTCGTCGTCGAACGAGGATGACGCGCGGCGCGCTGCGTTAGCCATCGCGGTCCAGCGCGCACGGGGGGATGCAGAGGCCATGGCGCGAGGCGCCGGCGGCCGGTTAGGCGATTTGATCGAGCTCACGTCGCAGTCGGGCGCGCAACCGATTGCGTTCCGCGCGCGGATGTCGCTCGCGGCCGGTGAGTCAACCCCGATCAGCCCCGGTAGTGAGACAGTAGCCGTAGAGGTATCGGGTGTTTGGCGATATACGCCATAGGAAATTCGGCTATTTGGCGCTTTGCTAGCGCGTTGCTGCTGTGTAACTGTCGCTATCGCACGCTTTATTCTTGCGGGCGTTTCACATGAAACAACGGGCACCCGGCACGGGGGATGTTTCACGTGAAACAGAAAGATGTCTTCCGCTAAACAATCTCTGATTATATTGGCGGCGCGCGAAAGACTGTCCCCGACCCATAGATGGACGGAATCGACTGATGGCTAGGGTCATCGCGATCGCCAATCAGAAGGGTGGCGTGGGAAAGACAACCACGGCCGTCAATCTCGCTGCTAGTCTTGCCGTTGCAGAGCAGCGAACCCTTCTCGTTGATGGCGACCCTCAGGGCAATGCGACGAGCGGGGTTGGCCTTGATGGCGAGCGCGTGCCGCGAACCGTCTACAACGCGCTGATCGGTGAGTGCTCACTCGCCGAGGTCATCCTTAGGAGCATACAGTTCGCGCACCTGGACGTCGCGCCCGCGACACCGGATCTCGCAGGCGCCGAAGTAGAGCTCGTCGATAGTCCGCGGCGTGAGCTCGCGATGCGAGACGCGATTGCTCCGGTTCGCTCCCGCTACGATCTGATTCTGATTGATTGCCCGCCGTCGCTCGGGCTCCTGACCGTGAACATGCTCGCTGCGGCGGATGCCATTCTGATACCGGTTCAGTGCGAGTACTACGCGCTCGAGGGACTCTCGCAGCTGCTGAACACGGTGCACATGATCCAGCGTGGAGTGAACGCGGACCTCGCCATCGATGGCGTTCTCCTGACCATGTATGACGCGAGGCTCAATCTCTCGCGCCAGGTAGCAGCAGACGCGCGCGAATACTTTGGTCCCAAGGTGTTCGACGCCGTCGTCCCCCGAAATGTTCGGCTCGCCGAAGCGCCTAGTTTCGGGAAGCCCATCATTCTCTACGACGTCGCCTCCGCGGGTGCGCAGGCGTATGTTAGCGTCGCCCGGGAGCTGCTCGAACGATACCGGCGCAGCGGCGACTTCACACCGGCCGCCCTGGTCGCCGAACCACCGTCACCGGACGTCGCGCGAGCAGACTAGGAAGCCGGAGCTCTCGTCGTCTGCTTCGCCATTCGGACGAGTACTCGTATTTCAAAATCCGGGGCTGACATGATCCCGTTCAAGGCCATTCTACCAAATCTCCCTCATGTCCACTGAAAAGCCCCGACGACTGGGCCGCGGGCTTGAAGCGCTGCTCGCAACCCGCCCGACTGCAAGTACTGCAGACGCGGCGGAGCGCCAGGAGCTTCAGCGAATCGCGGTGGCGCGCATTCATCCCAATCCATATCAGCCGCGCGTTGAGTTCAAACCGAACGAACTCGCGGAGCTCGAAGCGAGTCTCAAGGCGAATGGCTTGCTACAGCCGATTGTCGTGCGCCCAAGGCCCAACGGAGATGGCTTCGAGCTGATCGCGGGGGAGCGCCGCCTCCGTGCTGCGACTCGAATCGGATGGGAAGAGATCCCGGCTGTCGTAAAGGCCATCGACGACCAGATGCTGCTAACCTTGGCCCTTGTCGAGAACCTCCAACGGTCAAACCTCAATCCGATCGAAGAAGCCCAAGGATATCAGCGTCTGATCAGTGACTTTACATTAACGCAACAGCAGATCGCGGAGCTCGTTGGGAAGGATCGGACGACAATAGCTAACATATTGCGGCTGCTAGGTTTACCTGAGACTGTCCGCCGCATCCTCCAGGACGGCCACATCACTCTCGGACACGCCCGAGCGCTTCTCGCCATAACCGACGAACGCCAACTCACCACCCTCGCCAACGAGATCGTCGTCCACGGCCTCACCGTCCGTGATGTCGAGGAGCGCGCCCGCGCCGGACACGCCGCTCGGCCCCGGCCGCGCGCACGACGCGGAGCAGTCAAGAGCGAAACGCCCCCCGCGATTCGCCGCGCGGGCGAGGAGCTCCGTCGCCTTCTGCAGACCGACGTGTCGATTTCACAACGCGACTCGGGACGCGGCGCAATCGAGATCGTCTTCTATTCCGCCGACGATCTTGATCGATTGCTCGATCTCATTCTAGGAAGCCGACGAGACGCGATGTGACGAAAGAGTCCAGCGAAAAACTGTCGGGGCGCGGGTACGGCAACATCTACACGCCGCACGCTGGGTCGATGATCATCCAGGTGCAGCGAGAAAGCGGGCTGGCGAATCGCACGATCATCCTAACGCAACGCCAGGTGCGCCTGCTCCGGCGCGGCGCCTACGCGGTCGGAACCCTCCTCGCGATCGTCGTGCTCAGTTGGTTCTTTCTCGCTACCCAAGCCGCGCGCGTTCCAGGCTTGACCCGACGCGTTGAGACACTCCAGCACGACGTCACGCGCCTCGACACGCTCCAAGGCGCACTCTCGGCGCTCGAGAGCAGATTCCAACAAGTGCAGCACATGCTCGGCGCCTCGATGCCACAAACCAGCGAGGCCGCGAACGCCGCCGCCGCTTCAAAGGTCGACACGGCGATCAGTTCCATCCCGAGCCAGTGGCCGCTTGCGGTCGCCGGCACCATCGTCGCGCGCGACGACACCACTTCTTCGACTCGCGGCATGGATATCGAAGCGCCGGCCGGCACAGAAGTTCGTGCCTCGGGCGCGGGTTCGGTCGTCGAGGTCAGTGTCGATTCGTCCGGCACCGCGACGATTCGGATCGCACATCGCGATGGCTATGAAACCACGTACGCCGATGTGCGGGGTGTGCGGGTGAGCCAGAAGCGTCACGTGGCCGCCGGCGCCGTGCTTGGTGTGTTAGGCAGCCAACCCGGTGCCCTGCCCGCGCACCTGCACTTCGAAGTGCGTCACAACGGCTCGAGCGTCGATCCCTTATCGCTCATGAAACAAGGACCCTCGAATGGCGATCTTCAATAAGGACGCACGCGCGGCAGATGAAACGCGAAGCCCCGCCCTCGGCGGGAGCTCATCTCTGTCCATCATTGCTGCCGGCACGAGTGTCGACGGCGACATCGAAACCGAGGGCGTCATTCGCGTCGAAGGACGCGTCGAAGGTTCGATTCACGCCGGGCGCCAAGTCCTGATCGGTCGTCAGGGAGAAGTCCACGGCGATATCACGACGCGCGAAGCCGTGGTCGGAGGCAAAGTCGAAGGAACGATCAACGCGAGCGAACGCCTGGAGGTGCAGAGCACCTCGATCATCTCGGGAGACATCAACACCCGTGCGATTGCGGTGGTCGAAGGTGGACGGATCAATGGCACGGTGCGAATCACCGATGCCAAAGAGCACGCGGAATCCGAGGAAGTCGAAGCGCCTTCTTTAGTGTTCGGCCGGTAGGATTCTACTCGGCACCCAAGCGTCGTCGCACTACCTTTGAAGGCGATAACCCACATTCGGTTGTCGCCTTCTTCGTTTTTTACACGTTCACAACGCAATACACATCAAGCCCTTATGCCAGCTCTACACAGGCGTGTGCGATTGTTCTCCACACTCTTCCACATTTGTGCACTCACTGCATGCGGGTCCGGCGCGGCGTCCCGCGGTACTGCGGATTCGAGCGCATTTAAGGTGGCGTTGCTGACACCCGGACCTATCTCCGACCATGCATGGAACGCCGGAGCGTACCAGGGCTTGCTCCGAATTCGCGACAGTATCGGCGCACATATAAGCCATATCCAGGTGAAAACGCCCGCCGATTTCGAGGAGAATTTCCGAGCGTATGGCGCACAAGGCTACAACCTCGTATTCGGGCACGGCTTCGAATTCCAAGACGCCGCGTCACGCGTTGGGCCTGACTATCCGCACACGGTCTACATCACCACATCGGGCAATCGCTCGGGGCCGAACGTCGCACCGATGATCTTCGGCTTCGAGGAGCCATCGTATCTGGCCGGCATCATCGCCGGCACCCTCTCGCGTTCGCGGGTCGTCGGTGTGATCGGTGGAACCGATCTTCCTCCCGTCAAGAGCAGCTTTCTGGCGTTCACCGCTGGGGTGCACGCCGTCGATCCGCGCGTTACTGTCCTCACGTCTTACATCGGGAACTGGGATGATGCGAGCGCCGGTAAAGAGCAGGCGCTCGCGCAGATTCAGCGCGGCGCTGACTTCATCTTCCAGAACGCCGACGCTGCCGGTCTGGGTATTTTCCAGGCCGCCAAGGAGTCGAAAGGTGTCTATGTTTTCGGGGCGAATTCGGACCAGAGCAGCGTTGCACCGGGCGTCGTCATCGCGAGCGTCGTCATCGATCTGCCGCATGCGTTCCTAACGGTGGCGCGGCAAGTGAAGGCGCGGACGTTCAAGCCCGGGATCCTCTACTTGGGGACAGGTTCGGACGTGACCAGGCTCGTCATCAATCCAGCGCTCAAATCACTCATCTCGCCGGCGCTGCAGGCACGGCTCGACACGACACGGCAAGCGATCCTCGACGGACGATTGCACCCGCCTCGCATCGAGTTCGTCGACTCGACGAGTGCACGCTGAGCATGCCGACGCTCTCGGAGATCGCGCAGTACTTGGATGACCTCCTTCGCATCGCGGAGATTCCGGACTACTCCAATGCCGTCAACGGCGTTCAAGTCGACAGCGACGATGACATCGCGAGAATCGCCGCGGCAGTCGACGCACGCGAGCGTACGATCCGCGCCGCCGTTGCCGCCGGGGCGAATCTGTTGCTGGTGCATCATGGTCTCTTCTGGGGCGGTGTGCGGCCACTGCGCGGTCCGGCGCTGCGTCGCGTCGACGCGCTCGTCACGGGGCGTTTGGCGCTCTACTCGGCGCACCTTCCGCTCGACGCGCATCCGACGCTCGGCAACAACGCGCTGTTGGCCCGGGAGCTTCGCCTAACGCCAACGTTCGGCTTCGCCCGACACCAAACGATCGACATCGGCGTCGGCGGCGAATCGAATACGCCGACGGTGGAGATCATCGCGCGGGCGGCGGATTTCGCGCATCGCTTCGGCGGGTCTGTTCGCCACACACCATGCGACGAAGGGCGCGCAACCAGGCGATGGGCCATCTGCACCGGCGCCGGCGCCTCGCGCGACACGATCGCGGAGGCCGCGCTCCGTGGCGTGGACACGCTCATCGTCGGCGAGGGGCCGCATTGGACGGCGATCGACGCCGAAGAGCTGGGCATCGTCGTGGTCTACGCGGGTCACTATGCAACCGAGACGCTCGGCGTCCAAGCGCTCGCCGCCGATCTGAGTGCCAGGTTCGCGATCCCGTGGTCGTTCCTGCACGCGCCCACGGGTCTGTGACGACGAGCAGTGCTGCGCTCGCACTCGAGAACATTGCGCGCCGCTTCGACCATGTGCGCGCGCTCGACGACGCGTCCCTCGTAGCGCGCGACGGAACCGTGCATGCCCTGCTGGGCGAAAACGGTGCCGGCAAGACCACGCTCATGCGCATCGCGTTCGGTCTCATCCGACCGGACGCGGGCACGATTCGCGAGCATGGCCGACTCGTCGAGCTGCCGTCGCCTGCCGCGGCGATTGCGTTAGGCATCGGCATGGTGCACCAGCATTTCAGCTCCATTCCCGCCTTGACCGTGGCCGAGAATGTTGCGCTGGGTGGGCACGGGGCGTATCGAGTGGATCGCGTCCGGGCGCGCGTGCGGGAGATCTGCGACCGCGTCGGGTTCGCGCTCGACCCCGAGGCGCGGGTGGTTGACCTGACGGTGGGCGCGCAACAGCGTTTGGAAATCGTGAAGGCCCTGGCGCACGGCGCACGAACCTTGATTCTGGACGAACCGACAGCCGTCCTCGCGCCGCGCGAAGCCGACGACCTCCTCGCGATGCTGCGCGGCTTCGCTGATACCGGCGGCACCGTCGTTCTCATCACGCACAAGCTTCGTGAAGCGCTCGCGATCGCCGACGATGTTACCGTGCTTCGTCACGGAAGCACCGTGCTCGCCGAACCGGTCGCCAACGTTGACTCGAACACGTTGGCCGAGGCGATGATCGGGAGTGCGCCTCCCATCGAGGCGCGTCACGAACGCACGGAGCCCGGTCCGGTGGTGCTGTCTGCGCACGAGCTCAGCGTGAGCGATGCGCGAGGCGTGACGCGCACCCGGGACGTCAATCTCGACGTTCGGGCGGGCGAGGTGATCGGCGTGGCCGGCATTGATGGCGCGGGCCAGCACGAGCTCCTGCTCTGCCTTGCGGGTCGCCTCCCGGCAACGGCGGGGTATGTCGAGGGGCCGACGACGATCGGATTCGTACCGGAAGATCGGCATCGCGACGCCCTGGTTCTCGAGTTCGACATCGCGGAGAATCTCGCGTTACGCGACGCCGGTTTCGCGCGCGGGCGCTTGGTGTGGCCGCGCATCCGCGCGCGTGCGGCCGCGATGCTCACGGAGTATGACGTGCGCGCTCCATCCTCGGACACGATGGTTGGCGCGCTGTCTGGCGGGAATCAGCAGAAGCTGGTATTGGCGCGCGAGCTGGAACCGAAGCCTCGATTGCTGATTGTCGAGAATCCGACGCGCGGTCTCGACATCGCGGCCACGGCGGCGGTGCATGCGCGACTTTTAGGCGCGCGCGATTCGGGCGCCGGCGTCGTCATCTACTCGAGCGATCTGGATGAAGTCTTGGCTCTGGCGGACCGGCTGATCGTGATGTTCGAGGGTCGCGCGCGGGAAGTCCCCCTCGACCGCGACGCGGCGGGTCGCGCGATGGTGGGCGCCGCGTGACGGCGCCTAACGAAACAGCAGCACGATCACAGCTCGCCATTCTGGCGGCATGCCTCGTTCTCGGGATGTCGCCCTGGTTCAGCGCGACGGTGGCGGCACCGGCGATGATCGCGGAATGGCACTTGCCCACCGCGAGCGGCCCGTGGTTCACGATGGCGGTACAGCTGGGATTCGTGGCCGGCACGCTGGTCGGTTCGGTATTCATGCTCAGCGACCGCTGGCGCGCCGAGCGGTTCGCGGGTTGGAGCGCGGTCGTCGCGGGAGTCGCGACGGTATTGATCGCGGAACGCGTGCACACGGCATCGGGGGCGCTCGTGCTCCGGGCCGTGACCGGCGCGGCGTTGGCCGGCGTGTATCCGCCGGGCATCAAGTTGGTTGCGGGGTGGTGGCGATCTCGCCGAGGGCTGGCGATCGGCGTGTTGGTCGGCGCGCTGACGGTGGGATCGGCTTCACCGCACCTGATCAGCGCGCTCGCGCCTAACCAGAATTGGCGGAGTGTTCTGTTGGTCTCTGCCGCCGCGACGTTCGCCGCGGCGGCGTTGTTCTTGTTTGCCGTTCGCGAAGGCCCGTACCAGGCGCCATCGGCGCCGGTGAGCCTGGCGGGGTTGCGACGGGTCGTCGGTGATCGCGGGGTGCTGCTGGCGACGGCCGGTTATCTCGGCCACATGTGGGAGCTCTACGCTATGTGGAGTTGGATCGCGCTCTTTTGGGTCGCGGTCGCTGTCCAACATGCACTGCCCCGCACGCTCCCGAGTACCATGGCGTTCGCCACGGTAGCGTCGGGCGCGATCGGCTGCGTGGTTGCCGGCTTTTTCGCCGACCGCTTCGGCCGCACGACGACGACCATGACCGCAATGGTGGTCAGCGGATCCTGCGCGTTAGTCGTCGGGGTCGCGTATCGCGCGGCCGCCTCGCCGATGATCCTCGGCGCGATCACGTTGATCTGGGGCGTGAGCATCGTGGCCGACTCGGCGCAGTTCTCAGCGTGCGTGACCGAGCTTTCGCCTCCCGAATATGTCGGGACAGCCCTCACCGTGCAGACCTGCCTCGGATTTCTGCTCACTGTGGCAAGCATCCGGGCCGTGCCGGTGTGGGTTGCCCACTGGGGCTGGGGCCGCGCTTTCGCACCGCTCGCGTTGGGCCCCCTGTTCGGGACGATCGCGATGTTCCGGCTGCGGGCCCATCGGTATCGAGTCCGCCTCGCCGGCGGTCACGGTTAGGCGGCGGCACGTGTCGGACCCGGCGCTCGCGGCGAAGCGTACGACGAGTCCCTGGCGTCGCCGTCTCGCGTCCTCGCTGACGCCGGGCATCATTGCGGCCGTCGTCGCCGTCGTGTCGCTCGCTCTGCTCTGGGTGGCGCTGCGGCTGGCGGGCTTCGATGCCACGCTCGCACTGGGCGCGCTGTGGCGTGGATCGTTCGGTAATTGGTACGCGTTCACGTCTTCGACGCTGGTGCGTGCGACGCCGCTCGTTCTCACCGGCCTCGCAGTCGCCATTGCCTTTCGGGCCGGCGTATGGAACATCGGTGCCGACGGGCAACTGCTGGTTGGCGCTGCTCTGGCAACGGCGGTCGGACTCGCTTGGGGTGGTGCCTTGGGCTGGGCAGCGCTGCCGATCGCGCTCATTGCCGGCGCGGTCGGAGGCGCGTGTTGGGCGGGCATCGCCGCCGTTCTCCGAACCAGGTTCGGCGTGCTCGAAGTCATCAGCACGATCATGCTGAACTTTGTCGCGCTCGATCTGGTGGGATACCTGGTGCGAGGTCCGCTCCAGGAACCGAGTCACGCGTATCCGCAGAGCAACGCAATACCGAAGCAGATGCACTTACCGTTCCTGATCCCGGGGACGCGGCTGCACTGGGGCTTTGCGTTAGGCGTCGCGGCCGCGGTGATCCTCTGGTGGGGCATGCGATCGACCGCCGCGGGCTTTCGCGTTCGGGCGATCGGGGCCAACGCCGACGCGGCGCGTATCGCGGGACGCATCGACGTCGCCCGAACGACGACCAACGTGCTGTTGCTGAGCGGCGCGCTCGCGGGCTTGGCCGGCGCCATCGAAGTGAGCGGTGTCACGTACGCGCTGTACGAGAACATTTCGCCGGGATACGGCTACACCGCGATCGCTGTGGCGCTGCTCGCCGGTCTCGATCCGCTCGGCGTCCTCGCCACGGGCATCGTGTTCGGCGCGCTCGAAGCCGGTGCGCTCTCGATGCAGCGTGAAGCGTCCGTGCCGTCGGTGGTGGTGACCGCGGTAGAAGCTGCACTCGTCCTTCTGCTGCTCGCGTTGAGCCGGCGGGGCAAAGCGGCCAGCGTCATCGGACGCTTTTCCGGCGCGCGATCGGCATCTGCGGATGAGGCGTCGTGACCACGGCGCTCACGAGTTTCCTCGAGGCGTCCGTGCGAACGGCGACACCGCTTGCGTTAGCCGCCCTCGGCGAGCTCGTGGTCGAGCGCGCCGGTGTGATCAACATCGGGCTCGAAGGCATCGTCCTCGGCGGAGCTTTCGGCGCGCTGCTCGGCGCGGGCAGCAACAACCTCGCTCTCGGATTCGCCGCGGGATGCGCGGCAGGTGTCGCCGTGGCCGCCCTATTCGGCGTGTTCGCCGTCGCCATGCATGCCGATCAGATCATCACCGGTACGGCGGTCAACCTGCTCGTCTTGGGCCTAACGGGAGCGCTCTATCGCGGGTTATATGGCGCGACGGGCGCGGCGCTCACCATCCCGACGACCGGCGCCGTGTCGTTGCCGGTCCTGTCGCGCATCCCCGTGCTCGGACCGACGTTCTTCGATCAGCCTCCGCCGACGTACATCGTGTATCTCGTCGCTCCGGCGCTGTGGTGGTGGCTGTATCGGACCCACGCTGGTCTGGCGATCCGCGCCATCGGCGAGCGCTTGGAGGCAGTTCGCGTTTTGGGCGTAAACGTGCCTCGCTGGCGGTGCGTCACCATCCTCATCGGCGGCGCGCTCGGCGGCGTCGCCGGTGCGACGCTGGTCTTGTCGCAGTCGGGCACCTTTGCGGAGGGCATGTCGGCCGGGCGTGGATTCATCGCGATCGCCATCGTCGTGCTCGGCCGTTGGCGCCCGATGGGTGTCCTGATCGCCTCGCTGCTGTTCGGCGCGGCGAGTGCCCTCCAGTATCTATTTCAAGCGATGGGTTGGAGCGTGCCGTATCAACTTTTTCTCGCGCTTCCCTACGTCCTCACGCTCTTGGCGCTCGCCGGCTTCGCCGGGCGTCGGGTCGAGGCTCCGGCCGCGCTCGGCCGTGCCGGATGAGTCGAGGCAATCGACCGCCCGTCGCCTAACAGCCAGTGTGCACGCTCGTCCATCGCACGCGCCAGGACCCGTCCGCCTGTCGGTCGAGCAGGGCGTACGCGTTCGTGTCCTGGCCTTCGCGCAACACGAAAAGCCCGACGTGCGCGGGTGACGGGAGTCGGACGGCAGCGAGGACATCCGTCGTTTCGATCGCCTCCTCCAACCCGCCAACGCGCTCGTGATATGCGACGTGGAAGGCCGTATCGGCCGTCGCCGTGCTGCGCTCGGCGATGAGGAACGTGTGCTGTTCGAGCGGCGACGCCTCCTGATTCAGCCGCCTAACGAGATCGGCCACCACGCCGTCCGTGCCGGCAACGGGCTGGAACCGGTAGGCATAACGAACGGAAAACGGAATGCCGCGAAACGTTCGACTCGTGTCGTCCGGCAGGGCGGATGCGAGCCTGGTGAGATCGGCCGCCAACCGCGCCGAATCCGTACCGGACATGCCGTCGAGCGAATCGAGGCCCACGGCGGAGACGCGTTGCTCGATGAATCCGACCGTCCAGCCCGCGGACCGCGACGTGTCCCGTGCCACGCCGAGTGTCGCCGTTGGCCATTCGACGCACTCGTCGCCCGCCCATTCCTTGGAGCCCGCTGAAATCACCGGCACTCTGTCCACCACGCCACTGCGACTGACGAGCGAGACGGAGTCGCCGCGCAACGTGGAGGCATCGAGCTGCAGCGTATCGGGCACGGTGCTGTCGCTGTAGTCCGGAAACACGACCCACGCGTTCGCCGCCGATGGACCGCGAGCCAGGACCACGGGACCAGCGCTCGAGTCCCACTGTGTCGCCGGCGACGGCGTCGGTTGGGTCGCCACCGACTCGGCTGCGTTAGGCGGAGGGGTGCGCGTCGGAGTCGCCTGCCGAGATCGTTCGCACGATGCGAGCAGCGCGACGAGCACGATGCACTGCATCGCACGCTGCATCCCAAGACCATAGGCCGCTGACATGCGTGGAATCTTCCTGTCCTCGATGCAGGCGTCAACAACCGCGATCGCAGTCGACGACGCCCTTGGACTCAGCGCGGCGGAAGAAATCGACCTACGAGATCCCAGTGCCAGGCATCTCGCCGAATGCCGGTGCGCGGATCCTTGAGCGGTTTGTATTGGAGACGTTCGGGAGGAAGCCCAACTTCGCGACCGTAAGCGAGCAATCGCTGACGATCGGTGGATACCAGATGCGCCATGGGCTGCCCCCGGTACACGTGCCGGTGCAGCCATAAGCCGCCCTCCATGGCGAACGTCATTCCCGCTCTTCTGTTCTCGAACTCGCGATACCAGCCCGTCAACGCGTCGCCTCGAGGGTCATGCCTTACGGCAGAACTCTAGTTACAGGCGACGACGGACTCCACAGTGGCGGGAGACGGTGGCGTAGCAGTGCCAATGTAGATCGCGCACGCGGAGGACGATGCGCCGGGGTGACTCGCGGTCGCCGACCACCCGGATGGCGACGCTTCACCAACCGTCACCGCCGTGCCTGGAGACGGCGAAAAATTGATCGCCGTCAGGTCGGTCGAGTAGACGTCGTTCGCATAGTAGTACGACTCTTCAGCAGTCGCGAGATTGCGAAGGTCGGACCGCATCATTGCCGTGTATGCTTTGCCTTTCGTCGACGAGAACTTCGGAATCGCGATCGAGGCAAGAACGCCGATGATCACGACTACGATCAGCAACTCAATTAGGGTGAAGCCGGATTCGCGGGAGCGAGACATAGGACGTTCCCCATGACCAAGATTGGAGCCACGACACGTGGCTCACGGGGCGTGCAAAGGCAATGGGGATGCCGCATCCGAAGTCGCGACTAACCTATTGAGAATACAATGCTTACGGAGGACTGGGCATGGCGCGGGAGTTATTTTGACCGCTCGATTTGCCATGCTTATGGCAGACTGCAAGCCGGATGAGAAGCGCCAGAGGCAGCGTCCCTGAAGGCTGCTTCACCGGGTGCAGCCGATGACGTCCTTGAGCGTGGCCGGCGCGAGCACCGGCGCGTTGCCGTAGTAGATGGCGCACATAGCGCTATCGCCGGCATAGTTCGCCTTCGCGGCCCAGCCGAGCGTGTCAGCAGACACCAGGCTGATCGAGACGCTCGGACTGCTATTGTATCGGATCAGTCTCAGGTCTGTGCTGTAGGTGCCCGTTGTGTTCCAGTACGCTTCTTCTGTCGTGGCGAGATTCCTGAGGTCCGCGACCATCGTGGTCACGTAGTAGCGCCGCTTGTATTCGCGGTAGTGCGGAATCGCCAGACCGACCAAGACGCCCATGACGACCAGCACGACAAGCAATTCGATCAACGAGAAACCGCGGAACGCTTTTCTGCGCCGCGCCGCCGTGCTCAGAGGAGCCGGTGAACGCCTCGAAAGAACGTACGGACGACTTGTCGTAGGTGCACAGCAATGCACTGGGCGCTCTCCGGCGTCGGATCGCTGGGTGCGACAAGGATGTTCATCAAGACGATTGATCCCCCTTAATGTCTCGCCGCGTCCGTCACTGCTTCGTATCGAGCCAGTTATCTCCGATGCCGATGTCAACGACGAGCGGGACAGAGAGCTCGGCAGCGTGCTCCATCTCGTGACTAACGAGCTCGCGCAGGGACCCGATCTCGTCGGTCGGCGCTTCGAACACCAGCTCGTCGTGCACCTGAAGAATCATGATCGACCGCGCTGCGCGAGAGCGTAGCGCTTGGTGGATGCGGATCATCGCGATCTTGATGAGATCCGCAGCCGAGCCCTGAATGGGAGAGTTGGTGGCGGTGCGTTCTCCGAATTGGCGCACGCTGAAGTTGCGATCGCGTAGCTCGGTGATGTATCGGCGTCGGCCGAACAGGGTTTGCACGTAGCCGTTCTCGCGCGCGTATTCGACCATCGAATCGAGATAGCTTCGAATGCCGCTGAATCGCTCGAAGTATTCGCTGATGAATCGCCGCGCCTCGGCGAGCTCGATGCGAAGCTGGCGAGACAACGCGTTGGCGCCTTGGCCGTAGATCGTCGCGAAGTTGATCGTCTTCGCGCGCGCACGCATGTCGGCGGTAACCTCTTCGACCGGCACGCCGAATATGATCGAGGCGGTCTGTCGATGGATATCGCCGCCCGCGCGGAAGGCGTTCACGAAGGCGGCGTCGGCGGAAAGGTGCGCGAGCAGCCGTAGCTCGATCTGCGAGTAGTCGGCGGCAAGCAGCTTCCAACCCGGACGCGGGATGAACCCGCGCCTGATGTCTCGGCCGAGCTCGCGGCGAATCGGGATGTTTTGAAGATTCGGGTCGCTCGAGGACAGTCGCCCCGTGCTCGCGACCGTCTGGTTGAACGACGTGTGAATGCGGCCGTCGCCCGGATGCACGAGCGCGGGAAGCGCATCGAGATATGTGCCTTCGAGCTTCGACAGCTCGCGGTATTCCATGAGCAGCGATGGAAGTGCGTGACCCTGCTCCGCCAGCTGCTGAAGCACAGACGCATCGGTGGATGGTCCGCTAGGGGTCCGCTTGAGCACGGGGAGCTCGAGCTTCTCGAACAGAATCTGCCGGAGCTTTGGATTCGAGTTGATGTTGAACGGCTCTCCTGCGGCCTCGTAGATGTCCTGCTCCACGCGCTGCCGCTCGCGCTGAAACCGCTCCTTGAGCGACGCGAACCACGGCCGGTCGATCGACACCCCCTGCCACTCCATTTCCGCTAGCACGTTCACGAGCGGCAGTTCGATTTCTCGCATGAGCTTCGTCAGTGCATACGCGTCGAGCTGCGGCTCGAACAGCGCGCGCAACCGAAGCGCGATGTCCGCATCTTCGCACGAATAGTCGCGGGCGGCGTTCACAGCGCATTCGTCGTACGGAACCGCGTTCCGACCCTTGCCACACAGGTCGTCGTACGTAGTCATCTTGTGATCGAGGAACTCGAGCGCGAGCACGTCGAGTCCGTGCGCGCGCCGACCCGGATCGAGCACATAGCTCGCGATCATCGTGTCGAAATCGACGCCCGCAAGCCTAACGCCAGCTCGTCGCAACACCAGCGTGTCGAACTTCGAGTTCTGGGCAGTCTTGCGGACCGTTGGATCCTCGAGGAGCATGCGCAGCGGCGCCATCTCATCAGCGTTGATCGGCGGCAGATTGCGGATTGCCGCGGCAGACGCATCGGCCGCTGAGGGCGGCGCGGAGTCCGGCAGCAGTTCTTGCTGTGCCGGTCGGTGCGGACGATGGCGGAACGGCAGATAGTACGCCTCGCCGGGCGCAACCGCGATCGACATGCCGACGAGCTTGGACCGCAGCGGATCGATCGCGAGCGGGCTGTCCGGATCAACGACCGTTTCGGTATCGATCGCGATGTACGGCACGGCGCGAGCGCGGGCGCACACCTTTTCGAGCGCACCGATCGTGTCGACTGTCGCGTAGCGCGGGCGCTCCACCGGGCGCGGCGCCGCCGTCGCATGCTCCTTGGCGAGCGTATGGAACTCGAGCTCGACCAACAATTCCTTGAGTCGAACGTGGTCGGGTTGGGACACGGCCAAGGCGGCGAGATCGAGCGAGATCGGCAAATCTTCGCGGATTGTAACTAATTCCTTGGACAGGCGCGCGGCATCGGCTTGCGTTAGGAGCGCTTCGCGTGGGCGCTTCTTGGTGATCGATTCGGCGTTCGCCAGGATGTTCTCGAGCGATCCGTACGTGGCCACGAGCTCGACTGCGGTTTTGTCGCCGATGCCCTTCACGCCGGGGATGTTGTCGGACGAGTCGCCGACGAGTGCCAGATAGTCGGTCACGCGATCCGCGGGGACGCCGAGTCGCTCCGAGGCATTTTCAGTGGTGACCCATTGTTCTTCGACGGCAGCGGAACCGCCTCGACCAGGATTGAGCAGTCGCACACCGGGGCGGACGAGCTGCTGAAAGTCCTTGTCGCCGGAGACGACGACCACGTCGAGGCCGGCATCGACGCCGAGTCTGGCCATGGTCCCAATGACGTCGTCAGCCTCGTAACCCTTGAGCGTGATGACGGGGACCTTATAGGCATCGAGCAAACTTCCGATGCGCTCCATTCCACGGTCAAAATCGGCCTGCAGCTCTTCGCCGAGTTTTTCGCGCGTTGCTTTGTAGTCGGGATATCGCTCGTGACGGAACGAAAGTCCCGAGTCGTGCACCCAGCCGAGATAGTCGGGCCGGTGCGTCGCGAGCAGGCGTTGGAGGAAGTTGACGACGCCCCACGCGGCCGACGTGTTTTCGCCGCGGCTGGTAGTGAGTGGTCGGGAGATCAGGGCGAAGAAGGCGCGATAGATCAGTGCGTAACCATCGACCAAGAACAGGCGGGCTGTCTCTTTTGGCGGCATGACGAAAAGTCACCCGACCACAGGGGCGACACCAGTGACGCATTACTTTGGACGCGGCGAGAAAAACGAATCCGCCTTGCGATGAGCGTCGCAAAGCGGATTCGTGCGAGCCCGGTCTCCAGACACCAACGCCTGCCATTGTTGGAGGCAGGCGGAAGCGGGGATCGAATGGCCCGTGAACTACAGGAGCGTCTAGCTCACCCGCTTAACGTCGGCGGCGTGCAGACCTTTGTCGCCCGTGCGGATTTCGAACTCGACTTCCTGTCCTTCGGTGAGCGTTTTGAAGCCATCCATCGTGATTGCGGAGAAATGCACGAAGACGTCTTCGCCGCTCTCCTGTTCAATGAAGCCGTAACCCTTGGCATCGTTGAACCACTTCACTTTCCCTCTGGCCATTCGAGCAGCCTCCTGCGGGGTGAAACGGATCCTGCACGGCGTTGTGCGGGGCAAGGCCAGCGGCGGCTTTGCGGTCGCCTATATAGTTTCGACTTGCGATTTTGTCAAGAGAACGCCATGCGGCACAAGAAGATACATATTCCTTCATTCGGATGTTGGCCGGCAGCCTTGCGTTAGGCACCAGCGGCCGGCGCCCTCTTTGGGCCTGAACAGGAACGAGAATGCCGAGGGCAGCTACAAGTCTGACTGAACAACGTTTATGTCCGGTTTGTAGCGACAGTATCTTGTCATTATGACGCCATGGTGACGCCAAAGAGCCTGAACGCCGGAAGACACGAACAGGAACGGGCTGCTGGCCATTAATCGGCCTAAGCACGACGCGCGACGCCTACACGAGCTCGCGATTGGACGTCAAACTGCCGCACGCGGAGTGAATCGCGGTTCGCAACTAACGATGGGCTACGCACATCGTGCTTGCTGGGTTATTGGAGTCCAGTTAGCTTCGCCGGCGTGAGTCGCGAAAACCTCTCCGGGACGACGCTCGCTGGGTACAAGCTCCACGATATGGTCGGCGAAGGAGGAACGGCGGTAGTGTACCGCGCCGATCATCCGCAGCACGGCACTGTCGCGGTGAAAGTGTTGCGCGAAAAGCTGCGCAACGACAAGACGGCGGTCGCGCGGTTTCTGCGCGAGGCGACGTACGGGACGAAGGTGATCCATCCCAACGTCGTCCGGACCATCGAGATCGGGGAGGCGCGCCCGGGCCTCCACTTCCTGGCTACCGAATGGGCGCCGGGCGAGCTGCTCGAAAAGTACGCGAAGCGGCATGCCCCGCTACCAGCGGCGGAAGTCGCCGCCATCATCCAACAAATCGCGGAAGCGGTCCACGCCGCTCACTCGGCCGGCATCATCCATCGGGACCTCAAGCCCGACAACCTGATGTACGATCCGCCCACCAAGCAGGCCAAGCTGCTTGATTTCGGCATCGCGGCGCAGACGGATCTGTCGCCCGATGAGCGCCTAACGCGCGCCGGATTTTTCGTGGGCACGCTCATGTACGTGGCGCCCGAAGCGCTCTCGGGGCAATTGGTGACGGCGGCCGCGGATCAGTACAGCCTGGCCACCATCGCGTACTATTTGCTCTCCGGCTCGCTTCCTTACACGGCGAAATCCCAACGCGAGATGTTCACGCAGCTGCTTTCGCAACCGCCGATTCCGTTGCTGGCGTCACGCAAGGGTCTCGACGTATCGCCGGCGGTCGAGGCCGTGATCATGAAAGGGCTCGCGCGCAATCCTTCCGATCGCTATCCGGACACCCTGTCCTTCGCGACCGCATTGCGGACGGCCGTCGAGGCGCCGCCGGCGCGTAAGGACGGGCTGCTCCGACGTGTCCGGTCGCTGCTGCATCGCGACGATCCGGGAGCGCCGAGTCCGTAGACTGCGTTAGCTCGAGCGCGCCGCGGGGCTCGCGTCCGCGGGCACTTCGGCGTGGGACACCGGGCGTGCCGGTTCCTGTTCGACCGGAATCCAGACGGTAAAGGTGGACCCTTTGCCCAACTCGCTTTCGATGGCGATGTCACCGCCTAACAGACGGGCGAGCCGCCGCGAGATCGCGAGGCCCAATCCGGTGCCGCGACGTATCGAGTCTCCGCGCGGGCCGGCGTTCACCTGCTCGAACTCGCCGAAGATGCGCTCGCGCTCGTTCGCGGCGATGCCGATGCCGGAATCGGACACGTCGAGCGCGATCCATCCGCCACTCGGCGACGATGGACCTTCGTTGGCAGCGGGCGGTCCACCAGGAACGGGCGCCGGCGCTTGCGTGGCCGCGGCCGCCCCCAGCTGCGACGCCACGGCGGACATCAAGGGTCGCGCGACGCCCCCGTGACTAACGCTCGGCGCAGGCGGCGGCTGGAGATGGCGCGCGCGGATCGTGATGCTTCCCGATGGCGTGAACTTGGTCGCGTTGCTGAGCAGATTCATCAGGATCTGACGCAAGTGCATCGGATCCGTGCGCACGCGCGGCAGCTCGGTGCTCACCGCGATCGAGAACTCCAAGCCGCGCTCGGCGATCAGCGGCTCGACCTCGCTGGCCACCGTTAGGACAAAGGCGCGCAAATCGATCGTTTCCCGATGCACCTCGAGTCGGCCGGCTGCCATCTTTGCCAGATCGAGAATCTGATCGACGAGGAGTCGCAGATGACTGGCCGACGACGCGATGCGGTCGACCGGCGATATCTGGCGTTGACCGAGGTCGCCGTACACCCCGTCGCGAAGCAGCTCGACGAAGCCCACGATCGCGTTGAGCGGCGTGCGCAATTCGTGCGACACGTTGGCGAGAAACTCACTCTTGGATCGATTCGCCCGAAGCAATTCCGCCGAGAGCCGCTCGAGCTCCGTGGACCGCTCGGCGAGACGAATGCCTTGTCGGCGCTCGTGGAACAGCATCACGATCAGCGCGCTGAGGGTCGCCAACCCGATACCCCACACGAGCGGCCGAATGTTCGCGTAGCTCGAGCGACGCATCACGATCACGCGCCATTCACCGCCCCCCGGTATCGGAAGCGTCGACGAGGCGGTGTCGACGCTGGACTCCTTCGCAATCACGTGCGCCGTTGCGGCAACGGTGTCCTTGTCAGCCATAATCACGAGTTGGCCACGAACGCGCGGGCGTGCCTGCAGCACACTCGAGAGGATGGCGTCGGTTGTGATGGTGCCACCCGCGAAGCCGCGAAATCCGTTGCCCACGTAGATCGGCTCGAGCATGAGAACACCGCGATCAGCGGTGATCATCATGCCGGGCTTCGTCAGTTGTCCCGTGCGCGTGGCGCGAGCGGCTGCTGCCAGTCGTCCGACATCGAGCGTGGTCACCGTGTCGACATCGAGCGACCCTGGAAGGGGTGGAGACGAGGAGCCGAAGAGATGCTGCTCGCGCACGCGCCCGGCCGTGTCCGTGATCCAGATTCGCCGGAACGAATTGGCGTACTGCGACATGGAGTTGACGAGCGACTGAAACTGCTCTCCTTGAACGACGCGCGTCGTATCGAGGTAGAGTCCGCGAATGGATTGCAGCGCTTCGGTGTGCACAGCGAGGAAGCCGCCGACGAGCGCGGCCGATTCAGCTGCTTCGACCTGGACCTGTGCGCGATTGGAGGTCGCCAGCGAGCGATCGACCGCGTACAAGCCGGCGAGTGCGAAGATGAGGGCCAGCGACAGCGCGATCGACGACGCGCGAAGACGAACGGCTCTTGTCGACAGATGCATGACGGCGGGCGAGTCAGCGAAAGTCGGCATGCGACGCGTTGGTCTCGCGACTCAATTGACGTAGGAGACACGCGCCGGTAAGCTACGGCCATGACCGACCAAGAACGACTGGTGACGCTTCTTGCCACGCGTTCGGCGAGGCGCGGACAGTTCGTTCTTGCATCGGGCCGCTCGTCAACACTGTATATCGACGCCCGCCTGACGACAATGAGTCCGGACGGTTTGTCGCTCATTGGCTCGCTCGGGCTCGGGTTGCTCGACGAGCGCGGCTGGGACGTCGATTGCATCGGCGGTCTCACGCTCGGTGCCGATCCGATTGCGTATGCGATCAGCTACGCAAGCGCCTGCTCGCCGCGCCCCCGGCGGGCGTTCACGGTGCGCAAGGAGCCCAAGAAGCACGGCACCGCGAAATTGATCGAAGGTCCGTTCGTGCCGGGCGACCGCGTCGCGGTCGTCGAAGATGTGATCACGCGCGGAGGCTCTGCGTTGCGCGCGATCGATGCGGTGCGGGCGGAGGGCGGGAGGGTCGTGGGCGTGCTCGCGTTGGTCGATCGCGAAGAAGGTGGGCGCGAAGCGATCGAAGCGCGTGGCATTCCCGTCGCCGCACTCGTTCGCGCGCACGATATTGTCGCGCGCCTCGGACCCGTTTCTCCTTAGTCGCTCCCGCCCTTCGTGCTCGCCGGCCCCCGCGAGGCGAGCGGATCGAATGTCCTCAACCGGTGCAGATGGGGTCGGACGAGCTCATCGCGAAAGCGATACAACATTCCCTCTCCGTTGTAGCGCTCGCGGAACTCGAGCGCCGTTAGGCCGATGAGCATGCGGACGTGGCGGCCGAAGCTCTGCGGCGAGGAGTAGTCCATGCGATCCGACACGCTCGCCACGGACAAGCCCGGATTCTCGAACGCACGCGCCGCTCGCACCAGGCGCGCCATCGCCAGGTACCGCTTGGGAGACGGCAGCTCGGCGCGAAAGAAGCGACTCATCATGGTGGTTGGGAGCACGAGCAGGCGCGAGGCCAGCGCGCGCACGCTCGACGCGCCGACGGCGCCATCGAACAACGATGCGAAGAAGCGCCAGCAGCCATCGGGCACGCCGATGAGATCGAGCGACAGCTGGCCTAATGCAAGGCGATCGATGTCGCTGAAAAATTGGTTCGACAGCAGGTCCCGGAGCTGCCCCCATCCGTCGGGATGTCGGACGTCGACCAGCGACTTGACTCCGGATTGGCCGAGGCCGAGGACGGCGCGCGGGGTGTCGCGCTGATCGTCGGAGAGGAGCGCGACCGCAGTGACCCGTGGAAATTCACGCACCAGCCGCGCGACTGCGCAGAGTTCTTCCTCTCCGCATCGCGCGACGGACAACACCACGGCCCCGGCGCGTTGTCCACGAAGATCGTCGAACACATCCTCCAGCGAATCGCGATGGAGCGCTCGATAGCGGCCCTCGCCGGCCGCGTCGACTCGCGTGCGTTCAACGGGGAGCAAGACCGTGGTTACCGGCTCCAACGGCAGCGGACTGAAAGCGATCTGGTGCACGGCGTCCTCCGGCGTGGCGAATCGTGATGCGCGTAACAGGAGCGCGCATCAGGATTGCTCGCCGCGTCAGCGGGGCGTCACTTGGCCGATGAATGGCGTGACCACCTGGGAACCAGTATCTTTCTTCGTTAGAGCGAAGCCGGCCGGACGGTCGCGTGGGGCGCAAGCTCCCCGAGGAAAGTCCGGGCTCCACAGGGCGGACCGCCAGCTAACGGCTGGGCGCTGCTTTGCAGCGACGGAAAGTGCCACAGAAAACAAACCGCCGGCGGGTTATTGCCGGTAAGGGTGAAACGGCGGGGTAAGAGCCCACCGCGCAACTGGCAACAGGTGCGGCACGGTAAACCCCGGTCGGAGCAAGGCCGAATAGGCGGCGAGAGATGGCCCGTCTCGTCAGACACGCCGCGGGTAGGCTGCTCGAGGTCGTGAGCGATCACGATCCTAGAGGAATGACCGTCCGGACGACATCGTCCGACAGAACCCGGCTTATAGGCCGGTCTCGCTCTACGCAGCCTCTCGTGATCTCATCGGCGCGGGAGGCTGCGTCTTTGCGTGCCTCACGCGAGTGCGGCGGGGCGTTCAACTCGGAGGCGCATGTCTCGTCCAATTGCTCTCGTCGGAGCCGCAGCGACCACGCTGTGCATCGGGTGCTCGACCGCGCCTAACGTAGCCAAGCCGCCGGTGTCCGCGCCGGCGCCGGCGAGACGCGACTCGACAGTGCCGCCGCCGCGCGAGTGGACGGTTCGCAGAGCGACGGGCATGTGGCGCTACAAGGTCGAGAGCAATGCCACCGTGGTACTGGCGAGCGATTCGACCTCGCCGACGGCGCCAATCCATTCGATGGCGATTTACTCGCTGGTGATCGACTCGGCGAACGGCTCCAGCTATCACATTGCGGGACGTGTCGACTCGTCTACGCTGTCGGCGGGAGGGCGGGTGCCGGCGCGGCCGGCGGATTCGACCAACTCCGCGTTTACAGCACAGATCGATTCGGCTTCCGGCCTAACGAACTTGGCAATGAGCGGCGGGGAGCGGCCGACCTGCGCCGGTGGCGTCACGCCGTTCGTGGCTGCCGGGTTGACGTTGTTCGTTTCGGTTCCGTCCCGGCTGCAGCAGGGCGCGGTCTGGCACGATTCGACGTCGACGACAACGTGTCGCGGAGCCGTGGCGGTGGTGTCGAAGTTGGCGCGAACGTTTCAGCTCGCCGACACGACGACGTGGAATGGTCAGTCCGTGTTGCGCGTGAACGTGACGGCGACGTCGACGATCGACGGGCAAGGCCTCGCGTCGGCGGCAGGAGACAGCATTTGGGTGAGTGGTACCGGCACGTCGTCTGGCACGCTGCTGCTCGACCCGGCGTCGATGATGCCGGTGTCATCGACGATGATGGGCAATTCCGCGGTGACAGTACGCAGTCGCCAGACGACGCTGCCGTTCAAGCAGCAGGTGGCCGACACGGCGACGATGCTCGATCGCCGCGTCAGCACGAGCGAACCGTGAAGCGAGCGTGCTCGCGCTAGTCGATGAGACGCAGCGGCATGATCAGGCACATGTACTGTGCCGGGTCATTCCACCCGACGGGTTCGACGGTCGCGGCTCGCTCCGGCGCCTTGAACGTCAAGCGAACTTCATCGGTGGGCATGTTGCGCAGGATCTCGAGCAGATAGCTCGCGTTGAATCCAATATCGAGCGCGTCGCCCTCGTAGGTGACCGGCAACTCGTCTTGAGCCTCGCCCAAATCCGGCGTCTGCACGCTGAACTTCGCCATCCCTGCGTTGAACGACATACGGATCCGATGCGTCTGATCCGATGCGACCACTGACATTCGCTTGAGCGCTTGCGAGAGCGCGTTCTTGTCGGCGAGCGCGATACGGTCGTTGTCGCGCGGGATCACTTGCTCGTACGGCGGATATGGTCCTTCGATGAGGCGAGTGAACACCGCGGTGAGCGGCGAGCGGAAGCCGAGGTGATTGTCTCCGCGTGCGATCTCGAGATCCTCTTCCGCGGGAAAGAGGCGTCGCAGCTGCTCGAGCGCTTTCGGGGGAATGATCAAGTCTTCCGAGCGGCCGTTCTGTCCCGCGACTGGCGCGTCGATTTTGGCGAGACGGTGGCCGTTGGTCGCGACCATGCGCATCCGGTCGCCACGAAGCTCCCACAGCACGCCATTGAGAATCGGGCGACTCTCCTCAGTGGACACAGCGAACGCGGTGTGCGCGATGAGCTTCTGCAGGTCGCCCGACTTGATTCTCCAACTTTCCGAGAATCGCACTACCGGGAACGTCGGGAATTCATCGCGAGGCAAACCGAGTAGACGGAAACGGGAGCGTCCGCACTCGAGCGTGATCTTCTGCTCTCCGACGGCACTGATCCGCACCGGTGCCGATGGCAGTTCCCTAACGATCTCGGCGAGCTTTTTGGCGGGGACGGTGATGGCGCCCTGGCTTTCGACATCGGCGGTCACTTCGGTGGAGACGGCCATGTCGAGATCTGTACCGGACAAGCGAATCCCGCGCTCGTTCGTCTCGAGCAAGATGTTGGACAATACCGGTAGCGTGGTTTTCGCCGGTACGGTCGCAATCACTGCCGACAATCCGTCCTGAAGTTTTTCGCGCGCGATAGTGAAGCGCATTCGGATCCTCTGATCCCTGGATGCTCGCCGGGCTTTCGAGTGAAAAGCGAGAACGCGTGATGTTTGGTCTTCTACTTCTTTACTATTGGATCAAGAGTAGTAGAAGTAGTAGGGGCTGTGGAGTATGGGGAAAGCAATCGAACGCACGGAGTACGTAGCAGTTATCGTAGTGAGAAAGCTGTGGGAAACCAAGTCGGCGTCGCGGAATCGTGGGAATACGTGTGACGCGATGTGCAGAGGCCATCGATTTCCCACGGCGTGCACATCATGTGTGAAGATCCGAGACGCTTTTCCGCAGTGATTCCACACGCGCGTTGAACGGCGCGTCGTGAGGGAGCAGCGATTCGATGCGTTCGAGGCTGTGAATGACAGTGGAGTGATCGCGTCCGCCGAATGCGTTGCCGATCTCGACGAGCTGGAGGCCGAGGAATTCGCGGATGAGATACATGGCGACCTGGCGCGGTACGGTGAGCTGCTTGGTGCGGCTCTTGGAGCGCAGGCCTTCGACGTTGACGCTGAATTCGCGCGCAACGAGCTGCTGGATGGAGAGCACACTCAGGGCGTGTTTTTCCTCAGCCGACGCCTCACCATTTAGTCGCAGTTTGTCACGAAGTGCTTCGCGCGCGAGGGTTACCGAGACGTCGCGGTGCTTGAGCGATGCGTAAGCAAGGAGACGGATCAGGGAGCCTTCCAGCTCGCGGACGCTGGAGCGGACGTGTTCCGCGATGAAGCGGATGACATCATCGGGGATAGTGAGCTCCAAGTGATCGAGGCGCGCCTTGTTCTGGAGGATCGCGATGCGGTGCTCGAGATCGGGCTGCTCGATGTCGGCGACCATGCCCCACTGGAAGCGGCTGACGAGGCGCGCCTCGAGTCCAGGGATTTCGGACGGCGGCCGATCGCTCGTGAGGATGATTTGTCGGCCGGCTTCGTAGAGTGCGTTGAACGTGTGGAAGAACTCCTCCTGTGTCGCTTCGGTACGCTTGAGGAAGTGCACGTCGTCGAGGAGGAGGAGGTCAGTTTCGCGATATCGCCGTCGGAATTCGGGCGTTGAGCGTTTTTGGATGGCGGCGACGAGCTCGTTGGTGAATTGCTCGGTGCCGACGAAACAGACGCGCGTTTGTGGAGCGCGCTGCATGATCTCGTGGGCGACTGCCTGCATGAGATGGGTTTTGCCGAGTCCGGTATCGCCGTAGATGAAGAGGGGGTTGTAGACTTTGCCCGGGGCGGCGGCGACGGCTTGTGCGGCGGCGGCGGCGAGCTCATTGGACTTGCCGATGACGAAATTGAGAAACGTGTAGCGTGTGCTGAGTTGGACGCCGGCGGCCGGCGCGTCGCCGGGGGCAGATTGACGCGCTTGATCGGGCGGTGGCGCGACGAACAGGTCCATCTGCGGTCGAGTCTTTCGCTCTTCATCGACGCGGAAGACGATGTTGATGGGATGGCCTAACGCTAGTGGCGCGAGACTGGCCAGATACTGTGCGTGTTTGGATTCATTCCAGTCGGCGGCGAAACGATCGGGTGCCGCGACGACGATTGTATCGCCTTCCAGCTCGAGTGCTTCGGTCGGCTCCAGCCATGTCCGGTACGTTTGCTCGGGCAGCTCGAGGCGTGCGCGGTCGAGCAAGCGGGTCCATGTTTCTGTTGCCGTGAGTGTCATGCCGGGATACGACTCGGAAGGGGACGCGAAGCTAGATTCGTCGTGTGGAAAAGTCAATCCGATGAAAATCGACAGTGGAGTGAAGGCAGTTCGGGCGATTCGCGACGTGAGGCGACGCGAGGCGACGCAAACGCGGCGTTGACCCGTGCCCGAGCGCTGGATAGCTTTCATGGTCTGTATGCCGCGAACGGAACACGCATTGGAGTAAGGACATGGGCAAGCCAACGTATCGTCCTCGGAACAAGCGCCGGATTCGCACGCACGGATTTATGGAGCGGATGTCGACGCGGTGGGGGCGGGAGGTATTGAGCCGGCGTCGCAAGAAAGGGCGGAAGCGGTTGACCGTTCGGCTTCCGTCGAAGTACGCGGGCGCCTGAGCGTCGGCGGTTCACGCGACCGCATCGATTGACGCGGCGCGCGGAGATGGAGCGAGTAACGCGCGAGGGGAAGCGTATCCGAACCGACAGCCTCGAGCTGCGGTGGATGGCTTCCCCTCTTGGACATCCGGCGGGTCGGGTCGGGTTCATCGTGCCCAGATATGGCGAGACCGCGGTAGCACGCAATCGCTTGAAGCGGCGATTGCGGGAGATCGCGCGGGTGGAGATTCTGCCGCGGATGGGTTCGTTGGACGCCATCATTCGAGCGCGCGCCGTAGCATATCGTGTCACGTTTGCCGAACTTCGGCGCGAGTTGACACGTATGGGAGATAGACTGGTCTCCGGAGTGGAGCGCGAGTGATGCGGTGGGTGCTGATTTTTCTGGTGCGCGGTTACCAGGTCGCGCTGTCGCCCCTGCTGCCATCGACGTGCCGATTCATGCCGAGTTGTTCGGCGTACGCCGTTGAAGCGCTGGAGCGGCACGGAGCGCTGCACGGTACTTGGCTGACCATCCGCAGGCTTGCGCGATGCCACCCATTTTGTGTGGGCGGCTATGACCCGGTGCCCTGAGCCCGGCTGCCATCTCAAATGGAAAAACGCATTCTGATTTTTCTTGCGGCAGCAGCCGCCCTGTTGTTCGGGACAATGCTGCTTTTCCCGTCGCCGCAGCGACCGACGTCGCAGTCGGGAGATTCGACCGCGGTGGCGGACACCATGCACCGCGCCGTTGCGCCATCCACGACCGCGGCGGCGACGGTGTCGCCGCCCAAGGTCTCGGTGAAAGACACGGCATCGCCGGCCATCGCGCGCAGCGACACGATCGTCGTGCGCACGTCGAACGCGACGTACCGCATCAGCACGCGCGGCGCCGCGCCGATCGGTGCGCGGATGGAAGATTTCAAAGCCTACTCGAAGGGCGACGGCAAGGTGGAGCTTGCGCGGGACGGGTCGCCGCTGGTGTCGTACGCCGTGGTGACGGGCAGTCGTGATACGCTGTCGCTCGACCGGACGGTGTTCACGGTGGACTCGTCGTCGCGCGGCGCCGGCGGTCTTGCGATCCTCACGTTCCGGGGCGCGTTAGGCGGCGACACCGCGATGATCACGTACACGTTTTCGCCGGACAGCTATCTCGTCCGCGTTCGTGGGGCGGTGCGGTCTGCCGGCGCGGCATCGAGCGCGCCCAGGGCGCTGCTGGTGTCGCTGCCGTCTGGATTTCGATCGGCGGAGGCGGACACGGTGGAGGACGAGCGGCATCTGTCCTTCGTCGTGAAGACGATGCGCGACGATCCGGAGAGCATCGATTTTTCGAAGCTGGACTCGACTGTGGCGCGCGTCGAGACCGGCCCGCTCAATTGGGTGGCCAGCAAGAACAAGTATTTCCTGGTCGCAATGATGTCGGACACCGCGCGGTCGCCGTTCGCGGGCGCGGTGTTCGAGGGCGTGCCGCGCGCGGCCAAGACGATCGCCCTCCATGCGTCGGGTCGGGTGGTGCAGCAGCTGTCCCCGGATGGGACGTTCGCGTTCACGCTGTACATGGGTCCGCAGGAGTGGCGCCGGCTGCTTGCGTTAGGCCGCGAGATGCAGAACGTGAACCCGCACGGTTGGATTTTCCGGCCGATCGTGCAGCCGTTCATCACGCTGATCATGCGGCTGTTGCTGTGGGCGCACGACTTGTCGCGCATCAACTACGGCTGGCTGGTGGTGATCTTCGGCATCGCGATCCGGCTGCTGTTGTGGCCGTTGAACCAAAGCGCGATGCGGGCGCAGCTCAAGCTGCAGCGGATTCAGCCCGAGCTGCAGGTGATCCAGAAGAAGTTCAAGAACGCGCCCGAGAAGCTCAACGCGGAGATGATGAAGCTCTACCGCGAGCACGAAATGAGTCCGTTCAGTCCGTTGGCGGGCTGCGTCCCGATGTTGATTCCGATGCCGGTGCTGTACGCACTGTACTTCGTGTTCCAGGACACGATCGAGTTTCGCGGAGTGTCGTTCCTGTGGATGGCGGACATCTCGCAGCGAGATCCGTTTTACATCCTCCCGATTCTGATGGCTGTATCGATGTTCCTGCTGTCCTGGATCGGGTTGCGCGCGTCGCCGCAGAATTCGCAAGCGAAGATGATGGCGTACACGATGCCGTTGGTCATGGGCGTGCTGTTCTACCGGTTGGCGGCGGGGCTCAATCTCTACTACGCGGTTCAGAATCTCGCGGCGTTGCCGCAGCAGTGGTTGATCGCGCGCGAGCGTGCGAAGGCCGGCGTGCCGGCGACGTCCGCGGGGCCGGCGGCCAGCGCGCGGGTAACGTAGCGTCGATGCGCCGCGCGACCGGGGGATGCGGGGTGTGAGCGCGATACTGCCCGGCGCGGAGGACACGATCGCGGCGATGGCGACGCCGCCCGGGCGGAGCGCGCTCGCGGTGGTGCGCATGAGCGGACCGCGCGCGCACGAGATCGCAAGCCGGCTGCTCGACCCATGGCGCAACGCGCCGGGCGCGTCGTACCGTGCTCGCCTAACGGATCCGGCCACGGGCCGCGTCATCGAGCGGCCGGTCGTGACGCCGTACCGCGCGCCCCGCTCCTACACCGGCGACGATCTCGTCGAATTGAGCGTGCACGGCGGCCACGTCGGCCCGGCCCGTGCGTTAGGCGCCCTCCTCGGCGCCGGCGCGCGCCTGGCGCTGCCCGGCGAGTTCACGCGCCGCGCCGTGGCCGCGGGGAAGCTCGACGTGCTGCAGGCGGAGGCGATCGGCGATCTGATCGACGCCGAGTCGCAGGCGATGCACGATGCGGCGCTGGCGCAACTGGACGGGCGGTTGTCGCGACGCGTGGCGGAGCTGCGCGAAGCGGTGCTCCAGGTGGAAGCGATGATCGCGTACGATATCGACTTTCCCGAAGAGGACAGCGGACCAATCGACCCGGCGCGGGTCACGGAGGCCACGACCGCACTCGTGGAGTCGCTGGATCGACTCCTGGGGACGGCGGCGGCCGGTGAAGTGGTGCGGCGCGGCGCGCGCGTGGTCCTGGCGGGCGCGCCGAACGTCGGCAAGTCATCGCTGTTCAACGCGCTCGTAGGACACGAGCGGGCGATCGTGACGGCAATCGCGGGGACGACACGCGATGCGATCGAGGCGGTGGTCGATCTGGGCGCGTGGCCGGTGCGCCTGATGGACACGGCGGGCTTACGGGAGTCGGCGGACCCGATCGAACAGTTGGGCGTGGCGATGACGGCGCGGGCCCTTGCTGCGGCGGACGTCGTGCTGGCGTGCGGCGACAGCGCGCTGTCGTTAGGCGAAGCGGTCGCGGCGGCGGCCGCGCGGACCGCGGCGCCGGTGGTGCCGGTGCGCACGAAGGGCGATCTGACGCCGACCAGCGGCGATTTAGTAACAAAGAGCTCTGAATCGAGCGCCGAGCGGCCGATCGTCGTCAGCGCGCTCACCGGGGCCGGGCTCGCCGAGCTGCGCGCCCGACTCGAGGAGATGGTGGAGGGGAAAGCGGGGGACCAATGGCGCGACACGCCGCTCCTCACGCGCGAACGGCATCGCGCCGCCATCGCGCTCGCCCGCGCCGAGGTCGCGGCGTTCCAGGACGCGTGGTCAGATGGCGATGACGCCGTACCCGTCGTCATTGCCGCCGTGCAACTGCGCGCGGCCGCGACGGCGCTCGAATCGCTCATTGGCGCGATCGATGTAGAAGATGTCCTGGACCGCGTCTTCCGAACGTTCTGCGTGGGCAAGTAATCGAGCGCTGGTCCGCGCCCGCCCGGTCATGCGCTCGCCGCGGTCTCGTCGTCGGCGAGGATCTCCGCTGCCTCCGCGCGCAGACACCACGCCAAGCCGCGACTCGCAACCGCGTGCTCCACCATCCGACTGCCGATGTAGTAGCCCGACCGCTCAGGCAGCACGTAGCCGCCGGGCATCGTGCGCGCGTCGGCGGGAAGTCCGTCGGCGAGAAACCGCAAACGCAGTCCGAGCGCCGCACGATCGAGATCGCCCGCGATGTCCGCGGTGATTGTTTGCTCGAGATCGCGAACACGCGCGAATTGACGCCGATCGTACCCGAAGTACTCCCACTCGGCGTGACCCGGACTCACCGCGCGCGCCGTCTCGACGGCGAGGCCTTCGTTGACGAGTAGCTCGCGGAGCGAGGCGCGACGCGCCGTGTCCCAATACGAGTAGTAGCCGCCGGCCGCCTGCACCAGTCGATGCAATTCGCTGCGTCCGTGAGGCGACGTGTAGCGAACCACGTGCGCGATCTCGTGGGCCAGCCACGGTCGGATCAGCTCTGGATCGAGTCCCAACCCGTGCGTTTCTTCGCTTCTCACTGCAGTAAAATGTTCCAAGCAGATCACCGCGATGCCCTTACCATCGGTGACAAGCTCACCGGCATTCGCCGCCCCAACGCCAACCATGAGCACGATGTCCATGTCAACATCTATGTCAAGCAACTCGGTGCACGCCGCAACGGTGTCTCGCGCGAGCGACAGGACGTCTGTGCGCTCCAACATCCCCAACAGGTCGTGCCGACTCGCTTGCACAGTGTTCCGAACCACGTCCGTGAAGTGTTCGCTCTCGGGATCGAGCACATAGTTGTGCCAATACGGTTCTAAGAATCGGCGATTGGCATCGAAATAGGTGTGGTAGGCAGCGATAGGATCACTGGTATCAAGAACAGCCAAGAAATCGGGAACCAAGTCGATCAGCATGGCACCGAAGGAGGGAACCGGACTGGGCGAGTACGACAGGCGTCGTCGGGACGCGGCAAGATACCGGCGACTGAAAGGTGCTACAAGAGGAAACACGCTCGTGGCACGCAACTTTCCTTACTTCGAGCGCGTGAGGAGGCAGGAGCCCGAGCATGACCACGCTGAAGCAAATCGATTTGACGTGTCCCATTTGCCAGACCCGCTTTACGTCACATGCGGTGCTGTCGACGAATTCGTTCGGTGGCAAGCGGACCGATTTTCACGAGCGGGCGGCGGGCGCCCAACCGCTGCCCTACCTGATTCACATCTGTGCGCGATGTGGCTACGCGGGTGGCGAACGCGACTTCAGCGACGACGCGGATGTCAGTCCGGTCGTGCGTGAGCACGTGTGGGACGAGCTCGCGCCTAAACTTCCCGAAGCGGGCGGCACAATTCCCGGGTCGGCGAAATACGAATTCGCGGCCAAAGTCGCCGCGTGGCAAGCCGCGGAGCCTCGTCGCATCGCGGATTTGTACTTGCGCGCCGCGTGGTGCTGTGTCGACGAAGGCGATATCGAAGCTGAGCGGTATTTCCGCCGTCGCGCCGCCTGGCAGTTTGAGGCCGCGCTCTCGAGCTATGATGGCGCGGAGCGAGAGGAGCGCGCCGTTCTCACCTATTTGGTCGGCGAGTTATGGCGACGGGTGGGCGACCTGTCGTTAGCAAACGAGTGGTTCGATCGCGTGGAATCGGAAGTAATGGACCCCGCTGCCCAACGCTGGGTGTTGGACGCCGCGTGGCAACAGCGGAGCTGCCCGCGCGATTGGTTCGAGTAATCGTGCGCGTGCGACCGGTTGACCAACGCGGTCGTCAGCGCGTACCGAAGATGCGATCGCCGGCGTCACCCAGTCCCGGCAGGATGTAGCCGTGCGCGTTGAGCTCGCGGTCGAGCGCCGCTGCGTACACCGGCACATCAGGATGCGCATGCTGCATGCGCTCGATCCCGGCCGGTGCCGCGACGATGCAGAGAAATCGAATACGCGCCGCACCGGCCCGCTTGAGGGATGACACCGCGGCGACAGCACTCCCACCCGTCGCCAACATCGGATCGAGCACGAAGAAGTGCCGCTCCCCCACGTCGCCCGGCACCTTGAAATAATAGTCTACCGGTTCAAGTGTATCGTGATCGCGATACATTCCGATGTGTCCCACGCGTGCCGAGGGCACCAAGCGCAACACGCCTTCCACCATGCCGAGTCCCGCGCGGAGGACCGGCACGAGCGTGAGCTTTTTGCCGCTTACACGACGTCCGCGCATTGATTCGAGCGGGGTGTTCACGTCCACGGTTTCGAGCGGAAGGTCGCTCGTTGCCTCGTACGCCATCAGCATTGCGATCTCCTCCACCAGTTCCTTGAATAGCTTGGTGGTCGTCGTCCGATCGCGAGCGATCGACAGCTTGTGCTCGATCAGCGGGTGGCGGCTGACGGCGAGATTGCCCAGCACAGGGGTGGTGTGCATGGGCGACAAACTAGTATCTTCGGCCGCATGAAAGAATATCAGGCGGTGATTCTCCGGCTGACGCGGCGATCGCAAGAAGACGAAGATGCACTCACCGATCTTCTCAACGAACGGAGCCGCGGCGGATGGGAACCCGCACTGATGACGCAGGACGGACAACGGCTAACGGTCGTGTTCCAGCGACTGTCGCCAGGAGAATCGCGTGTTGCCGGCTGAACGGGCAGAGATCAGAGTGACGAATGCCGAACACCGGCCGCGTCTCGAGGCGGCCGAACGGATTCTGCGTGCCGCGGTGCGCTGCATCGTGGCGTCAGGAGCGGCGGCGCTGACGATGCACGACGTGGCGGAAGAAGCCGAAGTGAGCAAGGGGCTGATCCACTACCATTTTCACGACAAGGACACGCTGCTCGCACGCGTCGTCGAGTGGATGGGCCAGAACCTCGTATCGCGTGAACGCGCGGCGCTCGAGAGTTCAACGCCGCGCCATGCGATCGACGACCTGTGGGCCTGGCTCTCCGCGGAGTTGGATCGCGGACACCTGCGCGTGCTCCTCGAGTTGGCGCAGTGGCGGAATCCGCTCGTGCGTCGAGCCATCCACGCCGCGAACCTGGCACGGCGCGAGGCGGCGTCGGCCTCCATCGAGCGACTCTTCGCCTTACTGGCGCTGCGCCCGCGTATTCCCGCTCAATTGCTCGCCGACGTAGTCGTGCCATTCGTCGATGGTCTCGCCATGACAATGGGCTTGGATCCCGAGTTCAATCCGCGCGCTGCATTTGACGTCCTCTGGCTCTCGTTGCTGACACTCACCGATTGACGCACCACACGCGCGCAGGACGGTGCGGTCCCTTTCGACAGACGGTCGCCCGCGTGTAGCTTCGGCGCCATGAAGCGCCGGACCCATCTGAAAGTGCGCGTATTCGGCGCGGCAGTGATTCTCGTGATGCTCGCGTGGATCGCGATGGTAGTAGCGGTGATCGTCGTCGGTGCGCGCGACGAGGCGGCGCCCGCCGATGCGATCGTCGTACTTGGCGCGGCGCAATACGAGGGACATCCGTCGCCGGTGCTTCGGGCCCGGTTAGACCACGCGCTGGAGTTGTATCGGCGATCTCTAGCGCCAGTGGTGATTGTCACCGGTGGAACAGGCGCAGGCGACACGACGAGCGAGGCCCAGGTGAGCCGTCGCTTCCTGCTCGAGCACGGCGTTGCCGACAGCGCAATCGTGATGGAGACGCACGGGCTCACGACGAGCCAGTCCGTGCACGCGGTCGCTGCGATCGTATCGGCACTCCCGGGCCGACGCATCATCTTGGTGAGCGATCCCTTCCATATGTTGCGCCTTTCGATCCTGTCACGAGCCTTGGGTCTCACTCCACTCACGTCTCCGACGCGGACAAGTCCGATCTCGGCGCGCGTGAGCTCGCGGTGGAAGTACGTGTTCACCGAGTCGCTGAAGGCGCCGGTTGCGTACTTGATAGAACGAGTGTCGGACTAACGTCGCTCCAGTGTAGCTGGCGCTATTTGGGCTCCTTGCTGGCTGCATCATGGCGCCAATTTCTGGCATCATACAGGTTCATACTCAGGAAATGGGTTGGCGGCGATTTGTTGACGCAGCCGAAGCCGGTGTCTGAACGAGGTATTCCGCATTGGTTACAGACGGTAGCCTCGTGCCGGCATGGGGCCAGTGTTCGCCGTCGCGTGGCAGGTGCGTCGCCATCTGTAGGTCTGCCTTACGCAAGCCGCTGATGGTCATCGCCTCTTGCGTATCTGACAAGAAACACAACACATTGTCGCCGCCGGACTGTCGTCACACTCAGCGCGGCATCTTTTCGCCGCGGGGGATCCCTGATGGCGATGGGAGCTCCGGACCGGTTAGGCCCCAGTCGCGGCGTTTGGCCGCAGGCGGCTACCCGTATGGCGTATCGTGTGAGCCCTTGTCGTCGAGACATCCCTCCCTGCGTCGAGTTGCGCGGTGCTGACGTTTTCGCGCGCGCTTTAGAGCATTTGTTTCTGCGTCCATGTCGGGGCATTTCCTCGAGTAGTGCGTGCGGTCCCACGCATCGCAATGCATCTGATGATTGGCGGCGCCTGACTGGATTCGGACGAGGACTGGTGGACACGTAGGCCAGGTCCGCCTCGAGTCGGGCCGCGGGCATGAGCGCTGGACGTTGCGCGCGCGACGAAGTGGACGCTCAAGCGGGTTGTGACAGAAAGGCTGCTCGACACACGCGGGTCGTTGACAGCATTGCGCTCACCCTCACTGTGGAGGTCCGTGCATGCGAATCCCCAGGTTGCTCATTGGCGTCGCCGGTTTGGCGCTGTGCGTCGGCAGCGCTGCCGCGCAGGAGAAGGTCGAGACGGCGAAGGCCAAGGCTGATACGGCGCCGAGTTTCACGAGCGTGACCGACCAGATGTTGCTCGACGCGCGGCGGAGCGGGAGCAACTGGGTGACTTACGGACGTGACTATTGGAATCAGCGCTGGTCGCCGCTGACGCAGATCAACACGTCGAACGTGGGCACGCTGCACATGGCGTGGATGTACCAGACGGGCATTTCGCGGTTAGGCTCATTCGAAACGAGCCCGATCGTCATCGACGGCGTGATGTATCTCACGACGCCGTATAACACGGCGATGGCGGTGAATGCGCGGACGGGGAAGGAGATCTGGCGCTACGAGCACAAGCAGAGCATTGCGTCGCCGATTTACTGCTGCGGACCGAACAATCGCGGCGTGGCGATCTCCGGCGGCACGGTGTACATGGCGACGCTCGACGCGCATCTGGTCGCGCTCGACGCGAAGACGGGCGCGGTGCAGTGGGACGTGCAGGTGGAGGATCCCGAAGCCGGGTACAGCGAGACGATGGCGCCCCTCATCGTCGGCGACAAAGTGATCGTGGGCGTCTCCGGCGGCGAATACGGGATTCGGGGATTCATCCGCGCGTACAACAAGTCGAACGGTCAGCCCTTGTGGACGGCGTACACGGTTTTCGACAAGGGGTGGGAAGGCAAATTCGCGGCAGCGACAAACGAGGGCGACGACCTGCATCGGAACATCGATGCGGAGAAATCGGCGATGGCGCAGTATGGTGATGCGTGGCAGCGCGGCGGCGGCGGCGTTTGGATGACGCCGACGTACGATCCGGCATCGCATCTCCTGTTCTTCGCTGTGGGGAATCCATCACCCGACCTCGATGGGTCGGTGCGGCCGGGCGACAATCTGTGCACGGATTGTATCATGGCGGTGGACGCCAACGACGGTACGGTGAAGTGGTACTATCAGGAAGTGCCGCACGACGTGTGGGATCTGGACGCGGTGAGTCCGCCAGTGCTGGTGAAGCTCAAGGACGGGACGACGGCGGTCGCGCAGGCGGGCAAGACGGCCTGGGTGTACGTGTTGAACGCGTCGACCGGCAAGCTGATCCGGAAGTCGGCTCCGTTCAACCGGCTCGAAAACATGTTCGCGCAGCCCACAGCCGAGGGGACCCGGATGCTTCCGGGGGCGAACGGCGGTTCGGAGTGGTCGACGACGGCCGTGAATCCGACGTTAGGCTATATGTATGTTTTAGGCATCGAGCAGCCGATGCATTACATCACACACAGCGCGCCGTTCGAGAAGGGGAAACTCTGGTTGGGATCGGCGTTCAAGGCGGTGCCCGGCGAGCGGCAGTACGGGACGTTCAGCGCGGTGAACCTGAACACGGGGAAGATCGCGTGGCAGGTGGAGACGGAGCAGCCGATGATCGGCGGGGCGATGACGACCGCGGGGAATCTCGTGTTCGTCGGCGAGGGGAACGGGCACTTCAACGCCTTCGACGCGCGGACGGGCAAGAAGCTGTGGATGTTCCAGGGTGGGGCGGGGTGCAACGCGCCGCCGGTGACGTACATGCAAGACGGCAAGCAGTACATCGCGGTGGCGTGCGGCGGAAACTTCCAAATGGGCTTTCCGTTAGGCGATGCGGTCCTGGTGTTCACGCTCCCGGGTACCGCGCCGAAGTCAGCACGGTAACGAGGTTCGGCGGGCCGGCGTTGTGCCGCGATGGGGTCGCGCGCCGGCTTCGCGTGTATGCGTCAGGCAGCGGAGCAGTGATCTCATGTGGCGATCTGCGGTTGGCCTAACCGGCGGACTGATCTGCGTGCTGGGGGCATTCGCCGCCGGTCGCGACAGCGGACATGCGGCGATGCAGCCGCGGCATCCGGCGCTCAAGACCGGCGTCGATTGGGTGGCGTACGGCCCGAAGGAGAAGGAAGCGTACCTGAGTGGATTCATCGCGGGAGCGGGAGCGGAGCAAGCTCGCGCGCTCGCGGCCTTGGCTGGTGACTCGCTCGACAGCAGCGCGGTCTCGAGCAGCGCGATCGCGCGGCTCACGAACGGGAAGCAGCTTCGTTTCTCGTATGCGCCGTCGGTGTACTCGGCACAGATCGACGATTTCTACTGGTGGGAGGACCATCGGGACGTACCGATCGTGGACGTGCTCATCACGATCAACCGTCAATTCCGAGATCGGTAGCGATCTGGAGCCAGTGGCGGCGCTGCGATCATGTTCAACGCTTAGGGAGGTGGGGCCACAGAGATCGTTCTCTTCGCGCCGCTTTCGCCCGCAGCGGCGGGGCCTTTGGGAAAAAGGTGGGTCGACGATTTTCAGCGATTCCGTGGATGCGAGCTCTTCACGGTTTGGTTGACACTCAAACTCGACTGGGAGAAGCAGCTATGAAACGATCCGCACTCTGGTGTATCGCCTTGATGCTCGCCGGCGTTAGCACGGCCCGAGCGCAAGGTCTCACGATGCAGATGAGTAACGGATGGGCGTTTACGTTCACGGGAAACGTCAATGCGTTTCTCGTGTACACGAATGGCAATGTGGATTCCGCCCTCGGTCCGATCAACGGCGGTCTCGTGGGTCCCGAACGGGTGACCCGTATTCGTACGGGATTGCTGCCGGGCTTCGCGAACTTCGAGGCGGCGGGCAAGGAAGGCGATGTGGATCTCAAGGTGCACTTCGGATTCGCGCCCCAGATCAACAGCAACAGCTTGCACGACAACTTCGGCGCGCAGATCGACATGCGCGAGGTGTACCTCACGGTGGGTGGCACCTGGGGCACCATCCTCGCCGGCCGCGAGCTGGGGCTGTTCCAGCGGCAGAACATCCTGACCGACATGACGCTGTTCGGGACGGGAGCCAGCGGCGGTACGTTAGGCGCGGGCGGCACGACGTTAGGCCGCATCGGCTTCGGATACGTCTATCCGAACTTCAACGCGCAGATCACGTACAGCACGCCGGCGGGGAAACCGACGCAGTTCTCGATCGGATTGTTCGATCCGAGCGTCGTGTGCGGCCCGAATCCGTGCGCGGCCGCGGGCGATGCGTCGTTTCAGGGTACGCGGCTGCCTCGCCTGGAGGCAGAGCTGAGCTGGACGGGCAACATGGGCACGGCCAGCTCGAGTGGCCAGATGACCAGTGCCAACAAGATCATGCTGTGGGTGAACGGCACGTGGCAGAACACGAATCTGTCGGCTGTCTCGACGCCTGATTCGAACCCGAGCATCAACTCGGCCGGAGTGGGCGGTGGCGCGAAGATCGATGTGAACGGGTTCTCGATCGTCGGATCCGGCTACTACGGAAGCGGCATCGGAACCACCCTGATGTTCGGCCAACTGGACGGCAGTGCGATCGATCCAGCGCTGCAAGCGCGCAAGTCGTGGGGCTATCTGGGCCAGGTGCAGTACACCGCGCCCGGCACGCACTGGACGATCGGCGGCAGCTGGGGCGAGAGCCACCTCGACGAGAGCGATGGAGACAAGGCGTTCCTCGACGGGGATCCGGATCCTCTCGTGAAGTACAACCGTGCGGCGGATGTGATGCTGACGTATCAGTGGACGAAGTCGCTCCGCTGGGTTGCCGAGTATACGTGGGCGCGCGCGGCGTCGTACGCGGGGTCGCAGAACACGTCAAACCAGGGCGCCTCGGGATTCATGCTGTTCTTCTAGAAGAGCGGTCGAAACCGGACACTGACGGACAAGACCGGACTTTCCAAAAAAAACCGTACGAAGCCGCAGACAGCACGGGCGGGTCCGACTGGATCCGCCCGCGCTGTCATCTGTGCACTTGGTCAGTGCCGGCTTGTCACACGCACTCCTAAGCAAGCGGAGCCTGCTTGACATGCTTTCCAGGCGTCTCCAGTTTCTTCCTCCCCGAAGTGTCGGCGTGTCCATCTTCGAAGATCCGGCGGACGGGATCGCTCGTAAAAGAGAGAGGCATCGAGAGAAGGGGTTGCCGATTTCTCCAGCGGTGTGCAGGATATGTTGGTTGGGTGTAATGATTCGAGTGCTCTCATCAGTATGGACAGCGACGAGGGACGGATGCAATCGGCAGGCGGCGGCGCTGAACTGTCGGGATCATTCGGAAAGTGAGCGCGCGAGCAACGCGCGCGGCGTGACGAGATAGATCGCAGGACTCGAGAGAAGACCGTTTTCAACTTCACGAGCAGCACGCGGCACTGTGAGGGGCGATGGTCTGTAGCGAGCGAAGTCCTCCTCGACGTGGCACGCTGTTCCGCTGTTGCCCCAGCGGAACTAGCCCCAGTGCGGCCCCAACCGCGAGGCCTGGCGGCACAGCGTGCGGATGCGCGGTCATGCTCAATCCTCACTCTCCACAAGGGGCAGCATCATGAATCGCTTTAC
>JAICLH010000059.1 GCA_025927495.1 Gemmatimonadaceae bacterium
CACTGGCGTTGCCGAGGGCTACATCTTCTACGTCGCGTATACCAAGGATGGAACAACCGATCCCGCGAAGCGCCCCATCTCCTTCGTATTCAACGGCGGGCCCGGATCATCCACCGTCTGGTTGCACCTCGGCGCCTTCGGCCCCCGACGCGTGAGGCTCAACGCCGATGGCTCGCCGCCGGCGCCGCCACCCGCGCTCGAGGACAATCCGTATACGCTGCTCGACCAGAGCGATCTCGTATTCCTCGATCCCGTTGGCACAGGCTACAGTCGTCCATCAAAGCCCGCGCTCGGGCCTAACTTCTGGGGCGTCACCGAAGATTTGCGCGCGGTCGCCGAGTTCATCCGGCTCTACCTGACGCGCAACGAGCGTTGGTTGTCGCCCAAGTTCCTCGCCGGCGAGAGCTACGGCACCACACGGGCTGCCGGCCTGTCCGGCGTGCTCGCCGATCGCGGCATCGCACTCAATGGCATCGTGCTCATCTCGACCGTGCTCAACTTCGAGACGCTGTCCGATCAGAAGGGCAATGACCTTGGCTTCGTCGGTTTCCTGCCGTCCTACACCGCCATTGCGTGGTACCATAAGAAGCTGCCGCCCGACCTGCAGCAGCAAACCCTCGAACAGGTCACGGCGCAGGCCGAGCAGTTCGCCGGCACCGGCTACACGCTCGCGCTCGGGCGGGGCGCAAGCCTAACGGCCGCCCAACGGAAAGCGGTGATCGACACGCTGGCGCGCTTCACTGGCGTGCCGCCCGCGTTCATCGACCACAACGATCTGCGCATCCCGCTCGACCGCTTCGACCAGGAGCTGCTGCGCGACCAGCACGAAACCGTGGGGCGTCTCGATGGCCGATTCACCGCCTACGCCACGGACGCCGGCGCCGAGCGCGGCGAGTTCGACCCCAGCGACGCGAACATCGAGAACACCTTCACGCCGGTGCTCAACGACTACGTCCGCCGCGACCTCGGCTTCTCGGATGACGAGATGTACTGGATTTTAGGCGGCGGCATCGGCCGGTGGCGCTACCCGCAGCGCCAGGGGTTCCTCGATGTCACGCCGTACCTCGAGCGCGCATTCGCCAAGAATCCATACATGAAGTTGTTCGTGGCGATGGGCTACTACGACACCGCCACGCCGTACTACGCCGTCGAATACACGCTCGACCACCTCGCGGTGAGCGACAAAGCACGCGCCGACATCACCACCGATCACTTTGGCGCGGGCCACATGGTCTACATCGACACGCCGAGCATGGCGCGACTCCGCCAGGACCTCACGACGTTTTTGGACAGCGCCACGGCGCGCTGACTTTGTGCCTAACGCCACGCCCCACGCACCGTGCGTCACTTTCTTCCCTCTTCCCCCTTCCCTCTTCCCTCTTCCCTAGCCGTATGCGCTCTCTCTTTCGCTTCGCAGCCTCCGCGCTGCTGATCGCGCCCGCGGCCGCCGCGCAGGCCGCGCACAGCGCGCAACTCGACTCAGCCACGATCGCGGGATTCCGATGGCGCTCCATCGGCCCCGCCAACATGGGCGGGCGCGTCGCCGACATCGCCGGCATTCCGAGCCCATCCAAGACGTTCTACGTCGCGGCCGCGGGCGGTGGCATCTGGAAGACCACCAACGCCGGCATCACGTTCCGCCCGATCTTCGAGCACGAGAAAGTGGTGTCGATGGGCGCACTCGCGATCGCGCCATCGGACACCAACACCGTGTGGGCCGGCACGGGCGAGCAAAACACGCGCAACTCGATCATGCCCGGCGGCGGCATCTATAAGAGCACCGACGGCGGGATGACGTGGAAGCTGATGGGCCTCGAGAACACGCAGCAGATCGGGCGCATTGTCGTCCACCCGACGGATCCGAACGTCGTGTACGTCGCTGCGTTAGGCCACGCGTGGGGCCCCAACAAGGACCGAGGCCTCTATAAGACCACCGACGGCGGCCAAACCTGGAAGCTCATCAAGTTCGTGAGCGACAAAGCCGGATTCATCGACGTCGCCATGGACCCCAAGGATCCGAACACGCTCTACGCATCGAGCTACGAACGCGTGCGCGGCCCGTGGTTCCTGCAGAGCGGCGGTCCCGGCAGCGCGCTGTGGAAGAGCACTGACGCCGGCGCCACCTGGAAAAAAATCGAAGGCAATGGATGGCCCACCACGATGCTCGGCCGCATCAACGTCGCGATCTCGCGCAGCAACCCGAAAGTCGTCTACGCGGTCGTCGAAGCCGACTCGATCCGCGGCGGCAAGCCGCCGTTCCCGGTACCGGCAAGCGACACGAGTCCTAACGCAGCGCAGCACACGCGCCTGTTGAGCGGCCTGTACCGCTCCGAGGACGGCGGCGAGTCCTGGCACTGGATGAACGACAAGGACGTGCGTCCCTTCTATTACTCGCAAGTTCGCGTCGACCCCGAAAATCCCGCTCGCGTGTACTGGTCCTCGACGCCCGTCAATTTCTCCGATGACGGCGGCAAAACCGTGCGCAACGCGACGGTCGGCATTCACGTCGATCACCACGCGATGTGGATCGATCCGAACGACGGGCAGCACTTTGTCGTCGGCGATGATGGCGGTGTGTCGCAGACGTGGGATCGCGGCGGCAATTTCGTCTTCTTGAACACGTTCCCGATCGGCCAGTTCTACGAAGTGAGCTACGACTTCGCCGTGCCCTATCGCGTCTGCGGCGGTCTGCAGGACAACGGCAGCTGGTGCGGACCGAGCACGAAGAAGGAAGGCGCGATCATGAATCGCGATTGGTTCACGGTGGGTGGCGGCGACGGATTCTACACGGCGCAGGATCCGACTAACCCGAACATCATCTACGCCGAATCGCAGGGCGGCGCCATCGGCCGCGTCGACTACGGCACTGGCGAGCGCACGTTCCTCGACAAGCCCACATGGCGGGATTCCCATCTCGCGTGGGAGGATTCGATCCTCGCGGTGCGCGGCGATAGCACGCAACCCGAGTCGCCGGCGATGAAGAAGCGCATCGCCGAGCTCCGCGCCAGGGAGAAGGCCGATTCGATCGACCTCGATATGCGCTTCAACTGGGACACGCCCTTTTTCATCTCGCCGCATTCGCCGAGCACGCTGTACATCGGAGGCAACCGCGTCCTCAAGTCGACGGACCGCGGCGATCACATCTATCCGATCTCGCCCGATCTCTCGACGAGGGACTCGGTCAAGATTCGCATCAGCACCAAGACGACCGGCGGCATCACCAACGACGCCACCGGTGCCGAGACGTACGGGACCATCACCACGCTGGCCGAGTCGTACATCAAGCCGGGCCTGTTGTACGCCGGTACCGACGACGGCAACGTGTGGCTTTCGCCTAACGATGGCGGAACCTGGCAGAACATCACGACGCGGTTCCCCGGCGTCCCGCCCCGCACCTACGTCGTGCGCATCGAGCCCTCGCACTTCGACACGCTCACGTTTTACGTGGCCTTCGACGGGCACCGCACCAACGATTTCGCTCCGTACCTCTACGTGACCAACGACGGCGGCAAGACCTTCCGCTCGTTGGTCAACGACCTGCCCAAGGACGGTCCCGCATTTCTGCACGTCATCCGTGAGGATCCGGAGAACCGCAACCTGCTGTTCGTCGGCACCGACGTCGCCGCCTACGTATCGATGGACCGGGGCGCGCATTGGCAGCGGTTCATGACCGGCCTGCCGACGGTTCCGGTGCACGACCTCAAGATCCAACCGCGCGACCACGATCTCATCGCCGCGACACACGGCCGCAGCATCTGGATCGTGAACATCGGTCCGCTCGAGCAGATGACCGACACCGTGCTCGCGCAGTCGCAGTACTTCTTCAAGCCGGGCACCGCGTTCCAGTTCGGCGAAGCGCCGGGCCCGGACCTGAATCCGGGACAGGAGCTCTTCCAGGGACGCAACGCGCCCTACGGCGCCGACTTCGCCTACCGCCTAACGAGCGGCAAGCGCGGCGACACCGTGCGCATCGTCGTCACCGACGCCAAGGGCGACACGGTCGCCTCGATGCGCGGACCCGGCGGCGAAGGCCTCCAGCACGCGACGTGGGACATGCGCGGCAAAGCGCCCAAGGGGAAGCCGCTCTCGCCCGCCGCCAAGCGTGACAGCATCGTCGTCGCACGCAAGGTCGATCACGTGCTCGACTCGCTCGCGACGGCGAAGATCGCTCCGCAGCCGGTGATCGATCGCGTCAAGAAAGCGATCGCGACCGGCGAAGGGTTAGGCGAGTTGTTCCGGCGCGGTGGTGGCAGCGGCGCGCCGCCGGGCGTGTTCGTCGAACGGCCAGGCGAAAGCCCGCTGCCGCGCGCGCGTCGCGGTCCTCCGGCCGGTGCCCAGGCGCGGCGCGATACCACTGTCGCCGAACGTCCCGCGCGCGGTGCGGCCGCCGGCGGAGGGGCCGGTGCCGGTCCGGGTGGCGAACCACCCATCGATCAGGCTGTGTTGGGCGAGATCTTCACGGCGCTGCGTTCGAGCGGGGCGCTGCCCGGCGGCGGATTCGGACGGCGCAATCAAGCGCCCCTCGTCGAGACCGGGGACTACCTCGTCACGATCACCGCGAACGGCCAGACCATGAAGCAGGTGCTGCGCGTCGACCGCGTGAGCGGTGACAACGATGCGGCCGTGGGCGACGACGCCCTCGAGTTCGATCCGTAAGGCGTCCCCCTGATCTGGCGTCAGACACGGCCCGGGCGACGTCGCGTCGTCCGGGCCGCGTCGCATGCGTCAGGCCGCGTCCGGCGGAACGAGCAGCGGTGCCAAACAGGCCGCCGCGAGGTCTTCCGTGCTGAGCACCAGCGCGTCGTCGGATCCCAACGGCTGCCAGCCCCACCCGTCTGCCGTTTGCAACTGGCGATAGACATCGGCACGCAGGATGGTCGCGGCCGCGGACTCGCGCCGCCGCGTCGCGCCGCGGACGGCGACGACACCGCGCCACTCGATTACCTGCAGCTCGCCTAACGAGACGTCGGTGAACTGCGCCGGGAACCACGACACGCTCACCGCGCGCTCCGCGCCCTGCACCACGCAACGGTCCGGCGAGCGATAGGGAAGGAGCGCCGAGTCGGATGGATCGGCCATCGCCCCGGGGCCAGGAATGCGGTGCTTGATGTCGGCCACCAGCTTGTCGAGCAGGCGCTCGAGCTCACGTCGCGCGGCGGCGCGCTGCTGCGGCGTTAGGCGAGATCCCGCGTCACCCGCGCCGACACCGGGAATGTCGTCGATCCGGCCCTCTTCGCCCTCGCCCACGTCCTCGGGCTCGGCAGACGCGCCTTCGCTCGCGCTCGGCTTTCGCTGCATGGGTCCTCACGGAATCTCGCACCGGCTGCGTCGTGGTACAGCGCTCGCGCGCCTCAGACGATGGAGATCGGCGGAGGAGCGACCAGCGCGAACGTCGTCGCGCTGGAACCAATCGGGAAAGCTACACTGTGAGGGCGCGATCCGCGCGCCGCCCGAAGAAACCCCGGCTACTATCGCTGCTCGGAAGGTCGGTCACGGATAAGAGCACCGGCGGCACCGAACGAACTGAGTTGAGCGGATTAAGAGGGCAATATCCCGTGGTCCGTCAGTCGTTGTTCGTTTTGTGCTGTCCTACCCGTGGAAAGCACAAAACGAACAACGATTGACGGACACCTCATTCCGCGCCAGATCGCGCCTCGGTGGTGCGGTCAACCGCTCCGCGGGCGCACTGCCCCATGGTTCTGCGGGCTTCGCTCCATCGACTCTCTGCGTTTTTCAATCAGTGCAGAAACGCAGTGCATCGCCGACGCGACACGACCGTATTGCCGGATCGAATCATCATACATAGTATCGCCCTATGACTAACCCAACTTCTTTTGCGCGCCGGCGATTGGTGGACGAGGTCATCGACCACCTTCGTACCGAGATCTCGAGTGGCCGGCTCGCATCCGGCTCGCGGCTTCCTCCCGAAACCAAGCTCACCGCGCAACTCGGCGTGAGTCGCACGACGCTGCGTGAGGCGATCGTGGTTCTCTCGCACGATGGCCTGGTGGATGTACGTCAGGGCGACGGGACGTATGTGAAGCCTCCGGGTGCCACAGAGTCCTCGCTGGCCAACCCGTCGCTGCGAGAGGTCCTGGAAGCCAAATCGCCGATTCTCATCGGGCTGGTCAAGCTCGCCGTTACGCGTCGGAGCGAGCGCGAAGCGCGTGATCTGGACCGTTTGGCCACGGAGCTCTCGACGGCCATCGACGCAGGTCACGACGACGACATCCGACTCACGACAGCGGCCGCCGAGTCGGCACTCGCCGCAGCCGCTCACAGCGATCTCCTCTGCCGCCTCGCGCGGCAGGTGTCGTCGTCGCTCGATGACGCCACCCTGGCGTCGAGCGATCGAGGCGAGCCGATCTCCGAAAGCGCCAGGTATTTAGTGCGGAGCGTACGCGCCGTCATCGACCGCGATCCGGAAGCCGCCGATCGGCACGTCCGGCTCTGGCTCTCTGCCCGCGCGTCCGCGCTTGCGCCGGAGCAGACGCGAATGGAGTATGTCGCTGCGGAAACGAGGCGCGGTCCCCGAGCGAGTCATGCGAGGCGGACTGACGCGCCGCCGGGAGCCAGCTGACACGCCAGGTTGACATATCATCAGACGTATGATGTTTCACAGAACCCGGCTGGCGCTTACGCTTGTTCTGATCGCCGGGACCGGCCGGGGCGCCAGCGTCTGCGCTCAAGGGATGAACATGCCGGGTATGGGCGATTCCACCATGCACATGGCCGGCGTCCTCGGCATCCCGATGAGTCGCGAGGGCTCGGGCACATCATGGCTTCCAGATGCGTCGCCCCTGTTCGCCAATCATTTCTCAGCCGGCCCGTGGGACTTCATGTTCCATTACCGCGCCTTCCTCTATTACGATCGGCAGAACGGTGCGGACCGCGCCCGGCGCGGCGACGACCAGTTCGGAAGCGTCAACTGGGCGATGCTCATGGCGGGCCGGGACATGGGTCGTGGTCGCCTCGAGCTCCGCGGCATGGTGAGCGCGGAGCCGTGGACGGTGGGCGCGGGAGGCTATCCGCTCCTCCTGCAGTCGGGCGAGTCCTACCACGGCCAGCCGCTCCACGACCGACAGCACCCGCACGATCTCTTCATGGAGCTGGCCGCGATCTACGCCCACCCGTTAGGCAACGATCTCGCCATCCAGGCCTACGCCGCGCCCGTCGGAGAGCCTGCGACCGGACCCGTTGCCTTCCCGCACCGTCCGTCCGCATCCGGTGACCCGTTCGCCCCACTCGGCCACCACTGGCAGGACGCCACACACATTTCCTACGGCGTCATCACGGCGGGCGTCTTTTCTCGCTCGTGGAAACTCGAGACCTCGATCTTCAACGGTCGAGAGCCCGACCAAAGTCGCACGAACTTCGACTACAAGGGCCGAAGCCTTGACTCCTACTCCGCTCGCTTCACGGCCAACCCCGCGAGCTCGTTGAGCCTCAGTGCTTCTTACGCCTACCTCAAGAGTCCTGAAGCGCTCGACCCGTCCGTCTCCGAGCAGCGAATCACGGCATCCGCGCTGAATACTCGGTCAATTTGGTCGCGGGGCGAATGGGCGAGTGCGTTCATTTACGGCGGAAACAAGGACTCGGACACTGGCCGGTGGTCCAACAGCCTGCTTGCAGAATCCAACCTGTCCTTCGACGCGTGGAACTCCGTGTTCGCCCGCATCGAGTACGTCGACAAAACCGCAGCGCACCTCGACCTCCTCGGCCGCCCGGCCGATGGGCGCTTCGACCTCGGTTCGCTTGCGATTGGCTATATCCGCGAGATCGCCCGGTATCCCGGTGGATCGTTAGGCCTGGGAGGCCGACTCGCCGTCGACTTGGTCCCTCGCAGTCTCGCGCCCGTGTATGGCTCTCGCACCCCAACAGGGTTCGCGATCTATCTGCGCCTCCGCCCCCGCCCCGTACGCTCCAATGCGATGCCGGCAACGAGAGCTCCCACCGGCCACGGCGTCACCACCAACTGACGCGGCGTACAATCTGGCCGCATCCGGTCCGGAGCAGGCCAACACCGGCGTTGGCTGGACCTTCTTACAATTTGACGCACGTCGCCGGGGGCCGGCGCCCGCCTAACGCAACCGCGGCGCGGGCCACGCCGGAACCGCGACAATCTCAGAGGCGCGGGCCGGAATCGAACCGGCGAATAGCGGTTTTGCAGACCGCTGCCTTACCACTTGGCTACCGCGCCGTGACTGCGACGTAAGCTATTGCCACCGAGGAAGCTGAACAAGCGGTGCCGCGCTCACGCCTCGCATTCGCCGGCGTGCCCCGCCACCGGACGCATTCTGCCTAACAACTCGCCCCGCGGTTCGCACCCCGCGCGCCGAGCCACCACAAATCCGACGGCCATCGCCGCGCACTGCGTCAACAAGTCGGTCACGTCGAATACCCGGCTCAATACGACCATTTGCCCGACCTCGAGCACGGCGGCCAGATACAACCCCGGCAACACGTTCGCCACCCACCCGCGATACCGCAGCGGCCACACGGCCAACACCACGCCGATCGACACATACAAGAAAAACTGCTCGGCCACATCCATGACGCCGAACAGGTCCGACGTGGTGCCCAGCATTCCTAACGGAGTCAGGTGCACCGCCGTCACCTGCGACGCCACGGCCTGCCACGACACGCGCGGCAGGAACGGACGCCACGCCCACGCCACGAGAAGGACCCCGAGCGCCGCCGCGAGAACGCGCGCCCGCTGCCGCTCGTGTCCGCGACCCGCCGCAGACGGTCCGAAGCACCACCCCAGCACGGCGCCCAGTGCGATCGCCGCCCCGTGCCCGACGATCGCGCTCACCTCGATCGGTTGACCCGCGATACCGTGCGCAATCTCGACGCCGATGGAGAAGAGCACGCCGGCGCCCGCGACCAGCCACGCCGCCGCGCCGTTGCCCATGCCGAGCTCCACCAGCGCAACCTGCATCACGGCGCCGCCCGGAGCGAACAGCGCCATGTCCGTCAGCGACACTCGCTCCACGTTGAACGGTTTCACGTACCGCAGCGCGTTTGCCAGCCGATGGGAGATCGATCCGCCGGTCCACGGGTTCATGCCGTGCCGATAAAGCGGCGAGAACATCTCGGCTCCCACGGCGCACCAGTACGACGCGGCCACCGTTAGGAGAGGAACGCCGGTGACCGTCGCCCGCGCGTGGAGGCGCGCCAACACCTGCGCCATCATGACGACACCGGCCGCGCCTAACAGAGCGCCGAGGGTGTTCGTCGTGACGTCGTTCACGCTCGAGGTTCGCGACGCCGACAAGAGCTGCGCCGTCTCGACGCACGCGCTCAGCACGCATCCGATGAACGTGATCCACAGCACCTCGCGCCACGGATGCAGCCGCGGCGACGTCACCAGCCACACCGCGCCGAACCCCGCGAACAGCAGCACGTTGCGCGCGGCGTCCACCACATCGGAGCCGGATGTCGCAAACACCAGCGCCCGATGCCAGCGCCACGCAACCATCGCCGGATCGGAATCGAAGTGGAAGTGCGTGAGCGTCGCGAGCAACACCACCAGGACGTAGCCGCTGCGCGCTGCATAGCGCACCCCGCGGTGCGCCGTCGGGTCGAACGTCACGTCGGCGTTCGCGCCCGCGCGGCGCCGCAGCGCCTAACGCAAACCACCGCCACCCGGCGCACCACCCGCGCGCTCAATGATCGCCGATCGAGATCCCGACGCCGACCAACCAGTTGCCGCCCTTGAGAAACACCCGCGACAGCGCCACGTTGGCAGTGAACCCGCGCGCCAGCATCCCGACGCCGGCCGCAAGCATGAACTGCAATCCGGCTTCCGTCCCGCTGTCGGGCGACACCAACCCCACACCGACGCCCGGTGCCACGTACGGCACCAGCCGCAACCCGCGCGGCGATGGCACCAACGACACCGGCAGCGACACCGATCCCGATACCAGCGTCGTGTCACTCGGCCTCGCGTACCCGAGCTGCGTGGTGAGCCCGATGTCGAACGTCGCCCGTTTATCGCCGCGTCCTGTCGGAATCGCCACCAGATTCTGCGCCAGACCCACCGACGCCATGATGTGCGAGTTGCACGCGTTGTCCGTACAGTTAGGCCAGTAGTAGCCGCCCGTCGCCGACACCGATGCGCTCCCCACCGGCACGACCACGCTCAAACCGAAATCGTGCGTGTATTCGTGGGAGTCGAAGCTCATGATGCCGTAGCGAGCCACCACAGTCGTCGAGCGCGCCCGGTCGCCGGTCACGCTCACGTCGAAAAGCGGGGCGAGCGCGCCGGCCGGCGTCTGGGTCAGCGCCCGATACGCCGCCGAGTCGCTCGAGTCCTGCCCCTGTGCGGCCGGACAGACGACAGCAGCGCACACGGCGAGACCCAACAGGCGACGGAAGAGGCGCGACATGAGTCCCCGAATGATGGAAGCGGCCGCGCCGTGACGTGGTGCGGTGGCGCGAAAAGTCTCTCAAGATGCCGGGGCCCACGATGCCGGGGAAGCCCTCGCGTCCCGTCGACGGCCAAGCGCCCGTTCTGGTCGCTATCACTCGGCCGGCCATGTCCAAGAACGGCCATCCTGCATATCTTGGTTGTGGCCGTCGGCAGACGGTCGTCTGCCGCCTGGCTTGTAACGTCCGTCCCAGTGTTGCAGGCAGTTGGAAAACCTCGTCTCATTCTGCGGTCGTCCGTTGTCGACTCATCAGCGTCTTGGACGCATGGTTTATTCGCGTCGCGGCGCACCGTTGACGCCCACGAGAACCCCGAAGAGCGCGTGAACGCCCCGGCCAAGACCTGCCCGCAATGCGGTCAGACGTATGACTTCGAGCAGCGCTTCTGCCCGCGCGATGGCTCGACGCTGCGCGCACCGGCGGGCAGCAATCTCGTCGGTTCCGTTCTCGCCGACCGCTATCACATCGTGCGGCGGATCGGCGAGGGCGGGATGGGCCAGGTCTACTTGGCCGAGCATGTGAAGATGCGCCGCCGCAGCGCGGTCAAGGTGCTGCACCAGGGGATGGTCAACGACCCCGACGCGATCGCTCGCTTCAATCGCGAAGCTTCCAACGCGAGTCAGATCCAGCATCCGAACGTTGCCGCGATCTACGACTTCGGTGAGACCGAGGACGGCCTCATCTACCTCGCCATGGAGTTCATCGATGGCGAGCCGCTGCGCAAAATCATCGAGCGGCAGGGAGCTCTCCCCGCTATCCAGGCCGCTGACATCACTCGACAGGTCGGCGACGCCCTCGAGGCCGCCCACGAGATGGGCATCGTGCACCGGGATCTGAAGCCGGACAACATCATGATCGCGCGCGGCCGCAACGGAGAAGACGTCGCCAAGGTCGTCGACTTCGGCATCGCCAAGGCCACGACCGGCGACGACCAGAAAGTCACGCGTACGGGCCTGGCGATCGGCACGCCCGAATACATGTCGCCCGAACAGCTGTCGGGCGACTCGCTCGACAACCGGACCGACATCTATTCGTTAGGCCTGGTCGCGTTCAACATGCTCACGGGCCAGCTGCCCTTCCCGGCGGTGTCGTCCCGCGAAGCCATGATCGCCCGCCTAACGGAACGGCCTCGCACACTCGCCGAGATCAAGGACGACGTCGCGTGGCCCGCCGAGCTCCAGACGATCATGGACCGAGCGCTCGCCAGCCGCCCGCAGGACCGCTACGCCCACGCCGGCGACTTCGGGCGCGACCTCGTGCGCGCGGTGGACGCGATGCCGCAGAGCGCGTTCTCGAGCACCGGCACGCTCGCCATCGCGGTCCCGCACTCGATGGCGCCGACGGTGCAGCGCCCGGTCGCGCCGACGCCCGCCGCGGTTCCAGCTCCGGCTCCGACGCCGCCGGCAGTGCGGCCGATCCGCAGGCCGACGCCGCTCATTGCCGGGGCGCCGACACAGGTCGAGGGCGCCGGCGCGGGCCGCGTCGTGCTCACAGCATTCATCGTTCTGGCGATCGCCGTCGGCGGCGGCGTGGCCTGGTTCGTGTTCACCTCGCGCACCACACCGGCGCCCGTCGCCGCGACGCCGGCCGCCGACACGCCTAACGCAACGTCGTCCAGTGCGACCGCGCCCGGCGCCGGCGCACCCAGCGCGATACCCGCGGCGGCCCGGCCCGCCGCCGGATCGGCCGCCCTCGCCGCCGGCGATAGCGCGCACCACGAGTCGACGGTAGCCCGCTCCGACAGCTCGACCGCCAAGCCGGTCTCCTCGACAGCCGCCGCAAACTCGACGGCCGTCGCCGGCACGGTCCCGGCAGCGCCCGAGTCGAGCGCCAGCCAAGCCGCGCCCCCTGCCGACCTGGATTCCGTTCTCTCGCCCATTCGCGACAACATTGAAGTCGGCCGCTCGCGCATGACCGACGGCGAGTACGAGGGCGCCCGCGTACGCTTTGCCCAGGCCGGCGACCAGATCCGTCAACTCGGAAAAGCGTACGCGGTGACCTCGCAGGTCGCCGACTTACGCCGCGATCTCTCCCACGCAATCGACGCCAACCGCGCCGCCTGCCGCGCCGAGAAACAACTCGACGAGCGCCACGGCCAGACCGGACCGGATTGCCCCTGATGCCCATGCGCTTACCAACTGGCCTTCGCCACGCGCGCCGCGCTCTCGCTGCCGGCGCATTGCTCATCGCCCTCCCCGGCCTGCCCGCGCTCGTGCGAGCCCAGTCCGCAAACTCCTATTCGCTGTCCGACATCACGGACCTGGTCAAGAACAAGGTGCCGAGCAAGCGCGTCCTGTCTCTCGCCAAACAGAACTGCGTCTCGTTCAGCTTCGATGACGACGCGAAGAGCCGCCTGCGTCGTGCCGGTGCGACCGCTTCGCTCATCACCGACCTCTCAACCGTGTGCGGCCCCGACCACCCTAAGTCCTCAGCCGAGGACAGCGCCAAGGCCGCGGCGCCGTCCGCGCCGACCGTCGTCGCGCCTCCTCCGGACACGACGTTCCCCGTGAAGATTCGCGCCGCCGTCGTGGGCGGCGACCTGACGGTGCGCCCGGTCCCGCAGATGGATCTCTACATCATCGGTCCGCACGGCGATACGACGCGCACGTCCACCGACCTCGATGGCTCGGCGGACGGATCGTTCAAGGAAGGTGTGTACCGCATCGAGAGCGCGCGCAGCGTGACGATGGGCAACGAGCGCTATCGTTGGGCATTCTACCAGACGTTCTCGAAGGACATGCGGCCGATCGAGCTCACGCAGCGCAACGCGATCATCGACACGATCGCCGCGTCGCCGGCAACCGGTGGCGCGACGACCGGTGCACCGGCGACGTCGCCATCCGCCGACAGTGCGCAACCCGCGAACAGCGCCGGTCCCGCCGACAGCGCCGCTTCGCCCAAAGCGCCGCCCAAGACCGTTAGGCACGAGAACGTCGAGCGCGAGATCTTCGCCAAGTACAAGAGCGGCGTGTTCACCGTCTTCGGCACGGCTCGCGGCACCGGATTCCTCGTCGACTCGACGGGGCTCGTCGTCACCAACGCGCATCTCGTCAAGGGCGCGGACGACGTGCGCGTCCAGATCGACTCGGCCACGAAGGTGTACGCCAAACCGCTCGTCACCGATGACGACAAGGATGTCGCCGTCCTCGCGATCAACATGAGCCACTGCGGCGCTTGCGCCGTGCTCCCGCTTTTCGACAGCAGCAAGAGCACGGCGCCGACCGCCGGCGACCGCGTGCTCGCTCTCGGGTCGCCGCTCAACCGGTTGTCCGTTCTGTCGATCGGCATCGTGAGCTCGGTCGACGACCATGCGATCGTGAGCGACGCCGGCGTGAACTGGCTCAACACCGGCGGACCGCTCATCAATCTCGACGGCTACGTGATCGCGCTGAACAGCACGCGCGAAAGCCAGTTGGCGCTCTCCGACGCCAGCGCCGGACCGCGCGTCACGTCGTCGACCCCGGTTTCGTCCATCGCGGACGCCGTGCAGCGCGCGCGGACGGCGCTCGCAGCGTTAGGCGCGGCCGCGCCCACGGATTCGTTGCTGCCGGTGTTGCCGCCCGATCCGTTCCCCAAGGCGCCGATCGATGCCGTGAGCGCCCTGCCCCGGCTGGACCTCGACGTGTATCGCACCGGCGGCGGCCCGTTCCGCGTGCTGGTCATGACGCCGCAGGTCATGGCGTGGCGTCAGGTCCAAGCCGACAAAGCACTCGCCGCGCGCAAGCACGACGATCCCCGGAAGGCCGCACAATGGCGTCGCATCGATCCGATCGAAGGGTGGCGCGACTGGCGGGACTTTCTGGATGATCGTCGCGCCGTCGTCATCGTGAACGTGATGCCCGAAGCGGCCGCGTTCCCCTTCTACGACGCCGACAAGCTCCAGAACTTCGACGGCGGCAACTTCAAATCGATGGTGATCACGCGCGATGGTGTGCCCATCGTGCCCGTAGAGAAGGTGCGGATTCCCGCCGTGCTCAATGTGGATGAAATGCGCGCGAGCGGGCGTCAGGTGCCCATGCAAGGCATCTACGTGTATCGCATTCGCGATTTCGCGCCGCGCGCTGTGGGAACGACGGCCGCCTATGCGGTGCGCATCATCGACGCGGCCCAACCGGACAAGCCCGTATCCATTCCCATCCAGCCTGCGATGATCGAGCAGCTCTGGAAGGACTTTACGCCCTACCGCTTTCCGTGACATCGAGGGCGACGGGAGCTCGTGTCCCGTCGTCCTCTTGCGCTTTCACAATCGGCTTGGAGCGATCCGGCCCGTAGGTGTCCGGCCTTGTCCGCCCGCCTAGAAGCGCGCGCCGGCGCCGTTGCTCGAGCCGCCGTTGCGACGTGCGACACCGCGGGCCTCGCCGCCCTTCCGTCCGATCAGCGACATGTGATCGCGATCGCGGCTGACCGCCATGCCGCCCTTGCGCCCGGCTTCGCGTGCTTCGTCGGGCGAGAACTCGTGGGCGGTGCCCTGCGCATGCGCGGCGCGTCCGCCTTTGCTCGCGATCTCGCGCTGCTTCGACGTATCCATTGCCGCGAAGCCCCTGTTGCTCTTGGTCATGTGACTGGTGCTGGCCATCGTTGATCACTCCTCCCAGTAGGCTGTGCTTTGATCGCCTTCGCCGCACATCGCCGCGCCAACGTCGTCGACGTGCGTGTCGAGTCGACTGCCATTACGGCATCGGCACTGTGCGTCGCGTGCAATGCAGAGGCCAACTTACTCTATGGGAGCCAATAAGGTATACGACCTCGGCCATACAATTTTCTTTGTCAAAGCGACCGGTTCGATGTGCGCATTTTTTTACGCGTGCATGCCCAACGAAGCCTGTCACGCAGAGGTAAACGCACCGCGCTGGACGCGGGTGACCCGAACGCAACCCCAACGGTCCACTACTCGGAGATGTCGCGTTCTCGCTTCGAGGGAGGACCCATGTCGCTCCACACTGCACCGTCGCGTCGTCCATCGCTCCGTCTCTCTGACGTCGTTCGAGCGCTCGCAACGGCCCCCATGCTCCTCGCCGCACTCGCGTGTCACGATGCCACGCTGTCCGGCGGCACACTACGCGTGACGACACGCACCACGGGCGTCGATCTCACCGTCGATCCGTACACCGTGTCGGTCGATGGCAAATCGCCCGTGACAGTCGGCGACTCCGTGCCCTACGCGTTCACGACGCTCGACATCGGCCGTCACACGGTGGGCATCGGCAACCTCGCAGGCAACTGCACGCTCGACGGCGCCAGTCCTGTGTCGGTCGCCGTTGTCCCTATCGGTTTCGACACGGTCACGTTTCACATCGCGTGCACGTCGCGGCCGCTGACGTTCGTGTCCGAACGTGCCGGCCCGGACGAAATTTATGCCATCGAGAGCGACGGCAGCGGCGTCTCGCGCCTGAGCGACGGCATCGCGAGCGACCTCACACCCGCGTGGTCCATCGATGGCGCCCATGTTGCGTTTGCGAGCAACCGCGGCGCCGGCGGCAACTACGAGATCTACGCCATGAACGGCGATGGCACGAGCCTTCACGCCGTCACGAGCGCGGGCGGTTTCAATTGGTTCCCCGCGTGGTCACCCGACGGCAGGCGTATCGCGTTCGAGTCGACGCGCGATGGTTTCCTCGCCATCTACGTCGTCAACGCCGACGGCAGCGGCCTTACCCGCCTAACGGCGGATTCGGCCGGTGATGAGCACCCCAGCTGGTCGCCCGACGGCTCGCACATCGCGTTCGCCAGCGCGCGCGGCGGCGCGGCGCAGATCTACACGATGGCGCCCGATGGTTCGGATGCGCACGCCCTCACGCAATCCGCGGATCCCGCCACCGCACCGGCGTACTCTCCCGATGGTTCGCGCATTGCATACGTCGTCGTGCCCGCCGACGGCAACGCGCGGCTGCACGTGATGGCCGCCGACGGGTCGGCCGATGCGACCGTTACCGACGGCACCGACTTCTCGACGTTCCCCGCCTGGTCGCCCGACGGTCGGAAACTCGCGTTCATGGCCCAGCACGAGGGCGCCTGGCAGGTCTACATCATCGGCGCCAACGGGGCTCGACTCACACCGCTCACCAGCGGCGGCGGCACCAATCTGTTTCCGGTCTGGGCGCCCGCCGCGCCCTGACGATGCACGACGGCCCGGCGCCGTTAGGCGCCGGGCCGTCGCCGGGCGCGGGTCCCGCGACCCCACACTCATTTGTCGCGTACCCGGAGTATGTGG
>JAICLH010000182.1 GCA_025927495.1 Gemmatimonadaceae bacterium
ATCAGCCACGCCAGTGCGAAGACGGGCAGCGCGACGAACAGCAGCAGCTTGAACATCAGCGCGCCAACCGCCAACACCACACCGAGTACGCCGAAGACAATGCCCAACACGGCTGCGGCCGCGATGAGCAGCAACAAAATCGGCAAGCCGAGCACGGCCAGCACCACGAGCACCGGCACCGCGAGCACGGCCAGAATGACGACGGCCGGCAGGCCGATGGCACCGAGGATGATCGCCGCCGGCACGAGCAGCGCGAGCCCAACGATTGCGCCGAACAACACCTTCAAGACACCCATCATGATTCCGCGCTCCCAAGCGCGTGTTCGAGACATCATTCCGTACGCGCAGACCGGCCGGATGTTTCATGGAGCCGGCCGCGCTCGTCACACGCGCGCGCCGAGGAGGCGGGCCACGGCGTCGAGCGATGCGCGATCGTCCACGTCGAGCGGCATATCGGCGTCGACGTCGACGAGCGTGACGCGCTCGGGTGAGCGGGCAATGATGTCGCGAGCACCGTGATCGCCGCCGACCGCGCGCAGCTCCGGGAACAGGGATGCACCGAACAGCACCGGATTGCCGCGCACGCCGCGGTACAGCGGCGCCACGATCGGCATACGCCGCTCGTGCCACGCGTCGATGAGCAGGTCGATCACGGCGGTGGACACGGTCGGTTGGTCGCCCAACGCGATGATCGCTCCCGTCACCGCGGCGGGGAGAGCGGCGATGCCGGTCTCGAGCGACGCGCCGAGTCCGCGTGAGAACTGGGGATTGTCGACGACGCGCACGCGCAGCGTGCCGAGCGCGCCGCGCACGGCATCGCGTTCGTGGCCGGTGACGACGACGACCTCGTCAATGTGCGCGGCGAGGAGCCGCTCGACCGTCCAGCACACGACGGGTTTGCCGGCGGCGGGGGCGACGAGTTTCTGTACGCCGCGTCCGTCGGCAAAGCGGCGCGAGGCGCCGGCGGCCAGAACGACGCCGGCGATCATCCGTTAGGCAGCCGGGCCGGCGGCGTCGATCCGGCGGAGCTCGGTGCCGGGCCGCCCATTCCGCACCGCCACGGCTTCCGCCAGCGCGGCGAGCGCGATCTCTGCCGCGGTGCGGGCGCCGATGTCGAGTCCGACGGGCACGTGCACGCGGGCGAGCGCGGTGGCGTCGACGCCCTCGGCGGCGAGAAACTCGAGCAGCGCGCGGCCGCGCCGGCGGTTGCCTAACAGGCCGATGTACGCGGGCCGCTGCGCCAACACCACCCGCAGCACCGGAAGCTCGAACTTGTAGTCGTGGGCCACCACGATCACGATCGTCGACGCGTCGTAGCGGAGCTGTGCCGCGATCTCGCCCAGCGCGCCGATGCGAATCTCGTCGGCGTCGGGGAAGCGGTCTCGGGTGGCGTAGCGCTCGCGCGAATCCACCAGCATCACGTTCCAGCCGAGCGCTTTCGCGAACGCGACGAGCGGCATCGCGACCTGTCCCGCACCGAACAGCACCAGTGTGGTGGCCGGACCGTGCAGCTCGAAGAAGACCGTGGCGCGACGACCGGCGGTCTCGATCTCCCCGGTGCGCGACGTCGCCTGGGCCATCGCGTCCAACGCCTGAAGGGTCGCCGCGGCATCGAGGCCGGCATCGCCAAGCGTGCCGAGGGTGGTGCCGTCCTCGCGCACCACCAGCCGGCGCGGCGCGGCGGCGCCGCCTAACGGAGCCACGGCCACCGCCCGGCGGCCGGCCTGCGTCTCGGCGCGAATGGCGTCGTACGCCCGGACCACCGGATCGGCGTCGCAATCGAGCTGCACCGGCTCGACGAGCACCTCGACCGTGCCACCGCAGGTGAGGCCCAGGTCCCAGGCGTCTTCGTCGCCTAACGACAGCGACAGCAGCGTCGGCGTGGCCGAGCGCAGCACGGCGTCCGATTCGGCCACCACCTGCGCGTCCACGCAGCCGCCGATCGTGACGGACCCGCGGATGCGGCCGTCCTCGCCCACCCACATCTTGGCGCCCTCTTTCTTGGGGGTCGTGCCCTTGGTGGACACGAGCGTCGCCATGGCCACACGCCGCTCGTGCTGCTTGAGCTCGTCGAGCTGATCGAAGGTCTCGCGGAGATCGGCGGAGGTCGTCATCGCTCGTTAGGCAGCGGAGCGCCAGGTCACCATCCACTCGAGCGTCGCGCCGGGCTCTACCGATGCCGCAGCGTGCCAGGGACCCATCGCTTCCGTCAACGACGCCGGTGCGCCGATCGAGGGCGCGAGCGAAACGCGGCGCGCAGCGCGGCGAAAGGCCGACCAGGCAGGCTTGTCCACGGCCACGCTCATGCACGCAGTCGGCGCGCCTTCCATGGCGACCTCGAGCCGCGCACCCTCCTGCGCGATCGCCGCGCGCGCACCGTCGGCATAAACGGTGTACGTGTACGCGCGCGCGACGGCATCGGGCAGAGAGAGATCGAGCATTTTCTCCCTGGCTACCACCCGCGGCCACCGGATCTCCGCGCCGGGGCCGCCGATCGCGATGCCCCGCGCCGACCACACGCGCGCCCGCGTCCCGTCCGCGAGCACGACGCGCGTGTCCTTGCCTAGCGGGAAAACGGCGCGCGCCGACCACACGAACGGCAGAGGGACGCGGCCCTCGTTGGTCACCGCGTATCGCATCTCCACCTGCGCCGATGCCCGCACCGTGATGCCGCGCACGAAGCGATACGCCATGCGCCGCCCTTGCCACGCGCACGACGCGAACATCCCATCCTCGCGCGTCTCCAGCGCGAACGTGCTGGGCTGCGACCACAGCTCGCCGTGGTCGGGAAGCGCCAGCCCGCCGTAGCGCGCCACGTTCGACGGCAGCACACACGGCGCCACAGTGGGGAAACACTCGTCGATGCCGCCCGTGTCGCCGACCGCGTCGTACGACGCGCCGTCCGCCGGACGTGACGCGTGCGCCCGACTGCGCCACAGCCATTCCCGTCCACCGATCTCCAGCGACACGATCTTGCCGCCGAGCGCCGGCACGACCACCACCCGCGTGGTGCCGGCTCTGAGCTCGGCCGATCCGAAATCGACGGGCGGGGCCGCAACCGAGGTCATGCGATCGCGCGCGGATCGACACCGCGCGTGGCGAAGATGCGCGCCACCGCGTCGCCGATCTTGTTGTTCGGCGTGCTCGCGCCGGCCGTAATGCCGACGCGCACCGGACCGGTCATGGCGAGCCAGCCGCTCGTCTCCACCTCGTCCGGCGAGCCGATCGGCCGGTGCCGGATCGTTCCCGACTCGGCGTCGAGGCAGGTCGCGTCTTCCACGTGATACGTGGCAACGCGCGGCGCGCACATCGCCGCCAGCGAGAGCGTGTTGCTCGAGTTGTAGCCGCCGACCACGACCATCGCGTCGAGGGGCTGCTCGAGCAGCGCGGCCACCGCATCCTGCCGATCCTGCGTCGCGCTGCAGATGGTATCGAAGGAACGGAAGTTGGCCGCGCGATATCCCGCGCCGTGCGCGCGCTCGAGCGCGTCGCCTAACGCAGCGGCGATGGCCAGCGAATCGCCGGCCAGCATCGTCGTCTGATTGGCGACGCCGATGCGCGCCAGGTGCACATCGGGATCGAATCCGGGCGACGCGGCGTGCGCGAACCGCGTGAGGAACGCGTCGCGAGCGCCACGACCCTGGATGTAGTCGCAGACGAGCCGCGCTTCGGCCATGTCGCGCACGATGAGAAAGGCGCCGCCCTCGTGGCGCCGCACCTGCGACGCCGTGGCGCGCGTCTCCTCGTGATAGTGCTTGCCGTGGATCACCGCCGTGAAGCCGTCGCGCGCATACGTCTCCACGCGCTTCCACACGTTGAGCACCGAGCCGCACGTCGTGTCCACCACCACGCACCCCAAGTCTCGCAGCGTCGCGAAATCGCGCATCGTGACGCCGAACGCGGGAATGATCACGACGTCGTCGGGCGTCACGCGCGAATAGTCGAAGCCCGCACCTCCCGGCTGCGGGAGCAGGATCTCGACACCCATGGCGCGCAGGTTCGCGTTGACGTGCGGATTGTGGATGATCTCGCCGACCAGCACCACACGGTGGTCGGGGAATTTGGCGCGCGTCTGGTAGGCATATTCGACCGCGCGTTCGACGCCGTAACAGAATCCGAATTCGCGCGCGAGGTGCACCGTCGTGTCGCCGGCGGTGAGCACGAACTCGCGCTCGCGCAACAGATCGACCAACCGACCCGAATAGTCCGAGTCGAGCGTTGCCGCGACTTCGGCTTTGAGACCGAAGCCTTTTCGGAAATACGTCGGGTCTGCGGGGTCAGGCATCCCGTGAAATCTAGCGCCCGCCCCGCAGCCCCCGCATCTACTTCTTCGGCTCGAGAATGTCGCCGATGCGGTGGTCGGCCGCCTCGAGGTGGAAGCGCGTCTCCCGGTCGGCCGCCTTCGGGATCGCCTGGCGAATCTGCTGACGCAACGACACGAGCTCACCACGCAGCTCCGATTTCGCGTCTTCCGAAAGCGGAATATTGCGCCGCCCGAACGGATTGCGCGGCGGGCCGGCGGGCCGCGACGACTCGTCCGGCGGATTCAGTTTATTGTCGACCTGCGTCAGGTAAACCATCTGCAGCGACCGGCGGTAGGCATCGATCGACACGCGGCCGGACGAGAGTTCGGTCCAGATCCCGTGCTGGAGGTCATCCAACATGTTGGCCAGCGGATAGACCGTGGCGCGGTCCTTCGCCATCGCTTCTTCTTCGATCAGCCGGTTCATGCGGTTGTCGTTGAGTACCGACGCCAGCACGCGCGACTGCGCGGCCACGATACGGTTGATGACGCCTTCGGCCTCGATGCGCCGGCTGAGCTCAGGGCGAATGAGATACGACGGCGTTTTGAACACGTTGTCGGCGAGGAATTTCATCGCCGCGACTTGTCGACCGCGGGAGAGCGGCGTGTAGACCGGTCCCGGTTGGCTGCCGGACTTGTACTGCACTTCACCACCCGCGATGACCGTCACGACGTGCGTCGCTTCGGTGGCCCACTGGCCGACCGTGCGATCGTAGATCTCGCGCATGTCGCTGTTGTCTTCACCCTGCTTGGTGGTCGCACCGGCGATGTAGCCGGCCACGCGCGCGATGTTCTTGAAGCCGTACGTGGTGGCCCACACCGGATCGGCATCGCCGACTGCTTCGGTGAGCGTGCCGAAGTCGCCGAAGTCGTTGTTCTCGGAGAAGCGGTACCAGGGGACCGTGTCCTGCTGCATCGCCCAGCGGTCCAGCGTTGGGCGTTCCTCGTCCGGCGTCTTTGCATCCGGAATCGGCGTGTAGCCCCACATGATCGCGTATTTGTCGTAGGGCCCGATGCGCGGGACGATATCCTCGAGCGCGATGTTGTCTTCCGGTTGGGCGACGTAGTTGAAGCGGGAGTAGTCCATGATGCTCGGGCTGTGGCCCATTTTGTGGACCCAGGTCGCGCTGCGCACGCTATCGGCGGGATAGGTGGAGCTGCCTAACTGATCGTGGCGCAAGCCGAGCGTGTGGCCGATCTCGTGGGCCACGACGAACTCGAGCAGGCGGCCCATCAGCGAGTCGGGCATCGGGAACGACCGCGCGCGCGGATCGAGCTGTGCGGCCTGCGTGAAGTACCAGTCGCGCTGCAGGTTGAGCACGTTCTGGAAGATCCGCACGGACCCGTTGAGGATCTCGCCCGTGCGCGGGTCGCTCACATGCGGTCCGACGGCGTTCTCCGTGGTGGAGGGCAGCCATCGTATCATCGTATGTCTGATGTCTTCGGGCGACCACGTCGAGTCGTTCGCCGGCGGATCCTCCGCGACGATCGCATCCTTGAAGCCGGCCGCCTCGAATGCCACCTGCCAATCCGTAATCGCCTTCCGAATCCAGGGCTTCCATTGCTCGGGCGTTCCCGGATCCACGTAGTACACGATCTGCTTTTTCGGAACGCAGAGGTTCCCCACGCGCTGGTCCGAACACTCGAGGCGATAGCGCGTGATGTACTGCCGCCGCGCGGCGCGCTGCTCGAGACCGAAATCGACCTGCTGAATCGAGAAGAATCCGACGCGCTCATCGAAACGCCGCGGCATCATCGGATGATCAGGCAGCCGCACGAGACTCCAATGCGCCAACACACTGATCGCGGGAGTCTCACCCGGCGCCTGGGGAATCGGCGCCGGTGCACCGCCGCGACCGCCACCTACCGGTGTCGGCGTGCCGGTCTGCGCGGCCTGGATCTCGACGTTGTCCGGGAATGCCGCCGCGCTCTCGATGTACGACCGGCGCTCATCGATGCGTCCACGGATCGCCGCGAACTCCGGAACCTGCGTCGTATAGAGCCGTGTGACGTCGATGACGGCGGCGCTATCGCGACCGTACGCCTCGACGTTGAAAATCGCGACGATCGGCGCGTAGTTGGCCGCCTCCACAGCGCGATACACCGAGAGCGTGGTATCCGCGGTGATCGAGAACGTGGGCGAGCGGAGAATGATGCGATCGCCGCTGCGCTGCCAGATGAGCGTGCGCTCGCCGAATTCATCGCCGCCGTATTCGCCGAACTGGCCCGGCGGCAGATCGGGCTCTTGGGCCGCGGCACGATCGTACCGCCCCACGAGCAGCATGTCGCGACCCAGCTCCTTTTCCGGAATCTCGAAATAGAGATGGTCGCACTGCACATGAACGATGAACATGCCGCGGTAGGTTTTCGCGGCGCGCGTGATCACGCGATCGTAGGGACGCGGGCGTCCCGGACCCGTCGCGGCTACGCGCGCTTGGCCGGTGTCTCCGGCGGCAGCAGCCGCGGCCGCGCCTGCCCCGGCTCCGCCAGCGGGCACACCCGCACCTCCGCCACCGCCGCCACCGCACACCGAGCCGCGCTCGGGGCGCTGTTCCGACACCATTGTCGTGGCCGGTTGCCGCACGGGCTCCGGCGCCTGCTGAGTTGGTTTGTGCGCGCAGGCAGCCGCAGACGCGGCCGCCAGGGCCAGGGCGGGAAAGAGCGATCGATTCGTCACAGGGTATACCGCCAAAGAAGTGGAAAGCGCCCGTCTCGACGAGCGGCCGGTCGAAGTGGGCTTAAGGAGCTTGACAAGCTAACGACGCATGACCGGTCCGAATCGCTGAAGATTTCTCGGCCGATTTCGAACGGCGGCGCCATGTTGCGTCGTCGGAATGCAAGGGGCAAATCGCCTGGCGACACGGCCCTCCGACGGTTTAGGATTTAAAAGATGCCCTTCCGCCGCCTCAGGCCATGTTTCGCTCACCGGTCACCCCATGATTTCTGACGGCGGCGACAAACCCGCACCGCTCATCAAGCCGCCCGCGCTCGTCAAGGGCGACGCAATCGGCGTCGTTGCTCCGTCGTACGCGCCGCGTCCCGGTTGGCTCGTGCGCGGCGTGAAAGCGCTGGAGCACGTCGGCTTCAGCGTCGTGCTCGACCCGGAGATCTCGAAGGGCCGCCGCTTCAAGCGGGCCGAAGACGAGCGACGGGCCGAGAATTTCATGGGAGTGTGGCTGGATCCGAAAGTGAAAGCGGTGGTCGGCGGGACCGGCGGCTACGGTGCGGTGCGAATGCTTCCGTACCTCGAACCGGAAATCTTTCGTCGCAATCCAAAGCCGTTCGTCGGCTACTCCGATATCACGGCGCTGCACTTGTGGCTCATGCGTCGCGCGGGACTCCGCGTTTTCCACGGCCCCACCGTGGACGACCTCATTCCGAGTGCGCGCGATCCGACGATGGCGTCGCTGCTGAGCGCGCTCATGATTCCCAAGCCGCCGACGAAAAT
>JAICLH010000058.1 GCA_025927495.1 Gemmatimonadaceae bacterium
CCGGGTCGGGCGGCGGGCGGGTCCGTCTTGCGTTGTTGCACCCCCCGAATGTGCGGGTGGTTTTGTTGGCGGGGTTTGAAGGCGCGGTGGCGGGGCCCCGGCTCCGACTTGCCGGGCGGGATGAACAGCATGTCCCCGTTGCCCAACAACGTCTCGGCGCCGACGCCGTCGATGATCGTGCGGCTGTCCACCTGCGACGCGACACGGAACGCGATGCGGCTCGGGAAATTGGCTTTGATCAACCCCGTGATCACGTTCACGCTCGGCCGTTGCGTGGCGAGGATCAGGTGCAGACCGATCGCGCGGGCCTTCTGCGCGATCAGCGCCAGCGGCGTCTCGATCTCCGCCTGCACGGTCATCATCAGGTCGGCCAGCTCGTCGATCACGAGCACGATGTACGGCAGAATGCCGCCCGTGTACGTGAGATCCTCGAACGCGACGTCCGGATTGCGGGGGCGCGTGAGCGTGGCACCCGACTGCACCCGGCGGTTGAAGTCCTGGATGTTGCGACACTGGTTCGCCGCGAGCAGCTCGTAGCGCTCCTGCATCTCGTCCTTGGCCCACTTGAGCACCGACGCCGCGTCGCGGTTGTCGGTGATCACCTTGTGCCTCAAGTGTGGGAGCATGTTGTACACCGACAGCTCGACCATCTTCGGGTCCACCATCAGAAACCGCAGAGTGCGCGGCGTGTGGCGGTAGATGAGGCCCGTGATGATCGTGTTCACGCAGACCGATTTGCCCGAGCCCGTCGCGCCGGCGATGAGCAGGTGCGGCATCTTGGCCAGGTCGGCGATGACCGGCTTGCCCTCGAGGTCCTTGCCTAACGCAATGGGCAGCGCCGCGCGGGCCGCCTGGAACTCGCGCGACTCGAGCAGCTCGCGGAACGCGACGATCTCCGACGTCGGGTTGGGGACCTCGACGCCGACGGCGCCGCGTCCCGGAATCGGCGCCACGATGCGGATGCTCGCCGCGCGCATGGCGAGCGCGAGGTCGTTGGACAGGTTGGCGATTTGCCGAACCTTCACGCCCGGCGCCGGTTCGACTTCGTACTGCGTCACGACCGGCCCCGTCGTCCGGCCGGTGATCTCGGCGTCCACGCGGAAGGTGCCTAACGCGTCCTTGAGCTTGACCGCCATGGCGTCCAGTTCGCGGCGGTTCGTCTCCGCGTTGTGCGGCGGCGGCGGCGCCAGGAGCTCGGCCGGCGGCAGCTCGTCGTCGGCGACGTCCGGGTTCGCCGATGCGTCGATGGCGGCGGCGATCTCTTCGTCGTGCTCGGCGGTGATCTCGGCCTTCGACTTCTTGCGCCGCCGACCGCGCTGCAGATCGGCGACCGCGGCGTCGGCCGGCTCCGGCGCATAGGGCTCGATGGCCGGCATTTCCTCCGGCGTCGGCTCGTTGACGTCGGGCGCCGTCGCAGAGGCCGCCGCGCGGCGCCACGGCAGCCGCAGGGGGCCGGCCGGGTGCGCGCCTAACAGAACGCGCACGGGATTCCATGCCAGCGTGAAGATCGTCAACGCGCTGAACGCGAGCGCGATGAAAATCCACGCACCCCACAGCAGCGCCTGCGACAAATAGAACGCGAAAAACCCGCCCCAGAATCCCGTATAGTCGCTCCACGCGTGCCCCAGGCGCATCGCCAGCGCAATGGACACGGGCAGGAGCAGCACCAGGCCCAAGACAAAGAGAAGCCAGTTGCGATCGGTGTCGGACTGCATGCGCCCGAACAGCCGCAGCGCGTGGATCGCGGGCAAGAGGGGCACCAAAAACGCCGCCGGCACACCGACCAACCAGACGAGGCCGGCGCGCGTGCACGCGCCCACCGGTCCCATGAGCGATCGCGTTTGATGGCACGCGCCCCCGGCGCCCGACCGGCTCGACGCGATCGAGAACGCGAGAAACAGCGCCAGCGCCAGCAACGCGACGCCCGCCGCTTCGCGCGTCCGGTGCGACGGCGTGGCCGTCACTGCCTAACGCTCACGGTCGGGGCCGAGCAAGGTGATCTGCCGGTCCTGGTAGATGGGGATGACGGGGTGGGCGTTCACCGCGCCGCACGCGACGAGGTCGTCGCCGAAGCCCGCGCCGGCGAGCGCACGCCCATGTTCGGAGTCGGCGAACAGCTTGTCGAGCCGGTCGCCGTAGCGCCGATCGAGTACGGTGCAGGCGAACGCGCCGTCGCCTAACTCAGCCCCGTCGAGCTGCTTCGTGACGAGCCGCACGTAGCGCCCCGCGCACGCCGCATCTTCGAGCGCGAGCTGCCGGTCGCGCCCCGCGCACACGATGGTGATGTCGGTGCCGCCGCGCGCGGCCGTCCGGAGGAGCGACGTCACCGCCGCCACATTCACGTAGGACGCGATCGCCACGTCGCGGGCCCCCTGCACCGCGAGCAAGGTCGCGGTGCCGTTGGTCGTCGTGAAGAGCACCGTCTTGCCGTCCACGGCCTCGCGCGTCATTTCCCGCGGCGAGTTGCCGAGATCGAATCCGGGGATCGGCTGCATCTTCCGCTCTCCCGCCGTCCGCACATCCGCGCTCTCGAACTGTTTGGCGCGCGTGATCACGGCGTCGGCGCTTTCGAGAGGTACCACCTTCCGCGCGCCGTTGGCAAGCGCCGTCGCGATGGTGGTCGATGCACGCAGGACATCGATCACCGCCACCACCCGCCCCGTGACCGTCGCCGGCGCCAGCATCGACGGTCCGAACAACACATCGATGCGCATCCTCAAGGCTCCCGCAGCAGCGACGCCTCGCGCTCGAGGAACTTGGTGTCCACCTGTCCGGCCTGGAAGGCCGCGTTGTGCATCACGCGCGCGAGGAACGGGATCGTCGTCGTCACGCCCTCCAATACGAAACTCTCGAGCGCCACCTGCACGCGCTTCACCGCTTCGGCCCGATCGCGGCCCTGGCAGATGAGCTTGGCCAGCAATGAATCATAGTACGGCGGCACGGTGTAGCCGGCGTAGACGTGCGAGTCGATGCGCACACCGGGACCGCCGGGCGGATGAAACACATCGATGCGTCCCGGCGACGGCTGGAAGTTGCGCGCGGGATCTTCGGCGTTCACGCGCACTTCGATCACGTGTCCGCGCAGCGGCGGCAACTCGCCGACCGAGAGCGGTTCGCCCGCCGCCACGCGCAACTGCTCCTTCACGAGATCGATGCCGGTGAGCATCTCGGTCACGCCGTGCTCGACCTGGATGCGCGTGTTCATCTCCATGAAGTAGTACGAACCATCTTCGTCGAGCAGCATTTCGATCGTGCCGGCGCCGACGTAATCGATGGCCTTGGCGCCGCGCACGGCATCGTGTCCCATCCGCTCCCGTAAGGCAGGCCCAACGGCGGGGCTCGGCGCCTCCTCGATGAGTTTCTGGTGACGACGCTGCACCGAGCAATCGCGTTCGCCTAAATGAATCAGGTGCCCGTGCTTGTCGCCGACGATCTGGAATTCGATGTGCCGAGGGCGCGCCAGGTACTTCTCGACGTACACGTCGCCCGAGCCGAACGCCGACAGCGCCTCCGACCGCGCGAGCTGGAACGCGCGCATGAAATCCTCGGGGTCCTCGGCCACGCGCATTCCCTTGCCGCCGCCGCCCGCCGCCGCCTTGATGATCACCGGGAATCCGATTTCGCGCGCGAACGACAGCGCTTCGTCCACGTCTTCGATGGGGCCCGGCGTCCCCGGTACGATCGGGACACCCACCGCAGCCATGGCTTTCCGCGCGGCCGCTTTGTCGCCCATCACGCGAATCTGCTCGGCCGTCGGTCCGATGAACGCGATGTTGGATGCCGCGCACGTCTCGGCGAACTCGGCGTTCTCGGCGAGGAAACCGTAGCCGGGATGGATCGCGTCGGCGCCGGTGATTTCGGCCGCCGCGATCAACCGCGGAATCTTGAGATACGAGTCGCGCGCCGGCGGGGGGCCAATGCAGACATCATCGTCGGCGAACCGCACGTGGAGCGACTCGCGATCGGCCTCCGAATACACGGCGACCGTCTGGATGCCTAACTCTCGACACGCGCGAATGACCCGCAGCGCGATCTCGCCGCGGTTCGCGATCAATACTTTCTTGAACATGCGCGACGGTTAGTCGGCCGGGAGACGGGGCGCCCGTTGGGCGTCCTCACGACGTGATGTCGCCCTGCAGCGCATCCCAGCTCTGGTCGCTGGAGCCCTCGACACCCTGCACGCGCAGCGCGAATTCGCTCGGATTGGTCGCGTAGAACATCGCGCCTTCGTACGAGATCGCGCCCTTCTTGTACCACTGCATGAGCGACTGGTCGAAGCTCTGCATGCCGTACTGCACCGTGCCTTCCTTGATCAGGTCCGGAATGTTCAGCGATTTCGTCATGTCGCGGATCTGATCGCGCACCGCCGCGGTGTTGATGAGAATCTCGCACGCCGGTACGCGTCCCGGCTTGTCGGCGCGCGGCACGAGACGAAGCGACACGACCGCCGCCAGTGCGCTCGCGAGCATGAACCGCACTTCGTTCTGCTGGTGCGGCGCATAGAACGAGAGCACGCGGCTGATGGTCTGCGTGGCATCCGTGGTGTGCAGCGTCGAGAAGACGAGGTGTCCCGTGTCGGCGGCTTTGAGCGCCACTTCCAGCGTCTCGATGTCGCGGATCTCGCCGATCAGGATGACGTCGGGATCCTGACGCAACACGCGGCGCAGCGCCGCGGCAAAGCTTCCGGTATCCGCGCCGACTTCGCGCTGATTGATGCTCGAGTTGATGTCACGGTGCAGGAACTCGATCGGATCCTCGATCGTGATCACGTTCGCGTGGCGCTTCTCGTTGATGTGCTGAATCATCGCCGCCAGGGCCGTCGACTTGCCCGATCCCGTGATGCCGGTGACCAGCACCAGCCCGCGCGGGCGCAGGGAGATGTCGGAAATGATCTGCGGCAGATTCAGTTCTTCGATCGTGCGCACCTGGTACGGCACCGACCGCAGTGCGTACGCGATGGTTCCCCGCTGCTGGTATACGTTCACGCGAAAGCGTCCGATCCCCGGCACGCCGATCGCGAAGTCCGACTCTTTGTGCTCCGCGAAATCCTTCACTTGCTTGGGCGTCATGATCTGCTCGGCGAGCGCCTTGAGGTCCTCGGGGCGCAGCGGAGGAACATCGAGCGAGCTCAGATCACCGTTCACGCGCAGCACGGGCGGACGCCCAACTTTGAGGTGCAAGTCGGACGCGTTCTGCTGAATCATGCGCTGCAGCACCGCCTTGAAGTTGAACGCCGGCGCTTGGTGAGTCGGTGCGGCCGGCGATTCGGATGCGGTCGAGACGGCTGGGTTAGCCATTGGGGTCGATCCGGAAGAGGACCTGTCCGTACTCCACCGGATGCGCGTCGCTCACGAGCACCTCGCGCACGACGCCGGCGTATTCGGACTCGATTTCGTTCATGATCTTCATCGCCTCGATGATGCACAGGATCTCGCCCTTCGCGATGCGCGATCCTTCGCTGACGTACGCAGGCGAACCCGGCTCCGGTGAGCGATAGAACGTCCCGACCATCGGCGACTTGACCTCGAGCAGCTTCGGCTTCGCTGGCTCAGCGGGCGCGGCCGGCGCAGATTCCGGAATCGTCGCCGGAACGCCGTCCGCCGGCGTCATGCGCGTAGCCTGCATTGCCGCCGGGATCAACGTCGACGCCGACATGGGGACTGCCACCTGAACCGGCGCCGCGGCTGTCGCGAGTCCCATTCCCCGCTGCTGCGGTGTTTTCGAGATGCGGATCTTCATGCCCTTGTCGGACGAGATCTCGATCGAATCCACGGTAGACCCGTCGAGGAGCTCGACGAGCTTCTTCACGTAGCGCAGGTCAATCATAGGTGTGTCAGAGATGACTCCCTCCGGACGTCAGCCGACCTCGAGGAGCTCGCGCGAAAAATTCGTCAACACGGTTGCGCTGTCCCGGCCCAGCACGACGTCATCTTCGATGCGTACTCCACCCCATCCAGCGCGATACACGCCCGGCTCGATCGTCACGACGGCGCGCTCCGGGAGCACCGCCTCCGTCGTGCGCGCGAGTCGTGGTGCTTCATGCACCTCGATGCCAATTCCATGTCCGAGGCTGTGCCCGAACGCCTCGCCCAAACCGCGCTCCTCAATGTAGCGCCGAGCCAACGCATCGGCATCCTTGCCGCTCATGCCCGCGTGCACGAGACTCGACGCGCGTTCGTTCGCGGTGCGCACGATCTCGTGCACGTCGTGCTGCTCCTGCGTCGCGCGGCCAACGACCACCGTCCGCGTGATGTCGGAGCAATAGCCGTCCACTATGGCACCGAAATCGATGAGAAGGAAGTCGCCGGCTCGAACCGGGCGATCGGCGGCCCTGGCGTGGGGCAGCGCGGAACGTTCGCCCGATGCTACGATCGTCTCGAACGGAAATCCGCTGCTGCCTTCATCGCGCAGCGCCCGCTCGAGTGCGCCCGCGATCTCGAGCTCCGTCAAACCCGCGCGCACTTCCGTCAGCATGCGCTCGAGCGCGCGCTCCGCCACACGCGCAGCATCGGTGATGCTCGCGATCTCGCCCGAATCTTTCTGCTCGCGCAGCGTCTCGACGACATCGGTGGTCGCGCGCCATTGCCAGCGCGCGCCCGCGTTGAGCAGCCTTTCGAAGTCGCGGTGCACGAGGTGCGCCGACTCGAAGCCGACGACCGCGACGCCGGTCATGTCGGTCATCTGGCGCCAGACGCCATTCCACAAGCTCTGGGGCTCGATCGCGACGCGCGCCATGTCGCCGACTTCTTCGTGCACTTGCGTGGCGTACCGGAAGTCGGTGACGAACAGCAGGTCCCGGTCGGATGCGACGACGATCGCGCTCGACCCCGAGAATCCGGTCAGGTACCGGATGTTAGGCAGGCTCGTGATCAGTAAGGCATCGAGATGCGCGGCACGCAGCGCGGCGCCGAGCGCCGTCACGCGCTCGGACCGGCGGTCACTCACGCGTCAGCGAGGCGACGATGCCGCGGAGCGCGAGCTCATAGCCGCGCGCGCCGAATCCGCACACCATGCCGAGCGCGCTGGCGGCGAGCATCGAGTGCCGTCGTTCCGGCTCGCGCGCGAAGATGTTGCTCAGGTGCACTTCGACGAACGGCACCTGCACCGCGGCGAACGCGTCGCGAATGGCGAGGCTGCTGTGGCTATATGCGCCGGCGTTGATCAGAACGCCATCGGCGCGGCCGCGCAGGGACTGAATCACGTCCACCAGCTCCCCTTCTCCGTTCCGTTGGGCGAACTCCAATTCCACGTGCAACTCGCGTGCGATGCCGCGCAGGTGCTGTTCGATATCGGCCAGCGAGTCGCGTCCGTACAGCTCCGGCTCCCGGACGCCGAGGAGATTGAGATTTGGTCCGTTCAGAACAGCGATGCGCACTACTTCTTCAGGCCCTCGAGCCACTGATGGAAGAGCTCGAGGTCTGCATCGTCGGCGCGCCGCGCGGGGGCTGACGGCGTCGAGCGCGACTCGTGCCCGGCCTCCGGCGTGGCATGGGGCTCGGCGTCCGCATCGCGCGAGGCGAAGAACTCATCGAACGTGACGGGTGCACTCTCGTGCGCGTGCGCGCCGCCGCCGAAGACGTCGTCCAGCGAGAGCGCGTCGTCGGCCGCGCGGGTGGGGTGCCCCGATCCGTTAGGCAAACCCGCGTCCGGGCCGAAGGCGCCGGCCAGCGTCGTGGCCGCCTGCTCATCTGCTGGCGACGTCGCGCGTCCCGCGAACAATTCGGCGAACGACGGGACGCGATCGGTCGCGGGCTCGGGCTCGCGGTCCGGCTCCATCTCGCGCGGAGCGGCAACGCGATCCTGTTCTGCCAGTACCGCGGATTCCGGCTCGGCTTCCGCCACAGACGGTGCGAAATCGGCGATGCTCGGCTCCTCCGCGACGGGGCCCGCCGGCTCGGCTTCGGACAGGGCCTCGACCGCCGGCTCCGCCGCCGCGGGCGCCTGCGCCTCGCCCTGCTCGCCTAACGGAGGGGGTTCCTCTGCCGCCGCCTGCTCTGCCGCCGCCTGCTCTGCCGCCGCCGGCTTCGGCACCGCCGGCACCGCGACGGGCGTGAGGTCGGTCTCCGTGCGCTCACCGGGCGGGCGGCGATTCGCGAAGCGGCCGAAGAAGGCGCGAACCGTACGCTCGCGAGGCGCCGCGGGCGCCGGCTGCTCGAGCCGCGCGATGCGATTGAGCAGCGACACGTCTGTCGGACGCTGCGCGAGCAACAGCCGATAAATGTCGAGGGCCTGGTCGCGATGTCCCTGCTGCAAGTACAGCTCAGCCATCGTCTCGGTGATGAACGCGGCCGGCAGCGGCTCCTCGTGCGACGACGGATCGTCGACGACGGGCCGCGATGCCGCGGCGGGAGAAGCCGGCCCGACGCGCGCCGGCATCTCGGGAATGGCGGCCTCGATCGCCGGATCGTCGGCGTGGGCAGGTTCGACCGGCTCCGGCTGTTCGAACGACGGCAGCGCTTCGGCTTCTCCGAACGACGACAAGACGTCGTAGTCGAAGTCGAGCGTCTTCTTCGCCGGCTCCTCGGCCGGCTCGGGCGCGGGCCCTGCCGACGGGGACGATTGCGCGGGCTCGGCTGTCTTCGTGCTCTCGGGATGGATGTCGTTCCACGATACCGGCTGTTGCTCGGCCGGGGGCGCCGCCGCGGCCGCGCTCTCGGAGGGCGCGTCGAGCTCCCGCAGCAGCCCTTCGACTTCGTCGTTCTGCGGATCGACCTCGAGCAGCCGCCGATACCAGCCGCGCGCTCCGTCCGCGTCACCCTTGGCCCGCGCGATGTCGCCTAACTGACGCAGCCCGATCAGGTTTTCCGGATCCAGGCCGAGCGCCGTCTCGAAGGTGCGCTGCGCTTCATCGAGCTGGCCCGTCTCGTACAAAGCCTGGCCTAACACGATGTAGCCGGAGATGTACGTCGGCTGCAGCGGCACGTGCGCGCGGCAGATCTCGATGGCCGTGTCCAGCTCGCCTCGCTTGCGATACTCATTCGCGAGACGGGCGAATACGCGCCGCGGGTTCTCGGCGAATTGTTTGAGGAGGTCGTCGATCAGCGCGGAACTGGCCATTCAAGACCCTCGGGAATGGCGCCCAGGGAGGCGGTTAAAGGCGGCTCAAGATACAACTCATGGACGATTCAAGTCAATCGGAAGTGACACGCTGTCTTGCTTTTACGCCGTCGCAGCCGGTAGATTTCGCGGTTCGCGGAGGGCGTCGAGCGACCCTTGCCCCGCGAGCCTTTCCCTGTTCGACACGGAGTGACTTCCGGTGCTGCACGTTTTTCGAGCGCACGCCAAGTGGATTTGGTATCTCGTCGTCCCCGCCTTCCTGATCTGGTTCGTCTACATCGGTCAATCCGGGCTCGGTGATCGCGGTCCGATCACGCCGGGCACGACTATCGCCAAAGTCAACGGCACCGAGATCGCGTATCGCGACTGGCTTCAGGTTCGCGAGCAGGCCATTCAGCGTGCCCAACAACAGAGCTCGGGCCAGCTCTCGCTGGACGACGAGCAGCGCGTCGAAGACGACGCGTTCAACGACATGGTGAACAACATCCTGCTGCAGCAGGAATACAAGAAGCGCGACATTACCGTGTCGGACCAGGAAATCCAACAGGCCGCACTCGAGGAACCGCCCCCGCAAATTCTCCAGGACCCGCAGTTCCAAACCGAGGGCCAGTTCGACCTCAACAAGTACCGCCGGTATCTCGCCAGCCCCGTCGCGAGGGAATCCGGCATCCGGTTGCAGCTCGAACAGTATTATCGCGGCGAACTGCCGCGCGAGAAGTTGTTCGAGCAGATCGCGTCGCAGGTCTACGTCACAGATGCCCAACTCTGGCGCGCGTGGCAGGACACGCACGACTCGGCGCAGGTATCGTTCGTGCGCTTCGACCCGCAGACGATTCCCGACTCCGCGGTGCACGTGAGCGCGGCCGAAATCCAGCAGTACTTCGACCAGCACAAGTCCGAGTTCGCGGATCGGCCAGGCCGCGCGGTGGTGACGATCGCAATGATTCCCCGTCCGATCACCAAGGCCGACTCCGATCGCGTCTACCAGCATGCCCTCGACCTCCGGAAGGAGATTCTCGGGGGAGCGAAGTTCGAGGACGTCGCCAAGCGCGAATCGGCGGACTCCGCGTCGGCGGCCAAAGGCGGCTACCTGGGACGCGTCACCAAGGGCCAGTTCGTGCATGCGTTCGACTCGGCGGCGTTCTCGCTCAAACCGGGCGAGCTGTCGCCGCCCGTCCTAACGCAATTCGGCTATCACCTCATCAAGGTGGACGAGCGCAAGGGCGACACCATTGCCGTGCGCCACATTCTCCTGCGCATCCAACAGGGAGACTCGTCGGCCGCCGTCAGCGACCGCCGCGCCGATTCGCTCTCACACGCCGCGGGTGTCGACAACCCCGCCGAATTCGACGTGATCACGAAGCGGCTCGGGCTGACCACGTCACGCGTCGACGCGACCGAAGGAGACCCGCTCACGTACAACGGACACAGCGTCCCGAGCGTGAGCGCGTGGGCCTTCACGGCGAAGGTCGGGCAGACGAGTGATCTGATCGACGCCGACGACGCGTACTACCTCGCGCGGCTCGACTCCCTCACGCCGGGTGGCAAGCCGACCCTGGCGTCGATGACCGGCGACATTCGCACGGAGCTCATTCGCCAGAAGAAGCTCGACCTGCTCGTGCCCAAGGCGCAGAAGGTTTCCGACGCTTACGCCAAGGGTGAGACGTTCGACCAGGCCGCCAAGGCGGCAGGCCTAACGGTAACGCAAAGCCCGACGTTCTCGCGCGTCTCGCCGGTGCCGGGCATGGGACAGGCGAACGAAGTCGTCGGCGCGGCGTTCGGATTGCCCACCGGAGCGGTGAGCGAGCCCGTGAAATCGGGCGACGCCGTGTTCGTGATCAAGGTGGACCGCCGCGTCGACGCCGACCGCGCAGCGTGGCAGAAGCAGAAGACGCAGCAGCGCACGCAGCTGCTGCAGCGGTTGCGCCAGCAGCGCGTGCAGGAGTACCTGGCCGACTTGCGCCAGAACGCGAAGGTCGACGACCGCCGCAAGCAGGTCGAGCAGCAGAACCGGCAGGCGGCGAGCTGACTAGGCGGACAAAGACGGACAAAGCCTGACACGACCGGAGAAAAAAACCGCACACCCTGTTGGGCGTGCGGTTTCAATTATCCGGGCGTGTCCGGCCCTGGTGTGCTTTGTCCGCCCAATCAGTTGTCGATCAGCCGCTTCGGCTCGGGTCGCGCTTCCTCGGCCCGCGGCTGCGCATCGGGTGCCCGCAGGCGCTCGCGATCATCGCGCGGCGCGATCTCCTGCGTAATCGATGTCTGCACGTCGGTCATGCTCTTCTTGAACTCGCGAATCCCCTTGCCCATCGAGCCGGCGATCTCCGGAATGCGCTTCGCACCGAAGAGCAGCAGCACGATGAGAACGATGACGAGGATCTCGCCGAACCCGAGATTTCCGAAGCCCATGTGGCGCCCCTAGAAGAGGGATCTGGCAATCAAGTATGCGATCAGCACGCCGAGCAGGCTCAGGAGCGACACGTCGAGCGCGACCGGGCCTATCGCAAACTTAATGATGATCAGGTCTATTGGCAGCGGGCCCCAGCTCGGCGTCACGCCCGACGTGAGGAACTCCTTTACGGCACCGGCGGGCAAAAACCGGCGAGCCACCTGGGTGAGGAGGCCGCCGACGATGAAGCCAATGGTGAGGACGAGCGCGTGGAATCCGGGGCGGTGCTTGGACGAGCCTTGAGCCATCAATGTCTCCGATCCATGGCGTAAGCGATGGCGTCGTGCAGGGCGGCGAGCACGGGTGTGTCGGGCAACCCTTCCAGCGCCCGTTCTGCTTCCCGGGCGTACTGGCCGCCGCGCCGGCGCGCGTAGTCGAGTCCGCCGTGTTCGACGACGATGGCGATGACGGTTTCGATATCCGAATCGGCAGGTTCGGGCGTCGCGAACAACGCCTCGACGTGATGGCGCGACGACGCCGGCATGGTGCGGAGCGCCGCGATGAGCGGCAGCGTCACTTTGTGCTCACGCAGATCGAGGCCCGCCGGCTTGCCGGTGTCCGCGCTCGTCGCGGTGTAGTCGAGCAGATCGTCGGCCACCTGGAAGGCCATGCCCAACTGCTCACCGTAGTGCGCGAACCGCTTGCGGTGCGCGCCGCCGCCGGCGATCGCGCCGATCTCGCACGTGGCCGAGAGCAGCGACGCGGTCTTGCAGCGGATGAGCGCCTCGTAGTCGCTCTCGCCGAAGGCGAGCGCGTCGAGGGCCGTGAGCTGGCGCATCTCGCCGATGGTCATCTCGTTGGTCGCGCGCGCGAGCACGCGCAGCACGTCCCAGTCGCCTAACCGAGCCAACTCGACCACCGCCCGCGAATACAGGAAATCTCCCATGATCACGGAAATCTGGTGGGTGAACAGGGAGTTGATCGTCGGCATCCCGCGCCGCAGCGTCGAGTGATCCACCGAGTCGTCGTGCACCAGCGTCGCCAGGTGGACCAGCTCGACCACCGCCGCGAGCGTCACCGCGCGCGCGTCGGCCTCGCCCCCGACGCGGCTCGCCAGCAGCGCCAGCGTCGGACGGAACATCTTGCCTTTCATGAGCAAGAGGTGTCCGTTCACCTCGTCGATGAGCGGCAGGCCGGCCGTGACGATGCGCTGCAATTCCTCGCCGACGGCGGCCAGCGGCTCGCGGACGGGACGCTGCACGTCGCCTAACGTTGGGCTGCGCCGCGACCGGGACTGCGCGACGGCGGTCACCGGGCTTTGCGCTCCACCGCGGCCAACCGGTCGCCGATGTCGCGAAACTGGATGTCCACCGCGAACACCCGCTCGTAGAACTTGAGCGCGTCGGGAAACCGGCCGAGCGCTTCGGATGCGTAACCCAGCAAGTAGAGCACGCCCACGAGTTGATCGTCCGTCGCGTGTTGGTCCGTCAACGCGCGCGAGAGAATCGTCAGCGCGATCTGATATTGGCGCTTTTCGACGAAGCACTGCCCCAACGCCTCGTACGTGCGGCCCCGGTGTTCCGTTCCGCGCAGGGCCTTCTGGAATTCGGAGATGGCGTCGTCCAACAGGCCCATTTCCTTGTAGGCCACGCCCAGATCGTAGTGGCTCTCGTGGTCCGTCTCATCCACGTTGGCCGCCACGCCCTGTTTGAACATGCTCAACATCTCGGCGAAATCGACCTGCTGCTGGTCGACCGCGGGCTCGCCCACATCGACGACCATGCGCGTGCTCTTGGCCGTATCGTCTTCTCGCAGCCAGTCGGCGAGATTGACGAAGTCCGCGTCCGAGCCGCCGGCCGGTGTGGCCGTCGCGGCGACCTCGCGCTCGTTGGGTCGTGCAACCGGCGCCGGACGCACCGTGGGCCGCGAGACGGGCGTGGTGGAGCTGGGCGTCGCGGTGAACGCGTCGCCGCCTAACGCCGACAGCGCCGCGCGGGCCCGCTCGTCCGCGGGATTGAGCTCCACGACGCGGCTGTACACCGCGCGCGACTTGTCGAGCTGCCCGCTGCCGAAGAGACACTCGGCCAGCGACAGATACGCGTCGACGAGTCGTGCTTTGTCGTTGGCGCGCACGGCGTACTCGACGCGCTTCTGGTGAAACCGCACGCTGCTCGGTTCGACGCGGATCATCTCTTCGGCAATGGCGCTCGCGCTGCGCAGGTTGCCCGTCGTCTCGAAGCCCAACATGGCGTGCTCGAGCTCGGCCAGGCCGAGGTCCCGCTCGCCTTCCTCGAGCAAGGCTTCGGCGAGCTGGCGGCGGACGTCGAAATCGTGAGGCGAATGCTCGACCGCCGCGCGCAGGCGCTGCACGGCCGCATCGGCGGCCGGGTGATGCACGGCGGGAACCTCCTCGTCCATGGGCGGCAGCGGCGGGAGCCCGGCGGCGTCGACCGCCGGCTGGGGCTCGAGGGCCGGGAGCCCCGCAAGCGGATCCGTCTCGGCATCGACACGCGCGTGATCGAGCGCCGCGTCGATCGATTGGTCGAGGTCGTCGGCGTCGGGAAATGGGTCGGACAGGATCGGCGGATCGTCGCCGAAGCCAGTCACGTCCACCGTCTGCCCCGCCGGCTCCTCATCCTCGTTCGGCATCTCGGGGGCCGCATCGCCGGTATAGATGAACGTCAGATCGCCGCCCACGGACTCGGGCAGCTCCGCGTCGTCCACCGGGATCTCGAGCAACGGCAGATCGATCGACTCCGACTCGCCGGATGCCGCGTCCGCCGCCGGCTCGTCCGTCTCCTCGAGCTGCAGCTCGCCCAACCCGCCTAACGGATCGCCGGACAACATCGCGTCGTCGGCCGACAACGTCGGCTCGAGACCAGCCAGTGGCGCCACATCCGGCTCCGCATCGGGCTGCGGATCGAACGTGGTTTGCTCGAACCCGACGATGATGTCCGAGTCGTGATGACTGACGAGTGCGTCGGACTGCGGCATCTCATCGGCCGGCGACTCGCCGAAGGTGTCGGCGCGCTCGAGTCCTTCGACCGGCTCGATCTCGGATGACGGCTCGATTTCCGCCTGCGCGTTGATGAATGGGAGGTCGACGTCGAGCGCCACGACTTCAGGCTCGGCCTCCGGCGCGGCCGCAGGAGCGGGCGGTTGGGCAGCTTTCGGCGGAACAGCGGGCGCCGGCGGCGGCGCACCTTTGGCGCGCGCACCCGCTGTGCCCGCGCGCGGCGCGTCGAAGTTGAGATCCAGAAAAACGAGATCGTTCGCCTTGGGCGTTGGGCGACCCGGTCCGGTCTTCGGCTCGAGCTCCGGGTCTAACGCCTTCATCCGATCCACCGTCGCCCGCGCCTCGCGCGTGCGGCCTTCGGCTTCGAACTTATCGTACAGCACCTGCAGCTGCTCGATCGCCTCGACCTTCCGATCCTTGCGCACCAGCTGATCGGCGAGCATGAGCCGGATGTCGTCCTGATCGGGACAGAGATCGGCGAATTCCTTGAGCGCGCGAAACGCTTCCTCCAACTCGCCGGCCCGCTGCATGCGATCGGCATACTCGAGAAAGTTCTGCTTCGCGTCGTTCACGAAGCCTTTCTTCGCACTGATCTTGCCCAACTTGTAGTAAATGGTCGTCCGGCCCGGCGCGTTGCGCAGGATCTTGTTGCAAAGGGCGATCGCGTTGTTGAAGAAGCCGCCGTCGGTGTAGAGGTCGACGGCCTTTTCGTAGTGGTCGACGGCCGCCGCGACGTCGCCACGGCGTACGAGCAAATCGCCGACGCGGTTGTAGAGAGCTACGTCGGCCTCATCGACGTGATCGCCCAACCCATCGAGAATCTGTTCATACGTCTCGAGCGCCTTGTCGAACTGTTTCTTTTGCTCGTATTCGAGCGCTCGTTTCTTGAGCTTCGCGACGTTCGACATCAGCGCGTGGTGGGCTCCGTGTGCGAGGCGGCTTCGCGCCGCGCCCCGGCGTGGCGAAGGCCACGTAAGTTACCGGTAAGTTGCGCTGGCGACAAGGTTTGGCTTACTCCACCTACGACGGACTGCTCCGCCGCTCGCCGCGTAACGCCGCCACCCGCCCTCGCAGCGCCCGACCCTCAGGCCATGATGTCGCGGACCCGGGTGAGCGTCAGCGGAGCCTGCGACTCGCCCCGGCACGCGTAATAGCACGCGTTGCAATCGATCGGATGGTAGGCGCGGAACTCGGTCCAGTGAAAGTCGCTCGGGAAGTCCGGGCACCGCCGCACGTACCCCATCGGGTTGACGTGAATCGTGCGCTGTCCCGAGAGACACGGATCGTGCATGTCTCCCCGCACATACCGGGGAATCTCGCGCAGGTAGTGATCGGAATTCACGATGATGCCGCGGCGCCGCCGCTTTATTGCGAGGAGCTCCGCGATCACCTCGTCCAGTTCCGGCCACTGACCAGACTCGAGCCGGTGCGCGGCGTTGCCATTCTTGAGATCCGTGTAGGTGCTGAACGACACGCCCACACCCAATTCTTCGGCGCGTCGAACGATCGGTACGATCTCCGACAGGTTGTCTCGTTTGATGACCGTATTGAATCGGATGCTGTCGATACCGGCGGCGCGGAGCTCGGGCACGAGGTCGAGAATTTTTCGCGACAGGCCGGGCACACCGCGTGCGCGATCGTGTCGCTCGTCGAGGAAATCGAGCGAGATGTTGAACTGGTTGAGCCCCGCATCCCAGAGTGACCGGGCGCGCTCGATCGTGAGCATGCCGCCGTGCGTGATGAGCGCGATGTACCGGAGGTGCACCGCGCGCGCGACCCCGGCGACCAGGTCCTCGAGATCTCGCCGGAGCAGCGGCTCGCCGCCCGTGAACGTGATCATGATGGGCGAAAAGAAGCGCGCCGCATCGGCGAAGCTGCGCGCTTCCTGCGCGCGGGCGGAGGGGTCGGTTTTCCAGTAGTCGCAGAAGTCGCAGCGCGCGTTGCACCGCATCGTGACCTCGAAGTGCACGAGGATCGGGCGGTGTCTGAGCGTGAGCCACGCGTACTTGGCCGCGAACAGCGGCACGTGCCAGGGCGCGAAGCGGGACGACAGCATGGCGGGCGGAGGGCGGTGTCGCTGCCTAACGGGACGCCGTCGCCGTGGGAGGCGCCACGGCGACCGCGTAGCAGGCCCCCGCCGCGCTCCGGCCCCGGGTCGCCGCAAAGTCCGCGCGCAGCGCGCGCGAGGGGGACAGGGCCGGCACAACGCCCCCCCCCACCCCC
>JAICLH010000193.1 GCA_025927495.1 Gemmatimonadaceae bacterium
GTCTCTCTCACCGTTCCGCTGCGACTCTCCTCAGGGTTCCACGAGGCGATAGCGGACACACCCGGACACGAACGGACACGGCACCACGCTTCTTTAGAAAAAAGGCCGCGTCAGCCTTTCCCGGAAATCCCTGAAGAACCTTTTTTTGCTTGATCCGCCTTGATCCGTTGTTTCCGCTCTTATCCGTGCATCCTAAGCGTAGAAGCTTTCTCACTACAACTTAGCGCTCGCAGGCATGCGCGAACAATACGCTGTCTTCGAGAGTGAGCCGCATGCGCATGCGGGTGCCACGGGACAGCGCATCGTCGGCCGGGATGACCGACAAATAGTCCTCCGTAAGGCCATTGCGATGCGCACGATCGCCGATCACGATGACGTCGGCGTAGCCGCCGGCGCGGCGCCGGCGATACTCCGTAGCGAGTCGTTCGCCCTCGGCGCGAAGCGCTTCGGCCCGTCGCGTCGCGTCGGCGCTCGAGACGGGCGCGCCGATCCATTGGGCAGCGGTTCCCGGCCGCGGTGAATATGGGAAAACGTGGAGGCCGGTGAACGGGAGTGACGACACCAGGGACATCGTTGCGCGGTGATCTTCCTCGGTCTCGCCGGGGAAGCCGGCGATGACGTCGGCGCCCAGTCCGAACACGGATGCGTCGCCGACGATGTGCTCGACGGCGCGCGCATAGGTGGACGCGGTGTACCAGTGACGGCCCATGCGGCGCAGTACGCGGTCGGCGCCGGACTGGAGCGGCGCGTGCAAGTACGGCACGAGCCCGCCATCGTGCGCACGGAGGCGTTCGCGCAGCCGCTCATCCACTTCGGTCGCCTCGACGGATGACAACCGGAATCGCGCGGACGGGACGGCGCGCACGAGCGCATCGACGAGCTCGCCTAACGACGTGCCGGTATCGCGTCCGTACGACCCGATGTGCACGCCGGTGAGTACGACCTCCGGATGATGATCCGCCAATCGCTCCGCTTCGTCCACGAGATCCGGGATCGACCGCGACCGGTTGGCGCCGCGCGCGAGCGTGGTCGCGCAGAACGTGCAGTGCTGGTCGCAGCCATCCTGGATCCGGAGCAGCGCGCGGGTCCCGGTTTGCCGAGCCGGCCGAGCGTCACTGGCCACAATGCCTAACGCAGCCGCGACCTCCGCGCCGCCGGCGCCCGGAACCACCCGCGCCACGTTGGGCCGCGCCGCGATGCCATCGGCATCGCGGGCCGCCGCGCAGCCCATCACCACGGTCGTGATGTCCGGCCGCCGCCGCGCGGCGCGCCGCACCGCGTGCCGCAGATCGGCCTCCGCCGCCGCGGTGACGGCACAGCTGTTGAACACCGCCGCGTCCGCGTCGGCCACGTCCGTCACGAGCTCCGCGCCGCCGGCACTGAGCAGCGCGCGCACCACCTCGCTGTCGTACTGGTTGGCGCGGCAGCCGAACGTCTCGAGATACACCTTCATGTCACGCCTAACCGGGCCGGACCGCCGGCGGTATCGCGGCCGCGCTGCCCGCCGGCGATGTGTCGCTCGCCGGGGGCACGTGCGTGCGCGGCGGCACGCACGGCAGCGCGATGTGGAACTGGCTGCCGCGCCCTTCCGCGCTCTGCACCCAGATGCGCCCGCCGTGCGCCTCCACCGCCATCTTACAGAACGTCAAGCCAAGCCCGGAGCTGCGCACACGCGGCGTCTCGGGACGCTTCACGCGCTCGAAGCGCAGAAAAATGATCTCGTGATACTCCGGCGGAATCCCGGGCCCATCGTCGGCCACCGTGAACAACACGCCGCCCGACGTGTCGCGCCGTCCTGTGAGCGCGATCGAGACCCCGCGCGCGCTGTGCGTGAGCGCGTTCTGGATCAGGTTGCCGAACACGCGCCGGAGCAGCCCCAGGTCGCCCTGGAACACCGGCGCCTCATCGCTCGTATCGACGGACACCCGCGCGCCGTCCTGGCGAAACCGCATCGCCCACTCGTCGGACACGGACACGAGAAACGCGCGCGGCGCGATGGGCTGCAGCTCGAGCGACACCGCGGCCTCCTCGAGCCGCGCCACCTCCAGCAAGTCCTCGATGAGCGCCAACAGGTCCTCGGCCTTGCCTTCCGCATCGCCTAACGCTCGGCGCATCTCGGGAGAGTACGCGCCGAAGTCGCCGTCGAGCGCCATCTCGAGCGACGCCAGCACCGACGTCAGCGGCGTCTTGAGATCGTGCACGATCATCTTCATGAGGTCGTCGCGCAGCTTCTGCAGCTCGCGCAGCTTGCGGTAGCTCTGCTCGAGCGCGTCGGTGGCGAACTTGAGGCGCAGCAGCGAGCGCACGCGCGCGCCCAACACCTGCCGGTTGTGCGGCTTGGTGAGGAAGTCGTCGCCGCCCGCCTCGATGGCCTTCACCCGGTCGGTGGTGTCGTTGAGCGCCGTGACGAAGATGACCGGAATACGCGCCGTGCGTGGATCGCGCTTGAGCCGGCGGCACACCTCGAAACCCGTCGCGCGGTCGTCGCAGCCTAACGAGCCGGCGGGCATCGAGACGTCGAGGATGCAGAGGTCGGGGTGCTCGTCGAAGCACGCCGTCAGCGCGGATGGACCGTCCACCGTTCCATGCACGCGATAGCCGAGCGCCGTGAGCTGGTCGGACAACAACTCGACGTTGGCGGGCACGTCGTCCGCCACGACGATGAGCGGCGTCTGGGTGGCGGCCTCGGTCACGGTGTCAACCGGTCAGGGGCGCACCATGATGCCGAACTCCGCGGTCCAGGCGTGCTCGGTGACGCCGGGCAAGCCGGTCCGGCTGGCGCGGACCAGGCTGACGTCCACGCGCGAGCGCCCCTGCGAGAGGAGGAAGCCCAGGCCGCCGGAGTACGACGACTCGAAGATCTTGGACGAGTTCACGAGGAACGGCAGACCGCGGTGCTGGTAGCCGACGCGCAACGCGATCGGCGCGCCTAACGCAGACGGTCCGCGGAACTCGACGCCCCCGCCGTAGGTCCACGTGTTCGTGATGAGCAGGCCCGGTTGGCCCAACCCGTTCATGCTCGACCATCCATCCCAGTCGGTATGGAAGGCGAGCACGACGCCGGGGAGGCCCGTGAAGGTGATCCCGGCGCCGGCGCGCTTGGGCGCCGTGGCGCGCGTGAGCACGGTATCGTTGCGGTACGCCGTGAGCCGTCCGCCGAGCCGTCCGGACACACCGATGGCCAACTGCGAGCCGGGCTGCCACATGATGCCGCCGCTCGCGCCGACGCCGGAGTACGAGAGCCGCGACTGCTGCGAGAACGTCCGGACCGTGGTGTCCTGCGACGTCCGCAGGATGGTGAGGTTGTTGTCACCGGAGTAGACGTCGGCGGACACGCCTAACCAGAGCGTGCTCAACACCGCCACCGAGAACGCCGGTTTGACGTCGTTGATGGCGCCCGAGACCTTGAAATTCTCGGTGAACTGGACGCTGTCGCTTGGAAAGTGGTCGAAGCCGCTGCGCGAGGTCTCCCACGTGCGGTCGAGCAGCGTGGAGACCGACAGGCCCGCCGTGATGCGGCTGCCGATCGTGATCGCTCCGCTCATGAGTGGGAAGCGGCTGGTCGTGGTGTGGTCGGACTGGCCGTTGGCGTCCACCGTGCGGAACTCGGGCGCGTACTCGACGTAGATACCCGGTCGGATCCACGCCGCGATGGCCGCGGGATTGAGCGCGGATTGGGCGTCGGTCTCGGCCGGCCCGCCGCCTAACGCTGCGGCGGCGGCGCTGATCTGCCCGGGCGGGTACCCGAAGCCCTGCGTGCTCACGGTGCCCTGCGCCCGTGCGGTGCCGGCTGTCACGATCGCTACTGCGGCGAAGAGCGCGGGTGGGATGGGTCGCGTTCGCATCACGGAAGTCCGAACCCACTCTTGGGGATGAAGCTGATCTCGATGCGCGGTTTGAGGCTGTCCGCCGCGGTATTCGAGTAGAACAGATACTGTCGTGGCTCGCTGCCCTCGCCGGTCGATTCGAGGACGATGGCGCGCTGCGACCTGCGGGGCCCCTGCTGGCGCCACAGCGCGAAGACACCGACGAGCGGAATGGTGTCGGCGCGAGCGACGTCGGGGTGGAAATTGTGCGTCGGCACACCCGTGACGCCTAACGAAGTGGGCGGCGCCGCGAGCAGCGTCGCCGCCGCGATGTTGGTCACTCCCGGCGAGGCCTGGACCACGCCCACCTGCAGGAGCACGCTGTCCGTCGTGTCGGCGGTGCCGAACTGCACGTTGGCCAGCTGGTGCAGGATGAGGTTCGCGCGCACGATGGTTTCCGACGAGTCGATGAGCGCCGAGGGCACGCTGAACCGCATGTAGGCGCGAGACCCCGGAATGCCACCGGCCGCCAAGATGCCGGTCGCCGGTGGCGGCGTTCCCTTCAACACGAGATCGTAATCGGCCAGACTGCTGAACGGGGGCGAGCCAGTGGTGTGGGTGTTCACGTTGCGTTGCGTGAACGCTTTGCTCGTGTCCGAAAAGCCGAAGTAAAAGAGCGTCGCCGGCAGGCCGCCATCGGCGCTGCCGATGTTCAGTTGCGTGGACTTCGCGGTCTTGATGCGAATGCCTAACCGGATCCGCTTGCCGTCGCGGACGTGCTCGGCCACCCACCCGGTGTCGAGCCGGATGCTGATCGCGCCCTTGACCGAGTCGCGCGGGACGACGCGTGACGCGATCGGCGGCGTGCCCAGTTGGGCGTGCACGGCCGCGGTGTCCAGGTCCGCCGCGTTCGCGTCCACGTCGAACACGAGGAACGTTACGCTGTCCGGCACGAGGATCGTGTCGCGCGTGCTGTCGGTGGGTGCGATCACCGTGATCTTGACGCCGCTCGAATCGACGCGCGTGATCGGCTTGGGCGCCGCGAGCGTGTCCGTGTCGGGCAGGATCCGAATGAGCGAATCGAACCGGAGGATGGCGGCCGTCTGCACCGAGTCGCCGCCCTGCACGTAGTTGGCAAGCAGCAGATGCTGTTCGGTGCCCAGCGGCGGGACGCCAACCACGTTGGTCATCGTGTCGAACGCGTCCGAGCCGGACAGGACAACGTCCTTCACGGTGAGTGTGTCCGGACACAGGGATGGACACGCCGCTCCACCCGCGAGATTCTCCTGGCACGCGCCGACCACGGTGGCTACCGCGACCAGGAGGCCCAGGAGGAGCAGCGTGCGACCCGGCTTACGAGAAACGAGCACTCCGACCTTCCACGGGGAGATGGTTCTGGTGTGCCTGACGCATCGCCCTCATGGGAACGACGCGCCGGCCGGTCACGAACGGTCGAGCGAATGCGCGGTGAATGGAGACGGCAGGAGCGATGCGATGGGCCAACGCGACTCGCCGCTTCGACTGGTACAACTCACGACCTCGAGGCGCGGGCCGAGCTCGGCCAAGACTTGTCGGCACAGACCGCACGGCGGCGCGGGCTCGGCCGCGTTGGTCGCGATGACCAACGCAATGAAATCACGCGCGCCGTCGGCGACCGCTGTCGCGATCGCCACCCGCTCGGCGCACATCGACGCCGGGTACGACGCGTTCTCCACGTTGCAACCGGAGTAGATGCGTCCGTCGCGCGACCGCACGGCCGCGCCTACCCGAAACCGGGAGTACGGCGCGTACGCGTGGTCGAGCGCCGCGAACGCCATCGCGCGCAGCTCGCGCCAGTCCGCATCCGATGTCGCGGAGGACGTGCCGACGAGGGTGGCGCCCGAAACGCGCTGCTTCACGCGGCGAGTAGCTCCGCAAGGAACGACACGCCGTGATCGCGAAAGTCGACACCCAACCAGTCTGCGACCGTCACACCGAGGTCGGAGAACGTGAATCGTTCACCGAGTGACCGCGGATGGACGCGCGAGCCCGCAACCAGAAGGGGCACGCGCTCGCGTGAGTGATCGGTGGATGACGTGGTCGGGTCGTTCCCGTGATCGGCCGTCAGAAAAAGCAAGTCGTCCTCGCGAAGTGCGCCTTCAATGCCGGGGAGTGCGGAGTCGAACGCCCGCAGTCCTTCATAGAACCCCGTCACGTCGTTTCGGTGCCCCCAAAGCTGGTCGAAATCTACTAGGTTGGCGAAGAGCAGCCCACCATGAAGTGCATCGAGCGCGCGATGAATTTCCGCGAGCCCAGCCGCGTTGTCTGCCGTATGAACGGACGCGATCGCCCGGCCGGCGAACAGATCGTCCACTTTTCCCACACCCATACGCACGATGCCGCGCTCGGCGAGAACGTCGAGCAGCGTGCGCTCGGGCGGTGGGATCGAGAAGTCGCGACGCGCGGCGGTTCGCCGATGCGCACCTGCTTCACCCGTGAACGGACGCGCGATCACGCGCGAGACGTCGTTCGGCGCCACGAGTATCGACCGCGCAATCTCGCACGCCGCGTACAGCTCATCGAGCGGAACCACGCGGTCGTGGGCAGCCACCTGAAACACCGAATCAGCGCTCGTATACAGAATCCACCGGCCCGTGCGCTCGTGCTCGGCGCCAAATCGAGCGATGACTTCGGTACCGCTCGCCGCGATGTTGGCCAACACGCCACGACCTGTGCGCTCCGCAAACTCGCTCACGATCTGGGCGGGAAATCCATGCGGATAAGTTGGGAACGGTCGCGCGAGATGGACTCCCGCAATTTCCCAGTGTCCGGTGGTGCTGTCTTTCCCCGCCGACGCAGGACGCATGGTACCCCACGCGGCGCGCGGATTTTGAGCGGGCTCGACACCAGCGATTGGCGCTATGCATCCGAGGCCCAGTCGCGTGAGGTTGGGCAGGTCGAAGCCGCCGACGGCACGCGCGAGGTTGCCCAGCGTGTTGCTCCCTGCATCGCCGTATTCGGCGGCGTCGGGTGCCTCGCCAATGCCTACGCCATCGAGCACGAGGATGATCGCCCGGCGCGTCACGACGCGCTCACGTACCGGCGCGGCAGTCGCGACTTGAGACCGGTGAGGACTTCGTAAGGCGAAAGGTCCGCGTCGCGCGCAACTGATTCGACGTCGCGCACGCGATCGCCGTCGCGCCCGATGAGGGTGACCACGTCTCCGACGGCGCACGGGATGTCGGTCACGTCGACCATTGTCATGTCCATCGTGACCACACCGACCACCGGCGCGCAGCGACCGCGCACCAACACGTGCGTGCGGTTGCCGAGGGCGCGGCGGTAGCCGTCGGCGTAGCCCACGGGCAGCGTGGCGACGTGTCGCGTGCCCGACGCGCGATGTGCCGCGTCGTAGCTCACCGATTCGCCATCGAGAATCGTGTGGAGCTCGGCGATGCGAGCGCGGAGGCTCACCACAGGCTCCGGTTGGGCGAGCGCCCGCGGTCCGCTTCCGACGCCGTAGAGGAAAATGCCGGGACGCGCGAGCGACCATTTCGACTTCATCGTGCGCGCCAGTGCCGCCGAGTTTTCGGCGTGGAGCAGCGCGGGTCGAGCGGGTAGCCGGGCGATGGCATGCTCGAA
>JAICLH010000118.1 GCA_025927495.1 Gemmatimonadaceae bacterium
CGGCGCTCGTCGTCGCGCTGGTACGCTCGATCCCGTGGTGCTCGTGGTGGGGAGCGGCGAACAGTACGGCCGGCACGATCACGGCGAGCAACCGCTCGCGGAATCCGCGGAGCAGCGGCCGCTCAATCCCTACGCAGCATCGAAGGCCGCGCAGGAAGTGGTGGCCTTGGCGGCGCACCGGTCGACCGGCGTGCGCGTGGTCGTCACACGATCGTTCAACCACAGCGGAGCGGGGCAGTCGGACCGCTTCTTGATCCCGGCTCTGGTACGTCGCGTCGGCGAGCTCCGTGGCTCTGCGCGTCCGGGCATGCTGGCTATGGGCAACACGTCCACCGTTCGCGATTTTTTGCACGTGGGCGATGTGGTCGCTGCTTACATTGCGCTCGCGGATCGCGGCGTGCCAGGCGAAGCGTACAACGTTGCCAGCGGGACTGGCGTGGCCGTTGATGCTGTCGCCCGCCGCGTGCTTGCTCTCATGGATGTCGACGCGAAATTGGAGGTTGATCCCGCGCTCGTGCGTCCGGTCGAAGTGCCGATGCTGGTGGGCGACGCGCGGAAAGCGCGCGCGGCCACGGGTTGGGCGCCTCGGCTTTCTCTCGACACCATCATCGAAGACGTGATTCGTGCCGCGCCGCTCTGATCTCCACCGCATTTTGCTGATCGGTTCGGGGCCGATCATCATCGGGCAAGCCGCCGAATTCGACTACTCGGGGACGCAAGCGGCGAAGGCGCTGCGCGAGGATGGCTATGAGGTCATTCTCGTGAACTCGAATCCGGCGACGATCATGACGGATCCCGAGATTGCCGATCGGACGTACATCGAGCCGGTCACGCCGGACATCGTCGAGCAGGTGATCGAGCGCGAGCGGCCGGACGCGCTGTTGCCCACGATGGGCGGACAGACGGCGCTCAACGTGGCGATGGCGCTTTCGGAGCGCGGCGTGCTCGAGCGGTACAACGTGGAGTTGATCGGCGCCGACGCGCGCGCGATCCAGCTGGCCGAGGATCGCGAGCTGTTCGCCAACGCGATGCGCCGCATCGGACTCAGCGTGGCGCGCGGCGGAATCGCCCGCACGTGGGATGACGCGGAAGCGCTGATTCCCGTGGTCGACTTCCCCGCGATCATCCGTCCCTCGTTCACGTTAGGCGGAACCGGCGGCGGCGTCGCCTACAACCGGGATGAGTACGAGGACATCGTCCGGCGCGGGCTCGAGCTGTCGCCCGTTGGTCAGGTGCTCGTCGAACGCAGCGTGCTCGGCTGGAAGGAGTTCGAGCTCGAGGTGATGCGCGATCACGCCGACAACGTGGTGATCGTGTGCTCGATCGAGAACCTCGACCCGATGGGTGTGCACACAGGCGACTCGATCACGGTGGCGCCGGCGATGACGCTCACCGATCGGGAGTATCAGGCCATGCGCGACGCAGCGGTGGCGGTGATTCGCGAGATCGGTGTGGCCGCCGGCGGGTGCAACATCCAGTTCGCGGTGAATCCCGCCGACGGCGAAATGCTCGTGATCGAGATGAACCCGCGTGTGTCGCGGTCGTCGGCGTTGGCGTCCAAGGCGACCGGCTTCCCCATTGCGCGCATCGGCACCAAGCTCGCCGTGGGCTACCGATTGGACGAGATCACCAACGACATCACGAAAACGACACCCGCGTCCTTCGAGCCGGTGCTCGACTATGTCGTCGTGAAGTGTCCGCGCTTCGCATTCGAGAAGTTCGCGGCTGCCGATCCACGGCTCACGACGCAGATGAAGTCCGTGGGCGAGTCGATGGCGATCGGGCGCACGTTCAAGGAGGCGTTGCAGAAGGGGTTGCGCGCGCTCGAGACGGGGCGCTCCGGCTGGGTGACGGGCGCGACGCTGCAGGATGACCGGTTGACCGACGACTCGATGGATGCGCTGCTCGGCGCGCTGCGCCAACCGACGCCCGAGCGGATCTTCCAGGTGAAGCGCGCCCTCGCTTCTGGCCTAACGGTAGCAGAAGTGGCCGAGCATACGCGCATCGACCCGTGGTTCCTCAACCAGATGCTGGAGCTCATCGAGGCGGAGCGCGCATACGCCGCGCTGCCGGCGGTCGACGCGCCCGCGCTGCGGCGCATGAAGCGCCTCGGATTTTCGGACCGCCAGCTCGGCGCGCTCCGCGGACAGACGGAGCATGCGGTGCGCGCCCAACGCTGGGCGGCGGGCGTGCGGCCCGTCTACAAGATGGTGGACACGTGCGCGGGCGAGTTTCCCTCGGCGACGCCGTACCTGTACTCGACCTACGACGAGGAAAGCGAAGCACCGCCGACCGGGCGGCGATCGGTGGTGATCCTGGGCAGCGGGCCTAACCGAATCGGTCAGGGTGTCGAGTTCGACTATTGCTGCGTGCGCGCGGTGATGGCGCTGCGCGAGCGCGGATTCGAGACGATCATGATCAACTCGAACCCCGAAACGGTCTCCACCGATTTCGACACCTCGGACAAGCTGTACTTCGAGCCGCTGACGTTCGAGGATGTGCTCGAGATCGTGGACCGCGAGCACCCGGTCGGCGTGATCGTCCAGTTAGGCGGACAGACGCCGCTCAAGCTCACGCGCGCGCTGGAGGCGGCGGGCGTCCCGATTCTCGGGACGTCGCCGGATGCGATCGACATCGCCGAGGACCGCCGCCGCTTCGAGGCCATCGCGCGCGAGACGGGCGTCAATCAGCCGCCGAGCGGCACGGCCACCAGCCTCGACGAGGCGGCGGGCATTGCATCGCAGATCGGCTATCCGGTGCTCGTGCGCCCATCGTACGTGTTAGGCGGACGCGCTATGCAGATCGTGTACGATGAAGCGTCGCTGCGCGAATACTTCGACCGCGCGGCGCGCGCGTCGGAGGACCGCCCGGTGCTCATTGACCGCTTCCTGGAGGACGCGTACGAGGTGGACGTCGACGCGATCGCCGATGGCGAACGCGTCGTCATCGGCGGCGTAATGCAGCACATCGAGGATGCCGGCATTCACTCCGGCGATTCGGCCAGCGTGCTGCCGCCGTACATCATCAGCGAGTCCGACCTCGCGACCATGCGCGAGCACACGGCGGCCCTCGCCAAAGCGCTCGGCGTGGTGGGTTTGATCAACGTGCAGTTCGCGATCAAGGACAGCACCGTGTACGTGCTCGAGGTGAATCCACGCGCGAGCCGGACGATTCCGTTCGTGTCGAAAGCGATCGGCGTGCCGCTTGCGTCGCTCGCCGCGCGCGTGATGCTCGGCGAATCGCTCGCGTCACTCGGATTCACCGAGGAGATCGTGCCACCATACGTGTCCGTCAAAGAAGCAGTGTTCCCGTTCAGCAAATTCCGCGAGTCGGATCCCGTGCTCGGACCCGAGATGCGCTCGACGGGCGAAGTGATGGGCATCTCCGACTCGTTCGGCAGCGCGTTCGCCAAGGCGCAACTCGCGGCGGACAACGGGCTGCCGCTCGAGGGCGCGGTGCTGATCACCGTGAACAACTCGGACAAGTCGAACGTGATTCCGATGGCCCGCCGGTTTCAGGAGATGGGATTCCGGCTGCTCGCCACGACCGGTACGGCAAAATTTCTCCGATCGCGCGGCATTCCGGCCGAGCGTGTGTTCAAGGTCCACGAAGGGCGGCCGCACGGAATCGACCTGATCGTGAATCGCCAGGTGCAGCTGCTCATCAACACGCCGCTCGGCAAGCACTCGCAGCGCGACGATTATTCGATGCGTCAGGCCGCCGTGGCCCATCGCGTTCCCTATACAACGACGCTCTCGGCGGCCTCCGCCGCGTGCGATGCGATTCTCTCGTTGCGGTTCCGTCCGCCGCGCGTCCGCTCACTGCAGGAATGGCACGAGCTCGTGCGGGCCGATGCCGTGACGGGCGATTGACGCCGCGAGCGGGCGCCCACACGTTGTTAGACGTTGCCCGACGAGGCGATCGGCCGCCTCCCGCACGTCCACGCTGTGTTGGGACGCCTGCCAGCACCGCTCCTCGAACCTCCTGTTGACCGATATGCCAGTCCCTTTGCTCGATCTCCGGGCGCAGCACGCGCAGATCAAGGACGAGGTCGTGCGCGCCATGATGCAGGTCGTCGACGACCAGCTCTTCATTCTCGGCCAACCAGTGGAGCGCCTCGAGCGCGCCGTGGCCGCATTGTCGCACACCAAACACGCGATCGGATGCGCGAGCGGCACCGATGCGCTGCTGCTCGCGCTGCGCGCGCTCGACATCGGGCGGGGTGACGAAGTGATCACGACGCCGTTCACCTTCTTCGCGACCGCGGGAACGATCCACAATGTGGGCGCCACGCCGGTATTCGTCGACGTCGATCCGTCGACGTTCAACATTGCCATCGGACAGGCGGCGGCCGCAGTGACGTCGCGCACCAAGGCTGTCGTGCCGGTGGACCTGTTCGGCCAGATGGCACGCATCGAGGACCTGTTCGCGGCGATGCCTAACGTGCCGGTCATCGAGGACGCCGCGCAAACCATCGGCGCGCGCCGCCGCATCGACGGCGAGTGGGTGATGGCGGGCGAGCGTGCGACGATCGGGACGTTCAGCTTCTTCCCGTCCAAGAACCTCGGCGGCTACGGCGACGGCGGCATGATGGTGACGCAGGACGACGCGCTCGCGACGCGTCTCAAGCGTCTTCGCGTGCACGGCGGCGCGACGCAATACTTCCACGACGAAGTCGGCTACAATAGCCGCCTCGATTCGCTGCAGGCGGCGGTGCTCGAAGCGAAGCTGCCGCACCTTGCCGACTGGAGTGCCAAGCGGCGAGAGCACGCGGCGTACTACGATCGCGCCTTTGCCGACGTGCCCGAGGTGCGCACACCGACGATTGATGCCGGCAACGAGTCGATTTACAACCAGTACACCATTCGCGCGGACCGGCGAGACGCATTGCAGGCGCATCTCAAGGACAACGGCATCGGCTCGGCCATCTATTATCCGCTCCCGCTGCACCTGCAGCCGTGCTTCCAGTATCTGGGATATCGCGAGGGCTCGTGTCCGGAGTCGGAGCGGGCAGCGCGCGAGGTGCTCTCGCTGCCGGTGTATCCGGAGCTCACGCGGGCGCAGCAGGATGAGGTGATCGGCGGCGTCCGCGCATTCTATGGCCACTGATTCGGTGGACCCCGCGCCTCCGCCCCTGACGGAGCGCGCTCTGGCCCGGTTGTCGACGCTGGCCTTCCGGTACCGGCGTCTCATGGTGATCACGACGCACCTGATGCTCGTGCTCGCCAGCTACACGTTGGCGTTCGTGCTGCGATTCGACGGGATGATGCCGTCGGCGTACGACCGCCTCTTCGTCGTGACGCTGGCTCCGCTCGTCCTGTTTCGGTTAGGCGCGTTCGCCTTCTATCGGCTGTACAGCGGATGGTGGCGCTACGTCGGCATGCGTGACATGTTCGCGCTGATCAAGGCGATCGCGATCAGCAGCGCGTTGTTCACCGTGCTGCTCGTGTTCACGGGCCAGGCGTACGCGTTCCCGCGCTCGGTGATCGTGATCGACGCCGTGCTCACGTTGTTCTTCATCGGCGGCGTGCGGTTCGCGCTGCGTGCGCTGCGCGAGAATCGGCGTCCGGTGGCCGGCGGCCCTCGACTGCGCCGCGTCCTCATCGTCGGCGCCGGCGACGCGGGCGAGCTGCTGCTGCGCGAGATGCACAACAATCGCGGGTTGGGCTACGTGCCGGTGGGCTTCGTGGATGACGACATCCGGAAGACCGGCTTCCACATCCACGGTGTGCCGGTGCTCGGCACCACCGAGTCGTTAGGCGAAACGCTCGCGACGAATCCGACCGACGAGCTGATCATCGCCATTCCGTCCGCCTCGCGCGACCAGATTCAGAAAATCGTCAACCGCTGCCTGTCCACGCGTTTGCCGTTCAAGATTTTGCCGGCGATCGCCGCGCTTTCCGGACGCGTGCAGATGAGCCAGGTGCGCCCGGTGCGTGTGGAAGACCTGCTCGGCCGCGACCCGGTGGACCTGGACTCGGCCATCGTGCACGGCGCGATCGCGGGCCGTCGGGTGCTCATCACAGGCGCAGGCGGTTCGATCGGCGCCGAGCTCGCGCGACAGATCGCGAGCTTCGGTCCCGCCGCGCTCACGCTCATCGAGCGTTCGGAGAACGCGCTGTTCCTCATCGAGCAGGAGCTGCACCGCAAGCACCCGGCGCTCGACGTGCGCCCCGCGATCTGCGACATCTGCGAGAGCGCAGACGTCGTGCGGCTGTTCCGCGAAGCGCGGCCGGAGATCGTGTATCACGCCGCGGCGTTCAAGCACGTCCCGATGATAGAAGCGCACGTCTGCCATGCGGTGCAGAACAATGTGTTCGGCACGCGCAACGTCGCGGACGCCGCCGTGCAATACGGCGCGACGTTCGTGCTGATTTCGACCGACAAGGCGGTGAGCCCGACGAACATCATGGGCGCGACGAAGCGCTTGGCCGAGCAGTTGGTGTTGTCGCTGGCCAATGCGCGGGCGCACCACTTCGTGGCGGTGCGGTTCGGCAACGTGTTAGGCAGCAACGGCAGCGTGGTTCCGTTGTTCACCGAGCAGATCGCCGATGGCGGACCGGTGACCGTCACGCACCCCGAAGCCACGCGCTACTTCATGACCATCCCCGAGGCGGTGCAGCTGGTACTGCAGGCGTCGGCGTTGGACGAAGCGCGCGACCGGATCGCGATGCTGGAGATGGGACACCCGGTCAAGATCGTCGATCTGGCGCGCAACCTCATCCGGCTCTCCGGGCTCGAGCCCGACGCCGACATCCCGATCGTATTCACGGGCTTGCGGCCCGGCGAAAAGCTGCACGAGCAGCTGACATCGGACACGGAAGAGACCATGCCGACGCGGTTCGAGAAGATCCGCATCGTGAAGACCGGCGCGCCGCGCTCGCTCGACCATCAGTTGGGCCAACTGTGGGATCTCGTCGTGGCCCGCGACGAGCGCGGCATCGTGCGCAAGCTGCAGGAATTGGTGCCGGAATTCTCGCCGCAGGCCGCGCTCATCGCGCGCCTGCGCGAGCGGGCACCGGCCCCGGAACCACGTCACTTCACCAAAGGAGCCTGACGATTCGCTCAGTGCTCGTCGTCGCCGCCGGCGCGCTGATCGCTGCCGCCGGGAGCGCGCGTGTGGCCGCCGCGCAGCATCCGTTAGTCACATTGCCGTTGGACGATCCCGTGTACGCGCAGCTCGATGGCCTGGTGCAGCTGGGCTGCGGCGCCGCGCGCGTGTCGGCCTTCCGGCCATTCATGGTCAAGGACGTCCGCGCGGCGCTGCGGACGGCCAAGGCCGAGTCGATGTGCAGCGGCCGCTTGCTCGACGCGCTCGCGTCGCGCTTCCTGGCCGACAGCGTGGCTGCGGACTCCGCCGCCGATGCGAAGACGAATCGCATCCGCTTCGGCGCCCTCGCCTCGCTGCAGGCGACCGGTCTCGACAAGGGAGAGATGTATCCGCTCTGGGATGACATCCGCCCAACGGGGCAAGGCACGCCGCCCGCCGTCGGGACGGCGCGGCTCAGACTGTCGTTCGACGGTGGGCCTAACGTCGTGCTCGTCAGCGAAGCGTACGGCGAGACGGAGAGCCGCAACGATCCCACCGTGCGCGCGAACCAGTTCCGGCACACGTCGGGCGTGATCGACTTCAGCGACGCGTACGCATCGGGCAAGCTCGGGCCCATCGTGCTGTCCGTTGGGCGCGGTCGGGAAGCCTGGATCGGAGACGGGACCGAATCGCTGGTGCTCTCGGCCAACGGACCGGCGCTGGACAAGATCACGCTCACCGCGCAGTGGTCGAAGTTCGAGTTCAAGGCGCTCGTGGCGTCGCTCAACGACGTGGTGCTGACCCCGGCGACCGACAGCATCCCGGACAGCGTCGGCACGCAGCGCTATCATCGGATGATGGTGGCGCATGCGCTCACGTGGCGGCCGTCGCACAAAGTGGAGCTCACGCTCGGCGAGACCGCGCTCATTCCGCGTCAGGGTGGCGGCATCGCGCTCAACTTCGTGAATCCGCTGATGGTGTTCCAGGTGACGCAGAACGACAAGTCCGGCGACATCAGCCAGGCCGGCAACGTGAATCTCACGGCGTTCGGATCGGTCCGCGCCAACCTGGATCGATTCTCGCTGCAAGGCGATCTGCTCATCGACGACATCCAGATCGACTCGCAGGATCGCAAGAACTTCCCCGATCTCTTCGGCTGGAACGTGCGCGGCACGTATGCGCTGTCGCTGCCCGTGCCGGCCGACCTGGGGCTCCAGTATCGGCGCGTGAGCGCATTTACCTATCTCGAGTCGTTCTATACCGCCACGTGGCAGCAGTACGATCAACCGGTGGGCTCCGAGTTAGGCCCCGACGCCGACATGGCGCGCGCGTTCGCCGATGTGTGGCCGACGGGCAAGTTCCACGTGTCCGCCGGGATCTCCAAGTGGCGCCGCGGCGACCAGCGGATCAGCCGGCGCCCGCCGCCTAACCGGTTCGGCCACGCCGGCGCACCGTTTCCGTTTGCGAGCGGCGAGACGCCCGACGTGCAGAGCGCATGGATGGGCGATGCCAGCGTGCAATGGCTCGATCCGATCATCCCCCTCACGCTCGAGATCCAAGGTGCGCGCGTGACCAACGTCAACAACGTCGCGACGCCGGCCACCACGTACGGGCGCGTCCAGCTCGTGGCGACCTACCGCTTCCGGTACCCGTAGGGACGCCATGCGGCCGCCTCATCAAGGGAGCGGCGCGGGCACCGTCGGCGTGCCCTGGTACCTGCCGGCGGTACTCGCGGCATCGCTGTGCGTGATCGTGGGCGTGATGTGGGACATCTCGTGGCACAGCACCATCGGCCGCGACACGTTCTGGACGCCCGCGCACATGGCCATCTACGCCGGCGGCTTGGTCGCCGGACTCGCGTGCGGCTGGCTGGTGTTGACGACGAGTTTCGGCCCGGCCGCCGGGCACGCGGACACCGTCCGCTTCTGGCGCCTGTTCCACGCCCCGTTAGGCGCGTGGGTGTGCATCTGGGGCACGTTCGCGATGCTCACGTCGGCGCCGTTCGACAACTGGTGGCACAACGCGTACGGCCTCGACGTCGAGATCCTGAGCCCGCCGCACACGGTGCTGGCGTTGGGCATCGCCGCCATTCAGTTGGGCGCGCTGCTCATGACGCTCTCGCTGCAGAACCGCGCCGCCGCCGACGCCGCGCCGCGCTACCGTCTGCTCTATGCGGTGGCCGCGGGCGTGCTGTTCCTCAACGCGACGATCATGACCACCGAGTACCATCGGCGCGTCCTGATGCACTCGCCGGTGTTTTACGAGGTGGCGTGCCTCGTCTTCCCGTTCTACCTCGTCACGCTCGCGCGCGGGTCTCGCCTGCGCTGGCCCACCACCGCGGTGACGGCCGTGTACACCCTGGTGATGCTGGCCATGGTGTGGATCCTTCCGTTGTTCCCCGCCACGCCACGGTTAGGCCCGATCTACCAGGACGTGACGCACATGGTGCCGCCGGACTTTCCGCTGCTGCTCCTCGTGCCGGCGGTGGTGCTCGATCTCATCTTCCAGCGTGCGCCGCCGACTTTCCGCGGATGGCGCCTCGCCGCCATACTGGGCGCGGCGTTTCTCGTGATCTTTTTCGCGACGCAGTGGTCGTTCGGGTCCTTCTACAATTCGCCGGCGTCCGAGAACTGGGTGTTCGCGTCGGACAACTACTACTACGCGTTGCCGAGGACGGCCTACGCCTACCGGCATCTCTTCCCGCCGGTGCGCGCCGGCGCGCTCGCGCGGGGGTTGGCGGTCGCGCTGGTGCTCGCTATCCTGTCGTCGCGCTTGGGCCTCGCCTGCGGCGACTGGCTGCGCCGGGTGAAGCGGTGATCATCGCGATGCCCGCCGCGCGCAGGCAGGCGCACGGACTGGCTGCGTTAGGCGCACTCGCCGTGCTGGCCGTGTCGGGCGTCGCACACGTGGGCAGCCCCAACGTGTTCTACCGCGGCGCCGCGGGACCGTACGAAGTCGGCGTCGTCGTGCGGCCGCCCGGCGTGGTACCGGGGCAGGTGGACGTCATTGTACAATTGTATCACGGCCCGACCGGGCGCGTCACCGTGCGACCCGTGTATTGGGAGGCCGGCACGACCGGCGCGCCGCCGCCCGAGGTCGCCCAACCCGTAGCCGGCGCGCCCGGCACGTACGCGACGCGATTGTGGCTCATGACCACGGGCTCCTACAGCGTGGACGTGGCAGTCGCCGGGCCGCGAGGCACCGGCACCGTGAACGTGCCCGTCGTCTCGGCCGCCACCCGCGAACTGCCGATGTCGCCTGCGTTAGGCGCGGCGCTGCTGCTGCTCGGCGCGTTCCTCGTCTTCGGGTTGCTGTCGATCGTCGGCGCGGCCTCGCGCGAGGCCACACGCGACCCCGGCGCGCCCGTCGACCCGCGTCGCCGCGCGCGGTCGCGCACGGCCGTCGGCGCGGCGGCGGCGATCTTCGCGCTCGCATTGTTAGGCGGCAACGCGTGGTGGAAAGCGTCGGCCCGGGAGTACCGGCGCATCATCTATGCGCCGCTCGCCAACCGGGCGACCATCCTCGACTCGGCCGGCGAGCACGTCCTGCACTTCGTGATCACCGACAGCCAGTGGTTGGGCCGCCATACGACGCCCCTGGTACCGGACCACGGCAAGCTGGTCCACCTCTTTCTCGTGCGCGCGCCGAACATGGACGCGTTCGCCCACCTGCATCCGGTCACACGCGATTCGAACGACTTCCGCGTCGCCGTGCCGCGACTCCCGGCCGGACCGTACCGCGTCTACGCCGACATCGTGCATCGGAGCGGATTCGCCGAGACGCTCGTCAACACGGTCACGCTCTTCGCGGGTGTGGGCGCGGCGCCGTTCGCGCCCACCGACTCCGACGACGCGTGGGCCTCGATGCCCGGCCCGAGTCGCGACGCTACACACGCGACACTCGCGGACGGGTCGATCATGACGTGGGATCGCGGTGACTCGACGATCGTCGCCAACCAGATCGCTCCGCTGCATTTCACCGTGCGTATGCCCGACGGCCGCCCGGCCGTCCTCCAGCCCTACATGGGTATGGCAGCACACGCGATGGTGACGCGCGCTGACGGCAGCGTGTTCGTGCACCTGCACCCGATGGGAACGATAGCGATGGCAGCGCAGTCGCTCTTCGACCAACGGCAGGCCGGCGGCACGTCTCGCGCAACCGCCGCCAGCGCGATGGCGATGCCGGCCGCAACGCTGCCGGACACGGTCAGCTTTCCGTACGCGTTTCCAAAGCCGGGTCACTATCGCATGTGGGTCCAGGTACGTCGCGACGGCCGAGTCCTAACCGGAACGTTCGACGCGGTGGTGCGATAGTAGATCGCAGATCACAGGGAGACCACGGGGAAAAGGGAAGCGCTCGCTGACGCTCGCTTGGGGAAGCGCTGCGCTGGGGGAAGCGGCGGCGACGCCGCCTGGGGGAGTGGAAGGACATCAGTGGTCTCTGGGTGGAGACTCCGGATCGCGCGGGCTCGCGCCGGGCGCTCACGTCGCGCA
>JAICLH010000195.1 GCA_025927495.1 Gemmatimonadaceae bacterium
ACCGTCTCGTTCACGAACTCGTGCGCCAGCACGTTTTCGCGCGTCGGGTCGTAAATCACGATCGGCGTGTCGCTCACCACCGCTGCGAGATCCTTGTGGTGCACCGTGTAGACGCGCCTCCCTTCCCCACCCATTCCGATCGCGCCGAATTCGCACGGTGCCTCCGTGCGCACAATGCAATAGACGTACTTGCCACCGTCCGGCGGGCCCACGGGCGTACGCTGGGCAAGCAGTACCTCATCCATTGCCAACTTCCCTCCGCTGCATCATCGCATCGTCAAGCTCGCGGCCCGCACGTGAGCCGCGAGGGTCGCTCAAGCGTGCGCAAGTGTCGGCCCCGAGTCAAGATGCACTCGGCTCCGTGGCGGGGTTGCGCGCCGCGCAACATCTTCGATCTCGTCTCCTTTCTACGACGATCAGTGACCGGCCGCCCATACATCCTTGGCGAGTCCACGTGGACCACGGTGCGCGGTGCCGCCTACGAGGTGGCCGTGCTGCCGTGGGGCGCCACGGAAGCCCACAATACCCATTTGCCCTATGCCACCGACGTCATAGAATCGGAGGCCGTGGCGGCCGAGTCGGCGCGGTTGGCCTGGGATGAGGGAGCCCGGGTGGTGGTGCTGCCCGCCATTCCATTCGGCGTGAATACCGGCCAGTTCGACCTCGCCTACTGTGTGAACATGAACCCGAGCACGCAAGCACTCGTGTTGGGCGACGTGGTGCGCAGCCTGGCGCCGCACGGCGTGCGAAAGCTGGTGGTGCTCAACGGACACGGTGGAAACGATTTTCGGCCGATGATACGGGAGCTGCAGCCCGCGACGCCGGTGTTTCTCTGCGCACTCAACTGGTATGCGTGTGTGGATCCAGCGACCTACTTCGACGAGCCGGGCGACCATGCCGGAGAACTGGAGACGAGCGCGATGATGGCACTGGCCCCCGAGCTGGTTCGCCCCTTGGACGAAGCGGGTCCGGGTGCCGCGCGACGGTTTCGCGTGCAAGGCCTTCGCGAGGGGTGGGCGTGGGCGCCGCGCCGCTGGACGCAGGTGACGGACGACACCGGCGTCGGGAATCCGGCCCGCGCCAACGCGGACAAAGGTCGGTGCTTTCTCGACGCGGCGTGCCGTCGGATCGCGGACTTTCTCGTGGATCTCGCCAAGGCCGACCCCGAGGCCATGTACGAATAATCCGGACGGACCAGACCCGGACAAAGCGGGACACAGCACGATCAAGCGAATCCATTTGAAACTGGCGCAGCGCAAGCCTCCTGAAGAAGCAATTCCGGGTCAAGTCCGACAGCGTCCGGCTCTGTCCGCTCTCATTGTGCGAATCACGTCAGACCCCTTGTTCAAATAGGTATGCGAAGGCCATTGTGGGACTCGCGCGAAGAGGGCCCTCGTCGCGATCAACTTGGCATACCGGGGGACGAACATGGCGGGCAGCGATCTGTACACCGGCACCTTGGACGTGCTGATCCTCAAGGCGCTCACCTGGGGTCCCATGCACGGCTACGGCGTGGGCAAATGGATTCGCGACACCACGCGCGAAGCGCTCCAGGTGCAGGAGGGCGCACTGTACCCGGCGCTCCACCGGCTCGAGCGGAGGGGTTTGCTCGAGGATGAGTGGGGCGTCTCCGAAACCGGTCGTGAAGCCAAGTATTACAAGCTCACGAGCGCGGGCCGGAAGCAGCTGCAGGCCGAGGTGCTTCGGTGGACGCGATACACGCTCGCGGTATCCGCGGCGCTCAACGCGTCGCCCGCCTGAGCAGCCGGTGGCAGAATGAAGCGCGCCTTCCACCTCTCTACCGGCCGACGCGGCATCACCCGCGACGTCGAACGCGAGCTGGCCTTCCACATCGAGATGCGCACCCGCGAGCTCGTCGCGTTGGGCCGCAGCCAGGCCGACGCGCGCCGCGAGGCGGTCGCCGTGTTCGGCGATATGACGGCGGTGCGCGCCGAATGCCTGACGGAACAAGGACACCGCACGCGCAAACGCGCGAGGACGGAATTCATGCACACGCTCTGGCAGGATGTCCGTTTCACCGCACGCACGCTGCGCCGCGCGCCCGCCTTCACCATCGCGTCGCTGCTCACGCTTGCGTTAGGAATCGGCGCCACCACCGCCATCTTCAGCGTGATCGACGGCGTCCTGCTCCGGCCGCTGCCCTACGCCTACGGTGATCGCCTGGTGCACGTCGCGCAGCCGGCCAATGCCGGCGGGATTCCCGACGTCGGCTTCTCGCCGACGGAGGTCATGGACTACGAATCGCAAACGCGCAGCTTCGATGCCCTGGCCGAGTATCACACGATGGCGTTCACGCTGTTGGGGCGCGACGACCCGCTGCGCGTCCAGACCGGCGTCGTCTCGGCCGGATTCTTCGACGTGTTAGGCGTGAAGGCACTGCTCGGCCGCACGTTCCGCCCGGGCGAGGATCAGCCCGCGGCCGCGCCTGTGATCGTGCTCAGCTACGAATTCTGGCAGCGCGCCTTGGGCGGCGACCCCAACATCGTCGGCAAGACGTTCACGATGAACGACCGCGTGCACACCGTGATCGGCGTGCTGCCGTTCCTGCCCCAGGACCCGGATCACAACGACATCTACATGCCGGTGTCCTCGTGTCCGTTCCGCATCTCGGCGCACGTGGTCGGGTCGCGTACGGCCCGCATGGTCACGTTGTTAGGCCGGCTCAAGCCCGGCGCCACGCTGACGCAGGCCACTGCCGACGTGTCCAACGTGGCCGCGCGTCTCCATCGCGAATTCCCCGACGCCTACCGCGCGAACGACCGCCTCGGCATCGCGGCGGCCATGTACCGCGACGAGATCACGCGCGGCGCGCGCCCCACGTTGCTCGTGCTTCTGGCGACGGCGGCGTTCGTCCTGCTCATTGCGTGCGCCAACGTCGCCAACCTCACGCTGGCACGCGAGCTCCGCCGCGAGCGCGAGATGGCGTTGCGCGCCGTGCTCGGCGCGGGCCGCCGCCGCATCGCGCGCCAGCTCGTGACCGAGAGCACGCTGCTGGCCGTCGTCGGTGGTGCGTTAGGCCTGGCCGTCGCCTGGGGATTGTTGGGCGTGCTCAAGTCCTTCACTGCCTTGTTCACGCCGCGGGCGGCCGAGATCGGCATGGACGGCCGCGTACTCGCGTTCGCGTTCGCCGTGTCGGCGCTGACGGGGATCTGCCTGGGCCTCGTGCCCGCGATCACGTCGCGTCGGGACCTCGCGAGCGGTCTCAAGGAGGACGGGAACGCCTCGACGCTGGGCGGCGCGCGCATGCGCCTTCGCGGCGCGCTCATCTCCGCGCAGGTGTCGATCGCGTTCATGTTGCTCGTGGGCGCGGGATTGATGCTGCGGAGCTTCGTGAACCTGGAGCGCGTCGATCCGGGATTCGATCCGGCAAACGTGCTCACGGCGCGGCTCGATCTCGACTGGGTGAAATACAGGACCGGCCCGTTGATCCGGAACTTCGAGGAGGCGCTCGTCGACCGGATGAGCGCGCGCCCGGGCGTGACCGCAGTGGCGGTATCGAACGCATCGCCGATGAATGAAGGACAGCCGAACAACGCCCCCTTCCGCATCGACGGCCGACCCCTCGACGCCGGGCAAACCGCGCCGACGTTGGACGTGCGCATCGGGTCGACGGATTATTTCCGTCTGCTCGGTATTGCGCTCGTGAGCGGGCGGACGTTCGCGGCAACGGACCGCGACACACTGAACGAGCCGGTGGTGGTCAATCAAACCGCGGCGCGCCGCTACTGGGGCGCAGCCAACCCGATCGGCGCGCGCCTGACGTTCGACGACGGCAAGCATTGGGTGACCGTCGTCGGCATCGTGGGCGACGTGTCGCAATACGGACCGGCGCAACCGGAGATGCCGGCGCTGTACGCACCCTTCACCCTGAGCACCACCAGCGACATGCGCATCCTGGTGCGCACCCGCGGTGAGCCGGCGTTCGTGTCGCGCGATTTGCACGCCATCGTCCACGACCTCGATCCGGCGCAGCCGGTAACCGAGGTTCAAACGCTGGCGAAGTTGCGCGGCGATGCAGTCGCGACGCCGCGCATCACGATGTTGCTCATCGGCGCCTTCGCCGTGGTCGCGCTCGTGATCACGGCGGCGGGCCTCGCTGGCGTCATCGCGTTCACGGTGAGCCGTCGGACGCGCGAGATCGGGATTCGCATTGCGTTGGGCGCGCAGCCGGGCGGCGTTCGCGGCATGGTCCTGCGGCAAGGTTTGCGTCTGGTGGCCGTGGGACTCGTGATCGGAGCAGTTGCAGCTCTCTTCCTGACGCGGCTCTTGTCGCGGTTCCTGTTCCACGTCGATGCCACAGACCCGATCACGTTCCTCGGCGTAGCCGCGCTGTTCTGCGGCATCGCGGCGCTGGCGTGTCTGGTCCCGGCGCGCCGGGCAACACGGGTGGATCCGATGATCGCTCTGCGCGACGCCTAGCGGAGCGTTTCTGGGTTTCTTATCGCGGCTGTCACGCCGGCCCCGTTGTTTGTGACCGTTTCGCGTGTCCGCCTCCGTTGTCACGCCGAGTTGTCACGACTTTGATAGCGGACAAGGCCGGACAAAGGCTGACAAAGCAGAACTACTTGTTTTTGTTTACAAGTTTCTTCGCCTTGTCCGTTAGTGTCTGGTTTCGTCCGCTATCAACTCGTGGAACTTGTGCCGCGCCTGGAGTCGGACACGCGCGACCACGCCCCGAGCGGAGTCTGGGAACACAGACAGGAGAGCACGGCCAGTTCGACGTTTTCGGCGTCTTCCGTCTTCTCCGCGCCCAACAAAGCGAAGAAGCCCCCGTGCTCCACTGGCCAGGTGTTGGCCGGCGCGCCCGGGGGCGCTATCGTTGCGTCGCCCTCGAGTCGGGCGTCGAAACGGGGAACCTCCACCCGAGCGCGCGATGCAGATCACGGTCCACGATGAGAACCGGCTGGTGCTGCACCAGGGACCCTGGGGCCTGCGGGCCATGGGCGTCCTGTTCGCTGCGTTAGGCAGCGCGGTCCTGTGGTACATCACCCACGGACATCTCGGCGAGCACAATGCCTGGGTCGCAGTCGTGGTGGGCGGTTCGTTCGCGCTGGCAGGGCTCTCGATGGCTGTGCTGGCGGGTGACCTGCTCTGCACGTTCGACAAGAGTTCGCGGACGGTCACGATCCAGCACCGACGTCTCGTGAAGCCGGGCACGGACACGTTCGCCTGGTCCGACATATCGGACACGGCGATCGAAAAAACGATGATGAGCACGAACAACGGGCGCCAGCGGACGCCGGTCTATCGCCCCGTGTTCGTCATGAAAGACGGGACCCGCACGCCATGGACGGCCGTGTACACCGGAGATCTCAAGCCCCAAGCCAACTGCGTGGCGGCGGTACGAGCATTCACCGGTTGGCATGCGCTGCCCGACGAATCGCGCGACACAGACGCCGCTGCCGTCCAACGAGCCACGTCCGGGGCCCGCACCACGCGCAGGATATTGTTCCCGATCATCGGACTCTTTGTGTTAGTCGGCCTGGGGATCTATGTCCAGCAAGCGCGCCGCTACTTTTCGTGGCCGTCCGTGCGCGCGCGGATCACGATGAGCGAGTTGGCCAGTTCCAGCGATCAGAACGGCGGCACGAGCTATCGCCCGGTGGTGTGGTACGCCTACCGTCGCCCGCAAGGCGACATCGTGCTCGCCACCGGCACCACCATCATCACGATGTCGAGCAGCTACCGGTGGGCGGAAGGAATCCGGCAGCGGTTTCCCGTGGGCGACAGCGTCACCGCGTACATCAATCCGGCCAGCCCCAGCGAGGGCTTCCTGATCCGGCAGCTGTCGTGGTTTCCGCTCGTCTTCGTCGCCATCCCGTTGCTCATGGGCGCGCTTGTGGGCCACGCGTTGCAGTACGGGCAGCAAAGCCTAACGCTCGTCGGGGCCGAGCACGTGCCGATCCTGGACGATGACAGCAGGGGAATGCCGGCGCTCGCGCCCTCGCAGGCGGCGCATCTCGGCCCGCCGTCGACCAGCGGGCTTCAACGTTAGGCGCCTCTGCCGGACGCGGCGTCAGCGCCAGACGCCGGTGATGCCCGGCTTCCCGCATGCGTTGGCGATGCACGGCAAGCCGTAGATCTGCTCGACCGTGCGCAGCACATCGTCGTGATCGATGTGCTGGTCGTAGCGGCCGGGCTTGATCATTGGCCCGATGAGCAGCGTCGCGATGTGGTTGGTCCCATCGGAGTCGGGCGCGGCCTCGTCCCACGTGACGATCAGCAGCCCGTCGTGCGCGGCGTTCCACTTCATGATCGCCGGCAGATGCTGCTTCATCCACGTGTCGCCCACGGTGGTGCTGCAGTCGTGCATGTCGTTGCACATGTTGGGCACCACGATCGCGAGCGACGCCGGCGCCCACTCGTACGGCTGGTTGAGCGCAGCCGGCACGTTGGTGAAGTCCGCCCACGGGTTGTGCTTCCGGCGATACAAGTCCTTGCTCCCCTTGCACCCCGAGAATCCAGCGTTCGGCAGCGACTCGGCGAACCCGCGGAAGGTGCGGTGCGCGGCCAACAACTGGGTGGCGATGTTGGGTGCGCTCGATGTCACCGGACACTCGTCGCCGGTCACGCCCTGCACGTTGCCGGAAAACAGCTCGACGTAGTTGGGCTCGCTGGGGTGCGCGGTGGCGTGGCTGTTGGTCATCACCGCCGCCTTCGGCACCAGCGCGGCGTTGAGATACGGCGCGTCCTTGGCGCCGACGATGGCCGAGTAGTCGCGATTCTCGAAGATCACGATCGTGACTGCGTTGGCGTGCGGCGCCGCCGTACCGGGCTTCGCGCCCTGCGCCGCAACCGTCGACACGCATAGCGCGACGGTGGCGCTGCAGAGCGCCGCGACACGCCGCGGTAACTCACTCGACTTCAGGGTGACGTGCATTCGATTCAAGGAATGGGTCTGCGGTCGAAGGCGACAGGGCGCACCATGCGCCCGAAGCCTAGTGGGCTGGGTCTGATATGTAAATGCATTGGCTCATCGTTGCGCGGGCGGAAAAACTGCAACTGCTTCCAAGGATAACAAAAGGGAAACGAGGGATAACGAAAGTGATCGTTGTGCGCGGCGGGAAGTGTGTTGCCTAACGGACAGGAGAAGCGGGGCTTTTGTGAAAAGCAAAAAACTGCACCAACCGCTGAGCGACCGTACTCCCCTCCGCGCAGAACGATCACGTTCGTTATCCCTGCGGTACCCTTTTGTTATCCTTGGCCGGTTCAATTGGTGAATGCAACACCTGATCTTACGCATTCACTGAGGGGGTTGCAGTGGAACAGGCGATGGAAGGGTCGATGGAACGGCAGTGGGGGTTCACCCCGGCGCAGCAGGCGGAGGTGTGGGCGCGGCGGAA
>JAICLH010000209.1 GCA_025927495.1 Gemmatimonadaceae bacterium
CGACCATGGCGCGCCGCTGCGGCTGCGAGTCGAGCACCAGTACGGCTACAAGATGGCCAAGTGGGTCAACCGCATCGAGCTGGTCGAAGATTTTCGGAGCATCGGCAAGGGCCAGGGCGGATGGCGGGACGACGTGCTCAACTACTACCCGTCGGACGCGGGGATCTAGCGGCGGCGAGGCGTTCACTCACATCGGGCGAGGCACGAAATGAATGACCTCCCGGCTACTTCTAGGTGCCCGCCTAACGACGTGTCATCGTACAAGCCGATCGCGCGTCGCGATCCGATGCGCTACCTGGAGCCTATTTCATCGTGATCGGGACCGTCCAGACGAAGTTGTCCCAGGCAATCTTCATCTCGCCGCTGTTGCCGTTGGTCGGCGTGATGTGGATCGAGAAGTTCTCCTGTGGCGACGACGCGGTGGAGACCTTCATCGGCACGCGGGCCACGTTGCGCGACGAATCGTAATTCGTGCCCCACTGGCCGAACTGGCCGTTCACGATGAGGTCCACGCTGCCGTCTTTCTTGGGGACGGTCCACAGGCTGTAGCTGCCGCCGGGAAGCGACGCGCCGCCGATGTCCATCGCGTCATCGGTCACGAGCACCGTCGCCTGGTTCGCCCCCGTGCGCCACACCCGATCGTACGGCACCACCGTGCCGAGGATGGTGCGATTGCGGCGGCGCGGACTGCTGTACAGCACCACGACGAGCTTCCCGCCTAACGTCGCCTTCTCCGTGACGCTCGGCGACGCAATGCCGAGGCCTTTCCCCGATTTGTCTTCCGACGCGAACTGCTTGGCGACCTTTTGTGGATCGAGGTAGATCGTGCGCTGCGTCTTCGTCTTCTCCGTCGTTTCGTCTGCGTCGGCGCTCACGATCTGTCCCGAGTCGTCGAGCGTGAGGTGCGTCCACGCGATGCGGAAGTAGTCGGCGTCGATGGACGTCGGCGAGCGGCGCACAAAATCCCGTTTTACCGTACGCCCGGACTGCATGTCGATGGACGGAATGGTCACCGAGTCGAACTTCGGGCCTAACTGGGCCAACAGCACTTCGTACACGCCGAGCGACGAGTACAAGCCGTAGGACGAGCCGAACCCGGTCATGAACTGCGGATACGCGTTCTTCTCGACGGCGCGGACGAACTCTGCGTGCCGGCCCGCCGAGTCGGTTTTGACGCGAAGCGAGTCGCCCAGATAGTCGAGGGTCACGTGCCGCGCCGGGACGTTCTCGGCACTCAGCGGTTTGACGTCGACCACCGACCGCGTGACATTGCCGCCGCTTCCGAGATCGAGCTCGTAGTGGCAGAGCACCGTGCCGGGAACGCGAACCACCATGTCGCCCGTGAGCTTCGTGGCGGTGCGCGTGAAGCTCTCGATCACCACCGTGTCGCGTCCCAGCGTGGTGACGAAGCTCGCCTGCTCGTTTGCGGGCGCGGTTGGGCGGACGAACCATGCGACGAACAGCGGAATGCCGACAAGGAGTGGGCGCATAGACGAAGATGTCGAGGGTTGAAGGAACTCGTACGCATCCATACCACGATGTGCCGCCATCGACCTGCTGTCTACACCGTGGCGATGGCCGGGAGCTCGCAGAGCACGGGATAGCGCGGGGGCGGTGCGCCGGCGACATCGGGCCATACGGCGCCGATGGCGCCTTCGACATCATCGAGCGTCACGCCGCGGGGTCCCCGCCCCGCGGATGCGAGCTCGGCGGCGCGGCCGTGCACCCACGCCGCGGCGGCGCCGGCGGCAAGGCCGTCGCCTCACTGCGTGAGGAGAGTGGCCGCGATGCCGGCCAGGAGGTCCCCGCTGCCGGCCGCCGCGAGCGCCGGCGTGCCGGCCGCGCTCACGAGCCGGCCGCCCGCCGCATCGGCCACGATCGTCGGCACGCCCTTGAGCAGCACCGCCGCGTGCGCCACACGCGCCAGCTCGCCGGCGATGTCGAATCGGCGGACCAGCACCTCCTGTGGATTGGCGCCGTACAGCCGGGCCAGCTCCAGCGCGTGCGGCGTGAGCAGCGCCGGCCGGCCCACGAGCAGCGTGCCCAACGTCGCCGCTTCGCCCTTGAACACGTTGAGGCCATCCGCATCCACCACCACCGGCCCGCGCCACGCACGCAGCACGCGTTCCACGAGCGCGCGGCTCTGAGGCGAGTCGCCTAACCCGGGCCCGATGAGCACACCGTCCGCCCACCGCATGATCGCGTCGTCCAGATCCTCCTGGCGCTCGCTCGGCCACGCGCGCGCGATCGCGTGCGGCGCCGCCGCCTGAACGATGGGCACGCACTCGCGCGCCACCACCACGCGGACCATCCCGATGCCCGCGCGCATCGCGGCGCGCGCGGCGAAGATCGCCGCGCCGGCCATGCCTAACTGACCGCCCACGATCACCAGCTTGCGCCGCACGCCCTTGTGCGCGTCGGCCGCGATCGGCGGGATTACCTGGCGCACCCACGCCGGTGTGACGAGCGATGGCGTGGCTGCGTCGCCGCGCGGGAGTCCGATGTCGAGCAGCAGAATGTGTCCCGCATTGCCGCGCGCGATGAGCAGACCGCGCTTCATCGTGCCGAAGGTGAGCGTGACATCGGCGCGCACGGCGCCGTCGGCGTGGCCGGTATCGGCGTCGACGCCGGTCGGCAAATCGAGCGCGACCACCTTCGCACCGGCGGCGCGCGCTCGACCGATGTCGCGAATGGCGTCCGCGATCGCGCCGCGCGGCGCACCGCCGACCCCAGTGCCGAGCAACGCATCGACGACCACGCGCGCGTTGGCGGGCGACGCCGCGTCGAGCATCGGCTGCGCGAGTGCCCGTTCGGCGCGCGCATCTTCGGTGGAGCTTTCCGCGACGGCCGTCACGTGCACGCGCACGCCACATGCGGCGAGACACCGCGCGACGACCCAGCCATCGCCGCCGTTGTTTCCGGGACCGGCGTAGACCACCACGCCGTGCCGGAGCCCGGCGCCGAAGAGTCGCGTGATCTCGGCCGCGGCCGCGGCGCCGGCGCGCTGCATGAGCGCGCGGGACGGCACACCGAGCGCGATCGCGGCCGAGTCGCGCGCCGCCGACTCGCGCGCGTTGGTGACGGACAGGTGGAGGGACAGAAGTGAATGAGCGACGTGCGGCAGGCCGCGCGATGAGCACATCGCGCGTCGTTGCCTACCGCTCGTGCACGCTCCCTCTCACTTGTGCGATTGTCCGATGGTGCGCCCGAAACTGATTTCCCCGTTGTCGATGCGAATGTTGAATCCGCATTCGGGGTTGTTGCATACCCAGGCCTTGAACGTGATGGGCGCTCCGTCGCGGCCGTAGTCGCTCAGCGGGAGCATCGTGCCCTTGCCGCATTTGCGGCACGCAGGAAGCTCGTTGACATCCATCTGGCCTCACCTCCTCCCGCTCAACGCGCCTTCCGACATCTCGCGCCCGAGCTGGCGCGACCTGCTACTCGTTCACCCGGTTTGCAGAACGCTCCACGGATATTCTCGTTCGAACGCCTGGTCGAAGTCGAACACGCCCGCGAACTCGTCGCGTGTGTCGGTCGGTTGGCTGATGAGCAATCCTTCGTCGACGAGATTGAACACAACCTCACCGATGTCGGCGGACGAGCGAACACCCCAGTGTTCGAGCACGAGCCGGGCCATCACGCCGAAATGCTCGAGGGCCAGATCACGACACGCCATGGCCAGTTCGCGTCCCGCGATGTGGCGGCGCTCATCAAGCCGCGTCTGGCAATGCTCCAGCGCGGCGAGCACGAACAGGTAGGCATCCTCCCGATAGCGCGCGTCGCGCGCCCGGAGACGATCCATGATGCCGTCCTGAAAGCAAAGCGGCAAAGTCGGCGACCCTTCGTGGAGAGAACATCGCCCGCGCGCGGCGGACGCCGCCAGCGGGCTCAGGGCCAAAGATGCGACACCGCCTCCGGAATTACAACCGTGCGGCAGGCTCTTCGGCCGGCGTGTAGAGTGGGAAGCCCGACGTCAGATCGTGCACATCGCGCCGCACCTCGCGGCTGACGGCGTCGTCGGTTGCATTGGTCAACACGCGATCAATCAGCTCCGCAATGCGGCGCATCTCCGTTTCCTTCATGCCGCGCGTGGTGACCGCGGCTGTTCCGATGCGAATGCCGCTCGTGACGAACGGCGACTGCGTCTCGCCGGGTACCGTGTTCTTGTTCACGGTGATGGCCGCGGCGCCCAGCGCGGCTTCGGCTGCCTTGCCGGTGAGTCCGCGCGCGCGCAGGTCGACGAGCATGAGGTGGTTGTCGGTTCCATCCGACACGATCGCGTAGCCGCGGTGCATCAGCGCGCCTGCCAGCTCGCGCGCGTTCGCCACAACCTGCCTCGCGTAGGTGACGAACGACGGCTGCAGCGCCTCGAGCAGCGAAACGGCCTTGGCGGCGATCACGTGCATGAGCGGCCCGCCCTGCATGCCGGGGAAGACCTGCTTATTGATGATGGCGGCGTACTCCTGCTTGCAGAGAATCAATCCGCCGCGCGGACCGCGCAGCGTCTTGTGCGTGGTCGTGGTGACGGCATCGGCGTAGGGAACGGGCGACGGCGAAATGCCGGCCGCGACGAGGCCGGCCACATGCGCCATGTCGACCATCAGTTTGGCGCCGACCTCTCGCGCGATGTCCGCGAACGCCGCGAAATCGAGCGTGCGCGAGTACGCGCTGAAGCCGGCGATGATCATCTTCGGCTTGTGCTGTCGCGCGAGATCGCGCACCTGATCCATGTCGATGCGTCCGGTGTCCTCGCGCACGCCGTAGGCGACGGCGTGATACAGGAAACCGGAGAAGTTGACCGGCGATCCGTGCGTGAGATGGCCTCCGTTAGACAGGCTCATGCCTAACACGGTGTCGCCCGGCTTCACGAAGGCGAAAAACACCGCCATGTTCGCCTGCGCGCCAGAATGCGGCTGCACGTTGGCGTGCTCGGCGTGGAACAACATCTTCGCCCGATCGATGGCCAACTGCTCGGCGACGTCGACGAACTCGCAGCCGCCGTAGTATCGTTTGCCGGGGTAGCCCTCGGCGTACTTGTTGGTGAGCGGCGATCCCATCGCTTCCATCACGGCCGGCGAAACGAAGTTCTCGCTGGCGATGAGCTCCAACCCCTCGCCCTGGCGGCGCGTCTCATCCTCGATCGCGCGCGCGATGTCGGGGTCCGTGCGCTTGAGCGCGGACATCGGCCTGCTCGTTGTCCAGTTAGACCAATCGGGCATGGCTGCGCCGGTGAGAGTGGTGCACGAGGTCGTTTGTCACTGTCGTTTGTCGCCGTTGCAGTTCCGGCGAATCCGCCTCCGAGCCGGAATCATGGTCCAACGAGCTGAAAACGGACAGCCCGGGCACGAACGGACAAACCAGAAACGTTTTTTGGAACTGCAATGCCACCAAATTTCGAACCGACAATGTTGCTGTTGAAGTTTCCCAAAAGACCTGACGTGTCCGTGTCCGGGGTTGTCCGTTTTCAAAGTCGTCGAGCTTCGTACTGGCATCGCAGCGGAAACGCGAGATCGAGTTTGGTGGCCGGCGAATCCGCCTCCGAGCCGGAATCATGATCCAACGAGTTGACAACGGACAAATCCGGACACGAACGGACAGAGCAGAACTTTTTTGGGAACTGCAATGGCGAAAACTTTGTGAGCGGTACTGAGCGAAATGTCGGCTATCGATTCGGCCACTGTGGCCAAGTCTTCACGAGCGACCCGACAGCCTTCAACCGCCGTTCGGCCAGTCGGTCGGCTGCCTCATAGGTGGGGATGCCTTCGGCGCGCGCAATGTCGAAGACGCCGAGGGTGGTGGCGTAAATCTCGTCCGCCTTGCGGAGGGCGCGCGCCGGATCCCAGTTCGCGAGCTCGCTGTAGACGTTGATCACGCCGCCCGCGTTGGCGACGTAGTCGGGCGCGTACAGGATGCCGCGCTCCTCGAGCGCATCGCCGTGGCGCGCTTCGAGCAGCACGTTGTTGGCGGCGCCGGCGACGATCTCCACCTTGAGCTGCGGGATGGTCTTGTCGTTGATCACCGCGCCTAACGCACAGGGCGCGTAGATGTCGGCCTTCACGCCGTAGATCTCGCCCGGCTCCACGGCACGCGCGCCCAGGTCGGCCACCACCCGCTTCACGCGCTCGGCGTCGATGTCGGTGACGACGAGGGTGGCGCCCGCCTCGTGCAGCTCCTTGGCGAGGTAGGCGCCGACGTGTCCGCAGCCCTGGATGGCGACCGTCTTGCCCGAGAGCGCGTCGCTGCCCCAGCGATGCCGGGCTGCGGCCTGGATCGCGCGGAACACGCCGTGCGCGGTGACGGGAGATGGATCGCCGGAGCGTCCGGCGAGACCGGTGACGTACTCGGTCTCCATGTGGACGAAGTCCATGTCGCTCGTGCTCGTGCCGACGTCTTCGGCCGTCACGTAGCGTCCGCCCAGCCCCTCGACAAAGCGGCCGTGCGCGCGGAACAGCATCTCGCGACTCGTCGTCCGGTTGTCGCCGATGATGACGGACTTGCCGCCGCCCAGATTGAGTCCGGCGACGGCGTTCTTGTAGGTCATGCCGCGCGCCAACCGGAGCGCATCGATGATGGCTTCTTCGTCCGACGCATAATTCCAGAACCGCGTGCCGCCTAACGCAGGGCCCAACGTCGTGCTGTGGACCGCGATGATGCCGCGGTAGCCGGCAGACGGATCGCTGCACAGGACGAGCTGCTCGTGTCCCATGTCGGCGAGTCGTTCGAACAGGCTCTGCGTGCCGGACGGGGGAGCGATTTCGGTGATTGTCATAAGTGGGAGAGCGGGTGACACGGCGCCGGGCAGGGTGCCC
>JAICLH010000132.1 GCA_025927495.1 Gemmatimonadaceae bacterium
AACATCAATGGTCTGCACGACGTGAGTGCCATGCGCGCGAGCCTCGCGATTTGAGACTCTCCACCCCAGGGACAACTGATGTCCTTCCACCCCTCAGGCGGCGTCGCCGCCGCTTCCCCCAGCGCAGCGCTTCCCCCAAGCGAGCGACAGCGAGCGCTTCCCCATTCCCTCATCTCCGCTATCATAATTTCTGATGCAGCTCACTAGGTACCAACCCGACCACGCCACCGGATCTCGGTGGAGGATTGGAGGTCCGCCAGGTACATCTCGACCGCGGCCTCGCCTAACGCAGCGTCCTCGATGATCGCATCGAGCTCATAGTTGATCGCAATGCCGAGCGGGTTGAAGTCGGTCGAGCCGACGCGGACCCAGTGGCCGTCCACGACGCTCGTCTTGGCGTGCATCATCACGCCGTTCCATTCCCAGATGCGGACGCCGTTGCGCAACAGCCGGTGGTACACCCGGCGCGTGAGACGACGCACCCACGGGTGGTCATACTTGCTCGGCACGAGAACGCGCACATCGACGCCGTCCTGCGCGGCGCCGGCCAACGCCTCGAGCTCGGCGGACGATGGATAGAAGTACGCGCTCGCAATCCAGATGAACCTTTCCGCCGACGCCGCCTGCAGTTGCAGCGCGCGCGCGACCCGCAGCCGCCACGGCTCGCCCTCGACGATGCCGACCACCGCAGCCTGCGCCGTTTGCGGATCGGTATCGGCGCCGCGCGCCGGGCGCACCAGCTGCCGCCGACGCCAGCGCCTCGGCCGCTGCTCGAAGTTCGCCCGCCGCCACATCAATTGAAACGCGCGCGACATGTCCACGGCCGCGGGGCCCTCGATGCGCACCGCCGTGTCACGCCACGGCGCGGTGCGACGCCGTCGCATGCCGCCCGACCACGCTTCGCTCAACCCGAAGCCGCCCGTGATGCCGACCGCATCGTCCACCACCAGCAGCTTCCGGTGGTCGCGCGGAATCAAGCCTAACCATGGGCGCACGCCGGGCGGATTGAAGATGCGCACGTGCACGTCTCCGTCGCGCAGCCTTTTCCAGTACGCGCGTCCCGCGCCGCGGCTTCCCACCCAGTCGGACACCATGCGCACGCGCACGCCCCGCGCGGCCGCCGCCAAGAGCGCATCCGCGAACCGGTTGCCGACCCCGTCCGCGGCCACCAGATAGCACTCGAGCACGACACTGTCACGCGCCTCCGCGATCGCGGCCAACATGGACTCGAACGTCTGTCCGCCGTCCCGCAACAACTCTACGCGGTTCCCCGCCGACGCACCGGCCGACGCGATCCGCCACAGTCCGCGCGTGAAGGACAGCGTGCGGATCCGCATCGGAACCTGGGCTCCGGATTCGGCCGGCGGCGCGTCGACGGACAGTGGGACGGGCGAGGTCATGGCTGGAACAGACAGGGTGTATCGCGTATAAGGTAGTGTCGCCGGCCTGTGCCGGGCCAGCGAGCCCACGTTTTCCGCCGATCACACTCATACACAATGCCAGACGTACCGACCGGAACGTATCCGCGCTCCCCGCTGGATCTCGACTTCGACACCATGCGCCGGCTCGGCTACCGCGTGACCGATACCGTCGCCGAGCACCTCTCGACGCTGAGGACGCAGCGCGTGTTGGACACGCTGCCGCGGCGCGCCACGGAGCGGCTCATCGCGGCACCGCCGCCGGCTCGCGGCGCCGACATCGACACGCTGCTCGCGTTCCTGCGCGAGCACGTGTTCGCGCACGCGGCGCGCGAGCCGCATCCGGGGTTCATCGCGTACGTTCCGAGCTGCCCGACCTTCCCGGCCTCGTTAGGCGACTGGCTCGCCGCCGGGTACAACTTCTTCGCCGGCGTGTGGCCGGTCGCGGCGGGCCCCAACCAGATCGAGGTGCTCGTCCTCGACTGGTTTCGCGCGTGGTTGGGCATGCCCAACGGAAGCGGCGGGTTGCTGACGACCGGCGGGTCGGCCGCGAACCTCACCGCGATGATCGCCGCGCGCCACGGCGCCGTCGGCGACGATCCGTCGCGCATTCCGCGGCTCATCGTGTACGGATCAGACCAGACACATTCGTCCGCCATCCGCGCCGCCTGGATCGCCGGCATCGCCCGGTCTAACGTCAGGCTGTTGGCGTGCGACGCGGACTTCCGTCTGCCGCCGGATGCGCTGGCTGCGGCCATCGCTCGAGACCGCGCGCACGGGCTGATCCCGCTCATGATCGTCGCCAACGGGGGCACCACCAACACCGGCGCCGTCGATCCGCTCGGACCGCTGGCCGACCTGGCGGCGCGCGAGCGCATCTGGCTCCACGTCGATGCCGCCTACGGCGGTTTTTCCGTTCTCTCCGACGACGGGCGGCGTGCACTCGCCGGTATCGAGCGCGCCGACTCGGTGACGCTCGACCCGCACAAATGGCTCTACGTCCCGTTCGAGTGTGGATGCCTGATGGCGCGCGAGCCCAAGCGGCTCAAGGCGGCGTTCCAGATCTACCCGGACTACCTCAAGGACGCGGAGAGCGATGGCGACGAGATCAATTTCGCCGACTACGGAGAACAGCTCACCCGCTACGCGCGCGCGCTCAAGGTCTGGCTTGCCGTCAACTACTTCGGCACCGACGTGTTGCGCGAGGCCATCGCGTACAGCCTGTCGTTGGCCGCGCACGCCGAGGCGCTGGTGCGGCGCGAGCCCGCCATGGAGGTGCTCGCACCGGCGACGTTAGGCATTCTGTGCTTCCGCGCGCACCCGGCGGGCATGGACGACCCGGCCGCGCTCGACGCGCTCAACGAGCACATCAACGCGGCCGTCAACGCCGCGGGCCGTTTCTTCATCTCGAGCACGCGCATCCGCGGCGCGCTGTCCTTGCGCATCTGCCCCATTGGCTTCCGCACGACACGCGAGGACATGGCCGATTTCGTCCGCGACGTGGCCGCGTTCGCCGCATCTGCCTAACGGAATCAGCCGATCTGCGTCGCCATCCCCATCGAGTGGTAGCCCTTGTCCACGTACACGACCGAGCCCGTGATCCCGCTCGCGTGCCGGCTCGACAAGAACGCCGCCGCCGCGCCGACCTCGGCCGGATTGAGCGGCTCCGTGAGCGGCGAATTGGCCGACGCGTACGCGACCATTTTCTCGATGATCCCGATGGCGCTCGCCGCACGCGACGCGAGCGGGCCGGCCGAGATGCAGTTCACGCGCGCGCCGAAGGCGCGACCGGCCTCGTACGCCAACACGCGCGTGTCGCTCTCGAGCGCCGCCTTCGCCGATGACATCCCGCCGCCGTAGCCGGGAATCACGCGCTCGCTGGCCATGTACGTGAGCGACAGAAACGACGCGTGCGGCCGGAGCAGCGGACCAAAGCGCTGCACGAACGACACCATGGAATACGCGCTCACGCCGACGGCGGTGAGATACCCGGACCGGCTCGTGGCCAACAAGGCATTCTTCACTTCCGGTCCGTTAGCCAGCGAGTGTATCACGATGTCGAGCGGCCGCGCCCCGAAGTCCGACACGAGGCGCTCGGCCAACCCTCCGATCGTGAAGTCGCCGGCGTTGGCGTAGCGCTTGTTGGTGCGAATGTCGTCTGGCACATCGGCCATCGTGTCGAACGCGGCGTCGAGCGGATAGATGCGCTCGAACTCCATCATGGCGCCGTCCGACAAGCGGCGCGACGTGTCCATCTTCCCGCGCTCGAGGAGGTTGTTGAAGATGTTGAGTGCGGGCGGCCACGTCCCGACCACCACCGTCGCGCCACACTCGACGAGTGCCTTCGCGATCGCGAACCCGTAGCCGCCATCGTCGGCCACGCCCGCGACCAACGCGCGCCGGCCGGTCAGATCGATCGTGAACATAGGCGGAGGAAATAGTCAATCGTGGGTTGACACACAAGATGGGAACAACAAGTCGCGTCGAAAGCTTCTTCGCTTCTCTTTGAAAGGAAAGAGCAGAAATCACGGATGCAGTCGACCGTCATTGCCTGCGAAACGAAACCGGGTCAACTCCAGATCCGCCTTCCCCCCAAGTTCCGCTCTTTCCTTTCAAATCAGCGAGGAAGCTTGCGCCGAGCGATCGCGCTCGCACCGGCTCCTGTCTCCATTTATCGTACGGACATGCCGAACAAGCTACTGACCTTTCCGATCTCCGAGCACACCCTCCCGAACGACCTCCGCGTCATCATCGTCCCAACGGGACTCCCGGACGTCGTGTCGCTGCAGATCCCGGTGCAGGCCGGCTCGCGCAACGAAGTCGAGCCCGGGAAAACCGGTTTCGCGCACTTCTTCGAGCACATGATGTTCCGCGGGACCGATGCGTATCCGCCGGCTCGCTACCAGGTGGTGCTGACGCGCGCCGGCGCGCGGTCCAACGCGTATACCACCGACGACTACACCAACTATCACACCACCTTCTCGCGCGACGATTTGCCGCGCGTGCTCGAGATCGAAGGCGACCGGTTCCAGCGCCTGCGCTATCCGGAGGACGACTTCAAGACCGAAGCGCGCGCCGTGTTAGGCGAATACAACAAGAACAGCGCCGATCCCACCGAGAAGCTGTTCGAGGTGATGCGCGACCATGCGTTCACGACCCACACGTACAAGCACACCACCATGGGCTTCCTCCGCGATATCGAGGACATGCCCAATCAGTTCGACTATTCGCGGCTCTTCTTCGACCGCTGGTACCGGCCCGAGTACACGACGCTGCTCGTGGCCGGCGACGTATCGGCGGGCGATGTTCTTCCGTTAGTCGAGCGCTATTGGGGCGACTGGCGCCGCGGCAACTATCGCGCCGACGTTCCACGCGATCCGGCACCGTCGGGTCCGGTATACGCGCACGTCTCCTGGGAGACGCCGACCCTGCCGTGGGTCACGACATCGTTCCGCGCGCCCGCGTTCGATGCAACCGACCGCGCCTTCGCCGCCACCGACTTGATGATCGACCTCTGGTTCGGCCGCACGTCCGCGCTGTATCGTCGCCTCGTGGACGACGAGCAGCTGGTGGACACGCTCTTCGCGCACAACCCGGGCAACGTCGATCCAGGACTCATCACGATCGCCGCGCGCGTGAAGCGCCAGGATGATGTCGTACCGGTGCGTGACGCCATCCTCGACACGGTGCGCAGCGCGCGCGAGGTGCAGGTGACGGCAAAACGATTGGCCGACGCGAAGGCACATCAACGTTACGGGTTCGTGCGCGAGCTGGACGACACGGAAACGATCGCCGCGACGCTGGCGCGTTTCGTCCACTACGGTCGAACCACGCAAACGCTCGAGGACTTGTTCGCGACGTACTCGCTGGTCACGCCGCGCGAAGCGCGCGACGCCGCGCGCACGGTGTTCACGGATGCCGCGCTCGTGATGACCACGCTGTCGCACGACGGCATGCCCGAGGCGATCGGAGATCCGCCATCGATCGAGCGCGCACCGGTGCGCGCCCGGCGCCGCGCGTTGGACGTCCTCACGCAGGCCACGCCGCACCCATCGCTCGACATCAAGCTCGTCTTCAACGTAGGATCGGCGCACGATCCCGAGGGAAAGGAAGGCCTGGCGGCACTCGCTGCGTCCATGATCGCCGAGGGCGGCTCGCGCGAGCGGCGCGCCGAGGATGTGCGGGCCGCGTTGTTCCCGATGGCGGCCACGTTCACGGCGCAGGTGGACAAGGAAGTCACCACGTTCACCGCGCGTCTGCACCGGGAGACGTGGCGCCCCTTCGCCGAGCTCGTGCTGCCGCTGCTCACCGAGCCCGGTCTGCGCGAGGATGACTTCGCCCGCCTGCGCGACGCCCAACGGAACGCGCTGACACAGGACCTGCGGTCGAACAACGAAGAAGAGTTGGGCAAAGAGCGGCTGCAGTGGAACGTGTTCGCGGGCACGCGCGTGGCGCATCCAGTGTTAGGCACCGAAGCCGGCATCGCCGCGATCACGATGGATGACGTGCAGGCATTCATCGCGCGGCATTACGTGCAAGCCGGGCTGACGATCGGCGCGGCGGGCGACGTGCCGGCCGCGCTGCTCTCGCGCGTCCGCGCCGCGGTCGCCACGCTCCCGGTTGGCGAGCGCGCGCCCGTACCCGCGATCGCGGTCGCGCGACGCGCCGGCATGCGCGTCGACATCATCCGGAAGGACACGCGCGCCATTGCCATCTCCCTCGGTCATCCAATCGCCGTGACGCGCGCGCATCCCGACTTCGCGGCGCTCTGGCTCGCCCGCACGTGGTTAGGCGAACACCGGTCGTCGGTATCGCACCTGTACCAGCGCATCCGCGAGATCCGCGGCCTCAACTACGGCGACTACGCGTACATCGAGGCGTTTCCGGGTGGCATGTTCCAATTCTTCGCGGATGCCAATCGCCCGCGCCACCACCAGCTGTTCGAGATCTGGATCCGGCCGGTGCCGCCCGAGGCCGCCGTGATGACGCTGCGCATCGCGTTGCACGAGCTCGACCACCTGGTCACGGACGGGCTAACCGAAGCCCAGTTCGTGTCGACGCGCGACTACCTGATCAAGAGCCTGCCGCTGCTGACGGCGACGCAGGATCACCGCCTGGGCTACGCGCTCGACGCGTGCTGGCACGGCACCGGCGACTTCACCTCCGACATGCGCGAGCATCTGCGCCATCTCGACGTCGCCGCGGTGAACGACGCCGTGCGCCGCCACCTCTCGGCGCGCGACCTCGACGTCGTGATGATCGCCCCGGATGCCGACGCGCTTCGACAGGCACTCCTCTCCGACGCGCCAACGACGCTCGCCTATGACGCACCCAAGCCACCGGAGTTGTTGGCGGAGGACCGCGCGATCGGCGAGCGGCGGCTGCTGCTCGAGGAAGGCAACGTGCGCGTGACCCCGGTAGCCGAGGTGTTCGCGCGTTGACCCGCATTACACGCATGACACCCGGGTCGTCCTCCTCCGTACCGCGCCCAATCCTTCCACGCAATTCTCCGTGTCGAGCGTTCTGACCGAGCCCGCCGCACCAGACGGCACCGCGCCTGCGCAGATGGGCAGCGCGCGGCGACTCGGAATCGTCGCGCTCCTCATCGCCATCATCGCGTCGTTAGTCGTGGTCAAAGCCGCGGCGCGATTCGGCCAAACGTGGGACGAGCCGGCGCATCTCGCGGCCGGGATGCAGTGGTTCGCGCAGGGGCGCTACGAGTACGACCCGCAACATCCGCCGTTGGCGCGCGTCGCCATCGCGCTCGGGCCACGGCTGTTCGGCGCCACATCGCACGGACAGCCGACGATGTGGACCGAGGGCAACACGATTCTGCTGGAGAGCGGTTCGTACGGTCGTACGCTGCTGCTCGCGCGATTGGGCGTGCTGCCGTTCTTCCTGTTGCTGCTCGGCGTGACCTGGGGATGGACCCGTTCGCTGTACGGCGACGCCGCGGCCGTCGTTGCGCTGCTGTTGGTTTCGACAACGCCGCAGCTGCTCGCGCACGCCGGCTTCGCGACGAACGATGTGCCGCTCACCGCGACGCTGCTTGCCGCCCTGTGGATGTTCACGCGATGGCTCGAGCGGCCCGACCTCGGTCGCACGATCGTATTCGCGCTGGCCGGCGCAGCGACCATCGCCACCAAGTTCTCGAGCCTGCCGTTCTTCGCGGTGGCGGCGGTGCTCATCGTGTGCGCCTGGTGGGCGATCCCCGCTCCGCGCGGCGGCGGGGCGCCGCGGCGCCTTGCGTTAGGCGAGATCCGCGAACCGGCGCGAATGGCGGTGGCCGCCGCGGTCGTCGTCGGGCTTCTCCTGTGGGCCGTGTATCGATTCCACACACGCCTCGCGCTCGGTGGACGCGTGCTGCTGCCGGCACCCGAGCTGCTCACCGGTCTGCGCGCGCTCGCGGCGCACAACCGGGAAGGCCACACGTCGTACTTGTTCGGACACGTCGGCACGCACGGCTGGTGGTGGTACCCGTGGATCGCGCTCGCGGTGAAGACGCCCCTGGCGTTCCTCTCGCTCGCCGCGTTAGGCATCGCGTGGTTGCTGTCGTCGCCCGAGCGCCGGGATTGGCGCGCGCTCGCGCCGCTTTGCTCGGCCGCGGCCGTGATGGCGGTGGCGATGATCTCGCACATCGACATCGGCGTGCGCCACGTCCTCACGGTGTATCCATTGCTCGCGATCCCCGCGGCCGGCGCGGTGGTGTCGCTCTGGGAGCGCGTCCCCGTGCGGCCGCTCGTCCGCGGCGCGCTGGGCGCACTCATTATATGGGAGGTCGCGCAGGCCGCCTTCGCCTACCCGGAATTTCTTGCCGATTTCAACGCGCTCGCCGGCCGGCACCCCGAACGCATTCTCGTCGACAGCAATCTGGACTGGGGACAGGACCTCGATCGGTTGGCGGACACGCTGCACGCGCGCCACGTGCGTGCGGTCACGCTCTTCTACTTCGGTTCGACGCCGGTGGGCGCCGTGCACCTCGCCGACACCGTGCGGTTAGGCGGATCGGCCCCGGCGTCCGGATGGGTGGCGGTGAGCCAGACGTACCTGCAGGGCGACTACGTGTCGTGCTTCACGTGGCTCCGCGATCGCACGCCGGCAGCGCGCATTGGCCGCTCGATCGTGCTCTACGATCTCGTGCCCGACAGCGTCCCGCGCCTGCCGCCGCTGACGCGCCCCACCAGGTCGCGCGCCGAGTCGTACGGCCCGGTGCTGGCCGGCGCCGAGTCGCGCGACATGCTGTGCGGCGAGCCGCGCGTGGCGATCGACGACGGCCGCGGCACGTTCGTGTCGCCTAACGCTACATCCGGCGCGGCCTCGAGCTCGGGCGGCAGCGCACCGGCCGCCGGCGCACCGGCTCCGGCATCCACCGGCGCGTCACCCTCGGCCGTGACCGACGCGATGCTCCTCAACGCAGCGGCCGACGCCGACGCGTGGCTGACGAACGGACGCGACTACTCGAACTCGCGCTTTTCGCCGCTGTCCCAGATCAATACCGCCACCGTGCACACGCTCACGCTCGCGTGGGCGCAGCAGGTGGACCGGCCGATCGCGGGACAGGAAAGCACCCCGATCGAGTCCAACGGCGTGCTGTACTACACGGCGCCGCTCGGCATCGTGATGGCCGTGGACGCACGCACGGGCCGCGAGCTCTGGCGCTTCGACGCCAAGACACCCGCAGTGGCCAGCTGTTGCGGCCCGAAGAATCGCGGCGTCGCGCTCTACCACGATCTCGTGTACGTGTCGACGTTCGACGACCATCTGTTGGCGCTCGACAGTCGCACGGGCCAGCTCGTCTGGGACGCGAGGACCTCCGATCCCGACAGCAGCTACAGCATGACGAGCGCACCGCTCGCCGTGGACAACATGATCATCGTCGGCATTGCGGGCAGCGAGTTCGGCATTCGCGGACACGTCGACGCCTACGACGCCGCGACGGGTGCGCTCGTATGGCGGTTCTATACGATTCCGTCGCCGCAGGATGGCGGCTGGTGGGGACATTGGTCGCGCACCACGCCCGACGGCGACCCGCTCCCGCGCGACATCGCGCGCGAGCACCGGGACAGCGCGCGCTACGCCAACGCCTGGCAGTTCGGCGGAGGCGGCGTCTGGAACACGCCGTCGTACGACCCGGCGCTCGGCCTCATCTACTTCGGCGTCGGCAACCCCGCGCCTAACATGGACGGCAGCGTGCGGCCGGGGGACAATCTCTACACCACGTCCGTGGTCGCGGTGGATGTCCACACCGGTAAGCTGCGCTGGTATTACCAGGAAGTGCCGCACGACATGTGGGACTACGACGCGACGAGCCCCACGCTGTTGTTGGATGTGATGGTGAACGGCCAGCGCGTGCCCGCGGTGGCCGAAGCGGGCAAAGTTGGCTGGATCTACATCCTCGACCGGCGCACCGGCGCGCGCATCCGCCGCACCGACGAATTCGTGCCGCACGAGAACACGTTTGCCGCGCCGACACAGGCCGGCACGCTGATCATGCCCGGCATGGGCGGCGGCAGCAGCTGGACGCCGCTCTCGTACTCGCCGCGCACGGGGATGCTCTACGTGGCGGGCCAGGTGCAGCCGATCAAATTCACGTTGGAGCCCGCGCCGTTCCAGGTTCGCGCCAAGTGGCAGGGCGGGTATCACGCGCCCGCTGGTCCGACGCACGGTACGTTCACGGCGATCGACGCCGCCACGGGCAAGATACGATGGCAGAATGTCACGCCCGAGACGATGCAAGGCACGGCGTCGCTCTCGACCGCCGGTGACGTCGTGTTCTACGGCGAGTCGAACGGCCTGTTTCACGCGGCCGACGCGCGCACGGGCGCGCTGCTCTGGACGGTTCGGTTAGGCGGAGCGCCACGGGCGCCGGCGATGACCTATTTGCTCGACGGCCGGCAGTACATCTCGGTCGCCGCGGACCAGACGCTGTTTACGTTCGCGCTGCCGTAGCCCGCGGCGAGTGATGCACTGAGGAATGGGGAAGCGCTCGCTGACGCTCGCTTGGGGAAGCGCTGCGCTGGGGGAAGCGACGGCGACGCCGCCTGAGGGGTGGAAGGACATCAGTTGTGTCTGGGTGGAGAGAGCCTATCGTGCGGCCCGCGAATGGCACTCACGTCGAGCAGACCATTGATGTTGTTCCACTCCCC
>JAICLH010000283.1 GCA_025927495.1 Gemmatimonadaceae bacterium
ATGAATCACGTGCGTACCAGGATGCGACCGCTCAGGCGATCGGGCATCACACCACCTTCGCCACGCGCGCGGCGTCCGGCGTGATCGCTGATTCGCTCGCGACGCGGCGCGCGGATCGGGAGAGCAGCGCGGCGACGCTCATGTCGCCGGTGACATTGAGCAACGTCTTGAAGACATCGGGGATGGTGTCGACGGCCTCGAGGATCACGATGCCTTCGATGGGCACGCCGGCCGCCAGGTACGCGGGGAGCGTCTTGAATGCGACGCCGCCTCCTGGCACGCCGGCGCTGCTGAAGCTCATGAGGATGACGGTGACGAGGAACGTCGTGAGCGTGGCGGCGGACAGCGGAACGGAATAGATGTGTGCGAGGAACAGCAGCTTGACGGTGCTCGAGATCGTGCGGTTGACCTTGAACAGTGAGACGCTGAACGGCAGCACGAAGCCGGTCGCGGGATCGGGCAGATGCAGCCGATCTCTCCCGCCCTCGATGAGCGCCGGGAGCGCGGCGATGGACGATCGTGTGCTCACGGCAACGAGTTGGGCCGGCGCGACGGCGCGTGCAAAGGCACGCATCGAGGTGCGGCCGAGGGTCGCGCTGACGGGGTAGAGCAGCGCCGTCGCGGCGAGCATGAGCCCGGACTGGATCAGCACAAAGATGCCGAGGACGCTCGCGGCGCCGCTGCCCGAGCCTAACGAGAACGCGAGGACGAGCGCGAACACGGCGGCCGGCGTGAACCACAAAATCCATTTCACGACGATGAACATCGCCGCCGCGATACCGTGGGCCGCGCGCGCGAGCGGCTCGCGTTGGGCGGTCGGCAAGCGCGTGATGGCGATCCCGAACAACGCGGTGAAGAGCAGCAGCGGCAAGATGTCACCCTGCAGCGCTGCCTGAATGAGGTTGCGCGGCAGAAGGGTCGCCGCCCATTGCGCCAATGACAGCGGTGCACTGGCCGCGTCGCGCGCGGCCGGCGGAACGGGGACGGATGAGTGGAGCGCCGTCATCGTGCCCGGGCTCACCGAGTACCGCGCGAGCAGGAGCGGCGTAACGGCCAGCGTGAGCAGTCCGGCCACGAGCAGCATCGCGACGAACAGCGCGAGCGCGCGGCCGCCGAGTGCGCCCACGGATTGTCCGTCGCGGACGCCGACGATGGCGGCGAGCATGTGGGCGACGACGAGCGGAAGGACCGTCATCTGGAGCGCGGCGACCCACAGGTCGCCCAACGGCCTAACGGCCGCCGCGAGGGCGGACACCGAGCCGCTGCCGGCGGCGTGGCCGAGAATGCCGGTGGCGAGGCCGATCGCGAGGGCGGCGATCGACCAGGCGGTGAGCGACGCACCGCGGAATGCCCGTGCCGTCATGCGGTCGAGCATACCTGTGGCTGGGATCGCCGTCCAGCCCGGTTCGATTGTCCGGCGCGCGTTTTGGCGCGGTCCGCGACCGGTAAACCTTCACCCCGGAGGGCTCGCCGGACGGGACCGGAGGCGATACACTGGGGAGCATTCACCCCAGGCTATCTCCAGGAGACTCCATGAAAACACGGTCGGTCGCACTCTTGGCGCTCGCGTTTCCGGCGGGCCTCTTCGCCCAATCTGCGGGCAACGCGGCAAATCCGATCACCGCGGCCTTCACGCGGAGCATCGGCTATGAGAGCAAGAACATCCAGCAGGCATTCGACTCTATTCCCGAGTCCAAGTTCAGTTACAAGCCGACGCCGGCGCAGCTGACGTTCGGGTACATCGCGCAGCACGTGGCGGACGACAACTACACGTTCTGCGACCAGTTCGGCGACATGAAGTCGAACCGGTCGGACAAGGAGAAGAACACGCCGGACTCGGTGAAGGCGACGTGGCCCAAGGAGACGCTGGTGTCGCAGCTCAAGGCGTCGTTCGACTTCTGCGACAAGGCGATGGCGCAGTTGCAGGACGCGAAGTTAGCCGACACGGTGTCACTGACGTACGAGGGCAAGACCTACAAGCGGAGCCGGGTGGGCATGATCCTCGGCCATGCGTTAGACCTGGCGGACCACTACAGTCAGCTGGCGAACTACATGAGGCTCAACGGCATGTTGCCGCCGACGGCGCTGCCGCGGAAGGGCGGTACCGCCTAACGCAGATCTGGTGCGTGCGGCGAGGGTTGGGCGTGGCGGTCGGACCGGTTCGCGCGAACCGGTTGGCCGCCACGCGTCGTTCCTGGCGTGTCGCGCCGTATGTGCGACACGGATCTGTCGGATTTCTAGAGGAGACCTCGTCATGTCGATGTCGCGCAGTGTGCTCCACGCCGTGCTGGTCGCGGTGGTTGGGTCGTTTCTCGTCGGCGGACCGGCGAGCGCGCAGAAGTTTTCGATCACGAGTCCCGATGTGCACGCCGGCGGGAAGATTGCGGCGGCGCAGGTGTTCAGCGGCATGGGATGCACCGGCAAGAACATTTCTCCGGCGCTCGAGTGGCACGGCGCACCGGCGACGACGAAGAGTTACGCGGTCACCGTGTACGATCCCGACGCGCCGACCGGGAGCGGGTGGTGGCATTGGGTGGTGTACAACATTCCGGCGAGCGTGACCAAGCTCGCGGCGGGTGCGGGCGACGCGTCCAAGAACTTGATGCCGTCGGGCGCGGTGCAGGGGAACACGGACTTCGGCACTGCGGGCTACGGTGGTCCATGTCCGCCGGCGGGCGACAAGCCGCATCACTATCACATCACGGTGTACGCGCTGGATACGGACAAGCTCGACATTCCGGCGGGCGCGACGGCGGCGTACGTGGGGTTCAACCTGCACGGGCACACGCTGGCCAAGGCCTCGCTCGTGGCGCTGTACGGCCGCTGAAGGCGGTTCGTTAGGCGTGATCGACGAATTCGACGAAGTGTTCTAACGCATCGCCGAACGAGCGCCGTCCGAAGCCCACGCGGACGGCGCTGCTTGTTTCGTCGAACACCGTGCCCGGGAGCAGCAGGACGCCGGTGCGGTCGAGGACGAGGTCGCAGTAGCGCTTGATGTCCGTCACGCAGGCCGGCTCGACGAATGCGACGGTGCCCGCGCGGGGCGGGACCCACGCGAATTGCGTTGGGCGCGCGTCGAGGAAGGCGCGGAACGCGGCGAGGTTGTC
>JAICLH010000199.1 GCA_025927495.1 Gemmatimonadaceae bacterium
GGGTGTGTCCGCCATTCACCTCGTGGATGCTCGCCCGACATCGGAGGCGGACATGTGCGACCTACTGAGCTCTCGCGAATCCGCCTCCGCGAGGCCGTAAGAGATCCACGACTTTGATAACGACGAGGCCGGACACCAACGGACAAAACAGGAGTGTTTTTATTCTTGTCCGCAGTTACAAATCAGTTCCCTTTATCCGGCTTTGTCCCGCTTTGTCGGGGTGTGTCCGCCATTCACCTCGTGGATGCTCGCCCGACATCGGAGGCGGACATGTGCGAACCACTAGGATCGGGATTGCCCTCGCGCCGCATCTCGGCGGCTTCCTCGCACAGTCCATCCAACAACGCGATCACGTGCGCGCGCGTCGTGCGCGGGTTCATCACCGTCACGCGGAGCACGCGGCGGCCGCCTAACACCGTGGTCGTGATCCAGCCGCGTCCACTGCGGTTGTAGCGTTCGCGCAGGTCGCGATTGAAGTCGTCGACGGCCGCATCATCCTCGGTGGCGCTGCCGACCCACCGGAAGCAGAGGATGTTCGACTCGGGCTCGTGGAGCGCGACGAACTGGCTATGGACGGAGATGGCGGCGTGCAGGTCGCGCGCGATGTCGCAGAGGTGGTCGTAGATCGCGCCTAACCCGGACACGCCGTAGCGCTGGAACGCGACCCACACCTTGAGTGCGTCGGCGCGGCGCGAGCACTGAAAGCTGCGCGTGCCCTGATCCCACACGCGGCCGTCCTCGTCGCCGTGGAAGAGATAAGGCGCGCGTTGGGCGAACGCCCGGTCCAGGTCGCCCTCGTCGCGCACGAGGAGCATGCCGGCCGACAGCGGCAACAGCATCATCTTATGCGCGTCCCAGGCCACGGAGCGGGCGCGCGCCACACCCCGCATGCGGTCGCGATGTACGTCGGAGAGCAGCGCCGATGCGCCGTGCGCGGCGTCGACGTGGAACCAGATGCCGCGCGATTCGCAGAGCGCGCCGATCGCCTCCAGCTCGTCGAACGAGCCCGTCGCGGTGCTCCCCGCTGTGGCGACGACCGCCATGACCGGCACGCCATCCGCGGCGAGCGCATTCAACCGGATGGCGAGCGCCTCGACGTCCATGCGCCAATCGCGAGACGGGATGGCGATCGCGCGGTCGAGTCCCAGGCCCAACTCGGCAACCGCGCGCGTCACCGCGTAGTGCGCGTGCTCTCCGCACAGCACCACCGGCAACGCGCCGACCTCCGCGCCCAGGCCGACCTGCCACGCGTTAGGCAGCACGGCCGCGCGCGCGGCGAGCAGGGCCGTGAACGTGGCTTCCGTGCCGCCCGACGTCAGCGTGCCGCCGGCCTCCGCGCCCCAGCCGATGAGGCCGGTCAGCCAGCGCACGAGCTGCGTCTCCAGCACCGTCGCGCTCGGCGACATCTCGGCGACCGCGACCGATTGATTCATCGCGGCGATCACCGCCTCCATCCACACGGCGGCCGGCAGCGGGGCCGACACTTGATGGCCCATGCACATGGGATGCGCGAGCTGATTCATCGCGGTCATCACATCGTGCTCGATGCGTGAGGCAACCTCGTTGAGTGGACGGCCGTTCTGTGGCAACGGCTCGTCGAACCGCGGAGCAATCTCGGCCGACGAGAGCGCGGTCGACACCGGCTCCGCGCCGTCGCGCGTGCGCAGGAAGTACCGCGATGCCAGATCGACAAAAGGAAGCGCTGCGTCGCGCTCCATGTCCTGCTCGAGCAGATCGAAAACCGGTGGTCGCATGTTTGAGAGCGGGCAAGACCGAGACAGGGCCGGACAATACCGGAATTCTTACTCCACGTGGCGCTTACGCGGCGCCGCCGAGTGGAATGTCGAGAATGCGACGGCCGCCGACGGGCTCGACAGTGAGATAGCACTGCACACGGTCAATCGTGACCGGCTCATCCACCCGCACGCGTAACAACCGGCGTTCTGCATCCGGTGTGAGCGTCGTGAAAAAGCTGAGCGTGCAGTGCGGCGAGAACGCGAAGCGTGCACGCTCGAAGCGCAGGCGTCGTCCTGCAATGCGCTCGTGCAGCGCGCGCAACGCGCCGTGCGGATCGAGCGGCAGCACAACGATGTCCGTTTGCATGAAGCGCAGAGGCCTTCCGAACTTCAGGATGAAGGGCGAGGTTTCCAAGGCTGCACATGTGAGTTCGTCACGGAGTTGGTCGACAGGCGTGTCGGGCGGAATCGGACCGACGCCCGATGACCCAACGAGCGTGATATGAGGCGTCGTATCCTTGGCGAGTTTCGGGTCCGCCCAGCGCTGCACTTCGAGCACCGCGTCGCGTGATGGACCAGAGAGCTCCGCCACAATGAAAAATCCACGTTTCATAAGGAAAAACTATCGAGAAACGGTCATCAAGGCACTCCGCACGGACGCCTCGGGGGCCATCGTGATCGAGCGCACGCTCGAAAAATCGATCCTTTCCTAAAGCGTTCTAACATGGCTGCGCCGCATCGCGTGCTCTGACGGACGATGCCCCAACGGGCATGCCCATTGCCTTCTCGCCGTCCCGCCACTCCGCGATGAGCACACAGCCGGACGCCTCGCTGCCCTGAGGCCGGAGCTGACTCCGACGGAGGAACCCCGCGCCGTCGCGCAAGAGCGTCGCCGCGCATCCATGCACAGACCTCGCACCCGTCATCGATGCGGACACAGATAGAGTGGATCATTATCGGGACGTACGCGGCCTCACTGTTCGTGTTGTCGCTCTTCAGTCTCAATCGATATGTGATGATCTCGTTGTTTCGCCGGTATCGCGGCCACCCGCGCGTGCCCCCACCGCACCGGTCCCCGATGCCGCGTGTCACTGTGCAACTGCCGGTGTACAACGAGCTGTTCGTCGCCGAGCGTTTGATCCGCTCGGCGTGCGCGCTGGACTATCCGCGACACCTGCTACAGGTCCAGGTACTGGACGATTCGACCGATGAGACGCTGACGCTCACGCGGCGTTTGGTGCGCCAGTACCGCGCGAAGGGGTTCCAGATCGAGCATCTGCATCGCGAGGACCGCACGGGCTACAAGGCCGGCGCCCTCGAGTACGGACTCGAGCGTGCCATGGGCGAGCTGATCGCCGTGTTCGACGCGGACTTCGTGATCCCGCGCGATTTTTTGCGGAACACGGTGTCCTACTTCACCGACCCCAGCGTGGGTGTCGTGCAGGCACGGTGGGACTACTTGAACGAGGAATACTCGCTCCTCACCCGCGTCACTGCGTTAGGCCTGAGCGGCCAGTTTGTGATCGAGCAGCCGGCGCGCGATCGCGGCGGCCTGTTCCTCACGTTCAACGGCACGGCAGGCGTGCTGCGCGCGAGCGCGATCCGCGACGCGGGCGGTTGGCAGCACGACACGCTCACCGAAGATCTGGACCTCAGCTACCGCGCCCAACTGGCAGGCTGGCGGATTCAATATCTCCCGGCGCTTCCGTGTCCATCGGAGTTGCCGCCGGACATGCACGCGCTCAAGACGCAGCAGTACCGTTGGACGAAGGGCTCGCAAGAGACCGCACGCAAACTCTTCGTTCCGTTGTGGCGCGCAGCGATTCCGTTCTGGCAGAAGCTCCAGGGCACGGCGCACTTGCTCGGCAACTCGGTGTATCCGTTCCTGCTCGTGGTGGGGATTCTGAATCCGATCGTGATGTTCATCGCCCACCGCGACCGCGTGAAGCTGTCGTGGGCGATATCGGCCTACTTCCTGATATCGTTAGGCGGAACGTTCAGTTATTACGCGGCGGCAATCAAGGAGATTCACGTCGACTGGCGCCGGCGCATGGCCTGCTTTCCGCTCTTCCTCGCCGCGTCGATCGGGTTGAGCGTGTACAACGCCCAGGCGGCGATCGAGGGATTCATCGGCAAGCGCACGCCGTTTCTGCGGACGCCCAAATACAACCTCAGCACGGGGCAATCACAGGCTGTTCGGCGCCGCCGCTATCGGAGCGCATTCACCAACAGCACGCTGTTCGAGGTAGTGCTCGGGCTCTATACGGCGACCGCGTTCGTGTACGCACTGTACGTGGGTGAATGGGGCGCGCTACCGTTCCTGCTGCTGTTCGCCACCGGCTACCTACTTGTCGGCGGCTACTCGGTCGCGCATCTCATGAACGTGCGCACGGTGAAGCTCGCCGTGGAGCCACAAGTAGTGATCGACGAGACAGCCATTCCCCAGTCGCTGCCGGAATCGCTGCCGGCAGCGGCGGCGAGCGCGGTGCTGTCCCAGGTCTCGCGCGTCGCGCGGCCGATGACGACACTCTTGCCGCTTGTGCTCATGGCGCTGTTGCTCCACTGCGACCGCGGCGACACGACGCTGCCGGCCGCGTACACGAGTCAGCCCGCCGGCCCGGCGGTGCTGCCGGCCGGAACCGTGGGACTCGATTCGCTTCCGCTGGTCCAGAAGGACGCGAACCTGACACCAGTCGCGTCGCAGGACGGTGAGCCCGCAGGGACCTTCTGGTTCAGGCCGTCCGGCACGACGTTCGATTGGCGCATGCGCGCCACCGGCCTAACGAGCGGACGCGCCTATCGGGTGCAGTTGTCGGTGGACGGCCAGTCGTTCGACGTGGCCAGCCGGCGCGCGGATACCACGGGCGCGCTCATTGCATCAGGCCGGTTGTTCGCGTTCATGGATCAGGTGTGCATGGGCGCGAGCCAGCATCCGAGTCTTCCATTGACCGGTCATCACGTGATCGGGGTGGTCGTAAAGAACGATGGGGCGCCGCGGTCGGGCGGGCAAACGGGCAGCTCGCTGACGGGCAGCAGCGGTTCCACCGTTGGGTGCTCGGGCAATGGAGACGGCGATTTCGGCGCGCAGCTCTCGGAGCTTCACAACTTCCAGTTCAGCGGCACCTAGCGTACATGGCGTCGCCCGCCCGGTTCGGTGGTTGGGGTCGAGGACGCGGGGATGTGGGCAGGGGCGGGGACGCCGCAACGCGACGGCACGGCGAGCACCAGGCGAACGCCTGCGCCGCTCGCCGCGTCGTAGGTGTCGTTCGTCACGCATTCTCCCAACGCGGACTCGAGCGAATCCGGAGGCGTCCCATAAAGCGGCGATCGGTAGTCGATCACGATCAACACCGGGTTGTGCCCGGCATGCGCTACCGCGGGTGCGAGCGGCGCGTGCTGAGCCACGCGTACAATGGGCAGGTCGAGCCGCCCGTTCAAATAGTACGAGAGCGGCTCGTACATTTCGGACGGTTGCACGATGACGGAACCAGCTTCGCCGCGCCGCGCAAGCAAGTCGCGCGCAATCGACCGGTAGTCGCTGTCTCGCGAACCGACGGCGTACGTTCGTTGCGTTCCGATGGCGATCGCGGCACCGAAACAGGCGAGGCCGAGCGCGCACGCTCGGCGGGAGAGTCGCGCGAGGCCGGCGCCGATGAGGAGATACAGGGAGGTCGTCGCGTACAGAAAGTAGCGCGTGAGGTCGACTTGGCGACGCACCGATATCACCGCACCGATGATCACGGGGACGAGCGCCGCGAGCGTGAGGACGCGCGCGCGGTCGCGCCACGCTTCTCTCCACACGCGCGCGATCGCGACGACGATCACGCCGACGACCACCGGTTGGGCGATGAACAGCGTCGCGAAACGCCGAACGGCGGCGCGGCTCGGCGTGTACCGGACATCGGAGAACGCGCGCACCAGTTCGTCGGCGTAGAAGTACACGCCGTGGATGGCACTCACGGGATACTCGAGCAGCGACTGCGCGGCGCCGACCACGCCCAACGCGCCGCGCCATGCTTGACTGGCTTCGGCGGCGCGCGGCACGAGGAACAGCACGATGCCCAACGCAGCAGCGACGATGACGCCGTTGGCGACCAGCCATCCGGCGATACCCCGGCGCCGGCGGCGCGCCGGGACCTGGCGCGCGAGGACGATCAGCGCATCGATATTGATGGCGACGAGCAGCGGCCCCGAGACTGCATTGGTGCCCAGCATCGCCATCGACATGATGCTGTAGAGTGCGAGGGCAACGATGCCGCGACGACGCGGCGTCGGGACATCGATCGGCTGCGTGACAACGTCACGCCACTCGACGTACGTGAGCAGGACCGCACCGGCGAGGAGCGCGAGCGGCATGTACATGCGCGCTTCCTGCGCGAAGTACAGGTGCAGCGGCGAGAGCGCGGTGAGCGCCGCGCCGATGCACGCGGCGCGGTGCGACACGGTTCGGACGCCCAATGCATAGACGAGCGGGATGAGCGCGATGCTGGCGATGAGAGACGGCGCGCGGAGCGCGGCTTCCGAGGCGCCGGCGACGCTCATCCACAATTTGAGCACGACGAAATAGAGCGGGCCCAACGGACTGGCGCGGAGGTTCGCCCAGAGGTTCGGCCACGGCAGGCTGGCGACGTACCATGAGTTCGCTTCGTCGAGCCAGAGGTTGGCCTTGCCTAACCCATGCACCCGCAATACGAGGGCGGCGAGCATGAGACATCCGACGAGCAACGACGTGTCGACGCGCGTCCACTCGCGCCCCGCCGGCTGGGCGTCCGTGGTATGGCGCTCGGTGGTGCCGGCAGTCGTCACGATCGTGGTTGCCATTTTCCTCTACGGACCCAAAGGCCTGATGAACCGGCGGTCATCCTCGGACGACAACGGGGTGACGCGGATAGCGATTGCGACCAAGGACAGCGCGTTCAACGTCGTCCCGCCGTCCAAGGGCGGCGCGAGCGGATCGGTATGGTTTCGGTCGCGCGCGCCGGCGCTGACACTGCAACTGCGCGCCGCGGGGCTCGTGCCATCGAAGCGCTATCAACTCGAACTCTCCACGGATCAGGCCGTTTATACGATCGCGCGGCTGTCGTCGGACGCGCAGGGCCGTCTCGCGTTCGACACGACATTGTCGCAGCTGGCGGACGACGCGTGTGTCGTCGCGAATCGTGTGCCGCCGCGGCCGCTCCACGGCCGCATCAAGCTCAAGTTCTGGGTGCGCCGCGACTGGAGTCCGACCGTCGCGGGCAGTCCGTGCTCAGGCAATGGAGACAAGGATTCGACGTACGCGCTGCTCGAGGAGAACGAAGGGACGTTTTACGGGACGCACTAGAGTAGACGCGTCTGCAGTTCTGAGCGGGCTAACGGGGAGCGGGAAGCGCTGCCGGCGCGTCGGTCCGTCATTCGTTGTTGGTTTCGTGCTTTCCTACCCGTGGTCCGTCCTTCGTTGTTCGTCATCCCGCGACAGCCGTAGCGGATGCCGAAGAACGAAGGA
>JAICLH010000172.1 GCA_025927495.1 Gemmatimonadaceae bacterium
ATCTTCGAACGGCAATGACCCTGGTCGCCCGACGCTCAGCTCCTGAGCACCCGCACCAGGTCCGTGGCCGCGGCATCGCGCGCCGGCGCCAGCGCCGCGAGAATCGTCGCGCCTAACAGGACGCCTGCCGCGGCGCCGTACGTGAGCGGATCGAGCCGCGGCACGCCCCAGATCAATCGTTCCAACAGGCGGCTCCCCGCGACGGCGAGCGCGATGCCCGCCAGCGCGCCCGCCATCCCGATGCGCCCGGCCTCGGCCAACACCATCGCCACCAGGCGCGCAGCCGGCGCGCCTAACGCAGTGCGCAGGGCCATCTCCCGCCGCCGCCGCGCCACCGACCGGCTCATCACGCCGTAGATCCCGAGCAGCGAGAACAGCGCGGCGACGGCCGAGAACGCGCTCATGAGCGTCATCCGAAACCGGTCGTCGGCCAGGGAGCGTTCGACGCGGTCGCGCAGCGGTTCAGCGCTCATGATCGTGATCTCCGGGTCGACCCGCCACAGCCGCTCGCGGATCACCGGCGTGAGCTGCGCGCTCGGCGCCGTTGTATGGAGCAGCAAGTTCCCGTCGATGTCGCCGGCGGCGACGGCGGGCACGTAGAACTTGTACTTGTCGTCGTCGCCGCGAAGGTCGTGCTCGTGCGTGTCCGCGATCACGCCCACCACACGGTAGGTGTGATCCCAGAATCCGACCGTCCGCCCGACCCACCGTCCGTCGGGCCAGAAATGCCGGGCGAACCGATCGGTGACGACCATGACACGCTCCGCGTTAGGCCGATCATCCGCCGCCGACAACACGCGCCCCTCGAGCGCCGGTATGCGCAGCATCGCGAAGTAGTTGGGCGTGACGAACCGGCGCGCCGCATCGACGATCTCGCCCGGCGCCGGCGTGTACCCTTCGGGTTCCACGCTGTTCGTGCCCCGCATGTTGGTGAACGGCATGTCCGACGTGCCGGCCACATCACTCACTCCCGGCACCGTGCGCAGCGCATCTTCGATCCGCCGCATGTACGCGTTGTATGCGGATGTGCTCGAGTCGATCGACCTGCCGGCGCCATAGAACTTGTCGGACGGAAGCATCAGGAGCACGGTGAACACACCGTGAGGATCGTAGCCGAGTCGGACGCGTTGCAGCTCCGTCATCGTTCGCGTGAGCAAACCCGCGGCGACGAGTAGCACGGTGGCGAGCGCCAGTTCCGCGGCGACGATCCCGCGCTGCAGGCGGCCGGTGCTCGCCGTGGTCGCACCTGCCCGCAATGCGTCGCCCGCGTCGACACGCGACAGCGACACAGCGGGGACCAGCCCCACGAGCACACCGGTTGCGAGCGCGAGCAACACGGCGATCGCGAGCGAATGCAGATGGATCCCCGCATGTTCGATGCGCGGCACGCCCGGCGGTGTCTTGGCGACGAGGACGCGAACGCCAGCGATCGCGACGAGGACGCCGGCCGCGGCGCCGGCGACGCTCAGCACCATGCTCTCGATCAGCAATTGCAGGGCGATGCGCCGCCGGCGGGCGCCCAGCGCCTGCCTCACGGCGAGCTCCCGGGCGCGGTCGGCTCCCGCGCCTAACAACAGGAGGGCGACGCTCGCGCATGCCGCGACAAGCAGCACCCCCGACGCGAGGCTGAGCACGAACAGCGGCCCCCGCACCGCGTCCGTCGCCTCGCGCACCGGAGACACGATGTGCGCCGTGTGCGTGTCGTGCTTGGGGTCGACCGCGTCCACGCCGCGGAGGATTCGCGTCAGCTCGTCGGAGGCTCGCTCGATGGTGGCCCCGCTGCGCAGCCGGCCGAGCGCGAGCAGCGAGTGATTGGTCAGTTCTTCTCCGGTGAGCGAGAGCGGCAGCCAGATGTCGGCGCTCACGTCCACGAGCTCGAAGTTCTTGGGCAGCACGCCCACCACGCGCACCGGATAGTCGTTGACCCGCACCGCGCGCCCGATGGCCGCCGGGTCGCCGCCCAGGCGCGACTGCCAGAAGGCGTAGGTGACGACGGCGACCGAATCCGTCTCGTTAGGCCCAAGCAGCCGCCCAACCGCTGGCCTAACGCCGAGTGCCGTCCAGAAGCCGGGCGATGTGGAGGCGGTGGAGACGAGCTCCGAGCCCGCGCCGTGCGCGATGCGTGCGCTGGACTGGTGGTAGGCGCCGGCCGCCGTAAAACTCGTCTGTTGGGCGAGCCACGCGCGCACCTCCGGCGGGCTGAATCGTCCGTGCTCCCACGAGTCGCGCAGCGATGGGACGGTGCGCCAGTTGACGATGGTTGGATTGACCCGCAGGATCTGTTCGGGGTGGTCGAACGGCAATGGGCGGAGCAGCACGGCGTCGACGACGCTGTACATCGCCGTGCTCGCACCGACGCCGACGGCGAGCGTGAGCACGGCGAGCCACGTGACGACGCGGTTGCGCCGCATCGACTTGAGCGCGAAGCGCAGGTCCTGCGACAGGCGATCGACCGTCATGGAACGGCCTCCGATGACTAACGGAATGGGCGACCGCGTCCGGCCCGCGGCGCGCGCGGCGAGACCTGCCAACACGAGTCCACCCAACTCGCGCGCCAACTCGGAGCACCACGAGAATGCCGAGTCGCTCGCCGCGAGTTTGTCCTCGAACGTGGTTTGCAGTTCTGTGCCCGCGCGCTCGTCGAGCCAACGTGGGAGCGCAACGCGCCGTGCGGCGGCGTAGCATCGCGCCGCGATGCGCGCAGGGCGCGGGGCGCGCGGACTCATCGCGGCTCTTCGAGGAGGCGGAGCGCTCGCGCGCGCCCGACCAGTCGCGCGAGCCGGTGCGACTCGTCGCGCGCCGCCCGGCGTCCGGCGGCGGTGAGCTTGTAGTAGTGCCGGCGCTCGTCCTCGCCGGCCGGGGCCGCCGCATCGGCGATGAGGCCTTCGTCCTCCAGGCGCACCATCGCGAGATAGAGTGATCCCGAGCTCGGATTGCCGGAGCCTTCCGTGAGCTCACGGATGCGTTTCACGATCGCCCACCCGTGCGCGGGTCCGTCGGCGAGCGCGAGCAACACGTAGTAGGAGAGCGTGGCGAGCGGGGTGGATCGCGGCATGGAGCGAGCGGGCACAATAGATTTAATGTAAACCTACTAGGTTTACGACAGACTATGCGGCCATCGACCGCGCGTCAAGACCGCCGGCCGGCCCACGGTTGGCCACCATCGCTCCCGATTACCTCCGGGGCCGGACGGACGTCCTCTACTGAGGTGCATCAGAACTTATGATAGTGGAGATGGGGAATGGGGAAGCGCTCGCTGTCGCTCGCTTGGGGAAGCGCTGGGCTGAGGGAAGCGGCGGCGAGGCCGCCCTGAGGGGCGGAAAAACATCAATGGTCTGCACGACGTGAGTGCCATGCGCGTGAGCCTCGGCGATTCGAGACTCTCCACCCAGGGACAACTGATGTCCTTCAATCCCCAGGCGGCGTCGCCGCCGCTTCCCTCAGCGCAGCGCTTCCCCAAGCGAGCGCCAGCGAGCGCTTCCCCATTCCCTGACTGCTATCCAAACCTCAGACGCGCTCCACTAGCAGTACGCCGAACGCACCGGAGTCCGGCTGGACCTCGACGGCCCCTCTCGCTTCGTCACCCATGTTCATGCATTCGATCCGAGCCGCTGTGCTGGTGTGCGTGATCGCGCCGATCGCCGTCCTCGCGGCGTGCGCGAGCCCCAAGTCCCAGTCCCGCGAAACGTCCGGCCAGGACGCGTCGGCCTCGGACGCCTCGACTCATTTCTGTTCTTCCGTTGGGCACATCGTGCGCACGCTCGTCGCGGCGAACCCACCGGCTACCGCCGCCCGCCCAACCCAGGTGAGCGGCCCCGACACGGCGACGTTCCACTATCAGTGGGCGCAGGCCGATACGTCGGGCTGCCGACTTTCGGTGAGCGGAACCGACAGCGTGGCCCACGGCGGCATCCAAGGGTCCATCGACGCGGAGCTCCAGCGCGCCGGTTGGCAAGCCGCGGACAGTCTCTACTCGGCGGACGGCCCGGATGGATCGATGCGCGGGTTCATCAAGGGCGACACGCTCTGTTTGCGCAACGAGACGTGGGATGGCGGCGACGATGCGGACTCCACGTCCGTGCCCGGTTCCGACTTCAGCCTCACGCTCACGTGCGCGCCTCGTCGCGCCGACGATCGGCCGCCATCGTAACGGACATCCGGACGTATTCCCTTCCCGGCGATCACGACTAAAGGTCCCGGTTTGTCCGTTAGTGTCAGGATTTGTCCGCTATCAACTCGTCGAAGCTCTCATGCACCCGGAGTCGGATCAGCGCGTATCCGATGTTCGGTCGCGCGCCGGCGGGGTGTCTGCGCAAATCGACAAAACGCCGTGCGGCTGCGCAATCCGCCATCAGAGCGAAACCCACCCGTCTGCAATCCGTACGGCGAGGTCGTGGTCAGCCTGATCCACGCGCCAACCGACGCCGGAGTCACTCGATGAGCGGTTTACTTCGCGACCTGCAGTACGCCCTCCGCCGCCTCCGCACGCGGGTCGGCTTCACCCTCATCGCCGTCATCTCCCTCGGCCTCGGCATCGGCGTCAATACGGCCGCGTTCAGCCTCATCGACGCGATCATCCTCCGGAAAACGCCGATCGTGCGACCGGCGCGCGTCGCCGAGCTCGACATGATCGATCACGGCCAGCTCACCGGACCGCTGTCGTACGCCGACCTGCGTGACTTGCGGGAGGCAGGGGCCGGCGTGTTCAGCCAGATGTCGATTACCCAGTTCACCATGGTCCCGCGGGATGTCGGCGACCACGTCGAATCACTCACCGGCGAGCTCGTCAACGGCGACTACTTCCCGCTGATCGGTCTGCAAGCCGCGGCTGGGAGACTGCTCGGACCCGAAGACGACATCGCGCCCGGCGGCCATCCGGTCGTGGTACTCGGCTACAACTATTGGATGAGCGAGTTCGGCGGCCATCGCGACGTCGTTGGGCGCGAGATGCGGTTAGGCGGCCGCGCGTACACCATCGTCGGCGTCGCACCGAAGGCGATCGAGGGACTGCTGCCGGGTCTCCTGCCCAAGGTGTACGTCTCGATCCAGATGATCAATCAGCTCGAGCCGGGGACGAACGATCAGTTGACGGCGCGCGGCAATCATTCGGCGTTCGCGAAGGTCCGGCTCAAGGATGGGCAGTCCTTTGCGGCGGCGGCGGCCGTGGTCGCGCGCTTCGTGAACGACATGCAGCGGCAGCATCCGAACAACTGGCCGCCGAATCTCACCGTACGCGTCATCCCGTTGTCGGAGATCGCGGTGAGCCCGTTGGTCGACAACGTCGTGGTGCCCGCGGCCGCCGCACTCATGGTCGTCGTTGGGCTCGTATTGATCATCGCCTGCGCGAATCTCGCGAGTTTCCTGTTGGCGCAGGCGCGCGACCGCCGGCGGGAGATCGCGGTGCGGTTGGCCATCGGCGCGACGCGGGGCGCGCTCATGCGGCAGCTGCTGGTCGAATCGCTCGTGGTGGCTCTCGCCGGCGGTGCGTTAGGCATCGTGCTCTCGCGCATCGCGCTGCACGTGCTGCTCACCGCCGACCTGCCGATTCCGCTGCCGATCAACCTCGACGTCGCCATCGACCTCCCCGTGCTGTCGTTCGTGATCGCCACGACGGTCGCGGCGGGCGTGTTGTTCGGGCTGCTGCCGGCGCTTCAGGCCACGCGGCCGGACGTGGTCGAGACGCTCAAGAGCGAAAACACGGGCGGGAACGGCGGGCGCCAGTTCACGATGCGGAGCGGGCTCGTGGTCGCGCAGACCGCGGCCTCGTTAGTCCTGCTCGTGACGGCGGCGTTGTTTCTGCGCAGCTTCGCGGCGCAATCGAAGGTCGATGCCGGATTCGGCGCGGCGCCGGGCGGTCTGGTGTGGATGGCACTCCCAACCGACCGCTATCCGGCCGAGCGCCGGCCGCAGGCGGTGGCCGAGATCGAGCGGCAGGTGCGCGGGCTCGATGACGTGAGCGGCGCCGGGGTGATCAGCGACATGATGCTCAACTCGTTAGGCAACAACTCCCAGCGCGTCAACGTCGATGGTGTCCAGCCGCCGCCGGGCCAAACGGCGTTCGACATCGACTACACGAGCGCCGATTCCGGGTTCTTCGATGCCGCCGGCCTGACCCTGGTGCGCGGGCGCCTCTTCAATTCGTCGGACACGCCGGCGCACGACCGCGTGGCGATCGTCAACCAGGCGATGGTGGACAAGTTCTGGCCGGGCAGCGACGCGGTGGGCCGGGTCTTCCGCAGCGATTCCGCCGTCTATCACATCATCGGCGTGGTGAAGACGACCAAGGTCCGGTCGTTAGGCGAAGGACCTCGTCCCCTCATCATCGCCGCGTACGCGCAGGACGCGGAGCCGTTCTTCAACGTCGTCATCCGGTCGCGCGGCGACGCGGCCGTCGCGACCACGCGCGTGCTCACCACGCTGCGCGCGCTCGACCCGTCGTTCGAGATTTTCCAGGCGAAGACGATGGAGCAGCACCTGGGCATCCAGCTGCTGCCGGCGCGCCTCGGCGCCGTCGCGTTCGCGCTGTTCGCCGTGTTGGCGCTGGTGCTGGCGATGATCGGGGTGTACGGCGTGGTGCGCTATTCGGTGGCGCGTCGGTCGCGCGAGGTGGCGATCCGGCTGGCGATCGGCGCGCGGCCCGACAGCGTCGTGCGGCTCCTCATGCGCGACGGCGTGATGCTCGTTGCGTTAGGCGCCGCACTCGGTTTGCTGATCGCGGCGGCGGCGGCGCGTGCACTCCAGGCACTGTTGTTCGGGGTCACGGCGTTCGATCCGCTGGCGTTCCTGGTCGCGCCGCTGCTCCTGCTGGCGATCGGGGGGATCGCGGCGTTCCTGCCGGCGCGGCGCGCGAGCCGCATCGATCCGGCGAGGGCGTTCCGGGCGGAGTAGGCGTGCGTGCTCGCCATCGGGTGGTAGTTGTGGGAGCGGCCGCCACAATCCTGGCGATGTGGCTGGTGCCCGTCGTGTGGCAGCTCGTGTGGCGGTCGTACCATCCTGCTCCGTTAGGCCGCACGGCCGAGACGGTAGATGCCGCTCTGGGCGCGGCGCTCCCGGGCGGCACAGCGCGCGACAGCGTTCTGTCATTCCTGGATCGCCTGCGTGTACCGCGCACGGTAGATAGCGTGGGCGAGCGGCGCATCGTGGCGATGGTGTCCGACATCGATGCCGACATCGTCCTCACGACTGGAGTACAGGTCCAGTTCGACTTTGACAGCACGTGGCGCGTTCGCGCACGCCGTACGATGCCGCTGTACACGGGTCCGTGAGCACCGACTCGAATAACGGCTGAAGTGGCCGCTGCGTGCTCGCGTGGGTCGCTCGAGAGAACAAAAGAACTCTTGGTTTGTCCGTTCGTATCCGGGATTTGTCCGCTACCAACTCGTCGAAGCTCTCACGCGCTCAGGAGTCGGACCGGCGCACAGATGGTTTGCGCCTTATCGGCTTCCCCAGTCGGGGGAGTGCGACGAAATTGATAGCGGGCAAAACCAGGACACAGGCGGACAGGGCGGACTTTTTTTGTGCACAGCGTTTTGAGGAGCGCGTGCGAGCGGCCCAATAACAACGGGCGGTGTAGGTTGGTCACTGACATCTTCTTCACCCGGAGCGTACTGGATGAACGCAGACGAGCCGGTTTTTCAGCGCGCATTGTCCAACATGCTGACGGAGCTCTTCGACGGCCCGCCCGCCGGTGAAGCGTATGTGCTCAACCCGGGCGATCCCGGCCTGCTCCGCCAACTCGACGCGATGGACGCCGCCACGGCGTCCAAGCCGCCCTCGCCCGGCCGACCGCCCATCGCCGCGCACATCGATCACGTGCATTTCGGCCTGTCTCTCCTGAATCGTTGGGCAAAGGGCGACGCGGATCCTTGGGCGGGTGCCGACTGGAACGCCAGTTGGCGCCGTACGTCCGTGACAGACGACGAATGGCGAGTCATGCGCGATGCACTCCGGCAGGAAGCCGATGCCTGGCGGGACGTCGTCGCGACGCGCACGAGCTGGGACCACGTGAGCGCCTCGGCTGCGCTGTCGACCGCCGTGCACACGGCGTATCACCTTGGCGCGCTCAGGCAAATCCTCGCGGCGCTGCAGACGGCTGATGCCTAACGTCGCTCTGCCGGCGGACGCACGGCCGGCATGAAGATTCTGTTCGTCTGCAGCCGGAACCGGTTCCGCAGTCTGACGGCCGAGAAAATCTTCGATGGCGTGGCAGGCCATCAGGTCCGGTCCGCCGGCGTGCACGGCCGGCGCATCGTCGCCACTGGCTTCGTGCCGCCCGGGGAACCCGCTACCTAATGGAAGGCTTCGTTCGGAGACTCCTCCGGAGGAGCACATGGCCCGTCGACGCATGGGGATGGCTGCAGGCGTGTTCGGGGTGATCGCCGCCGCGGCGTGCTCGAGCAGCACGTCACCCAAAGGCTTCTGCACCGCTGCCGCGTCCGTAGCCGTCGAGGTGGGCGTTCACGATTCGATTTCTGGCGCGGACCTCGTCGACAGCGCATCCGGGACGTTGGCCACATCGAGCCTCCAGGACTCGCTGTACCACGTCCCAGGGGACACTGTCTTGTTCGGTGGAACGCAGTTAGGCACCTACACCGTCACGGTGCACCACCCGTCGTACGCCGATTGGATCAAATCTGGAGTCGTGGTTTCTCGAACCGGCCCCTGCGGCAACGTGATTCCAGTGGAGCTCA
>JAICLH010000272.1 GCA_025927495.1 Gemmatimonadaceae bacterium
ACCTCCCACCAGGAGCGCGGCCAGCGTGGGTTTACGAGCCCGCATCCAACGTACATTCATGGCGCTGAGCGGGAAGGACATACACTCGACGGTTTGCTCCTCGGCTCGCCGGAGGCTTACGGTGGCGAGGGACTCCGCGTCGGCGTCGATGATTTCACCCCGTCGGGAAGGCGATCAATCAACCTTGAACGCAGTCTTCGCCTCGATTGGCTCCCTGGCCAGCCGGTAGATACGGCCGTCCTTCTGCATCCCGACGTGATCTACGACGTACGGCTCGAGTGGTTCCGCTTCCGCGGCGCAAGCGACATCGGCATCACTCTCATTCCGGCCATCGACCTGAATCGCAATCTCGTCGCGAGCCACGACGTGTTCAATCTGTACGCTGCGTTCACCGTACGCGGCTGGTGAGGCGCGTCTCGCGCTTGGACGCGACGCGCTACGGATGCAGAATGGTGACGAGCAACGCCGCGGTCGATATGAGCGCCGATGCCACGAATGACCCGTTGCGCTCGATCCAGGGCCGGCGATCCACGAACACCTGATCGTTCGATTTGATGCCGGACCGAAGCAGCAGATCCTCCACCGACGCCGAGTGCACGATCGTCTTGCCGTTCCGCACTACGCGAATGCGATGCAGATCGCCGTTGCTCGTGGCGCCGCCTGCCAATGCGACGAGGCCCGCAAGGCTGAGCGTGGGATCGGCCAGGTACTGCCCGGGCCGTGCGACTTCGCCGAGCACTTCCACGCGGCGCATCGGCGTGAGCGTGACCGATGGGTTCCGCAGTTGCCGACCGTAATTCGCGAGGAGCGAATCGCGCAGCTCATCCCACGGACGGGCCATTACCGGAATCACACCGAGCATCGGGAGCGTCAATCGCCCGTGCTCGTCGACGACACAACTGCAATCGAGGTCCTTCTCACGCCACACAGACACTTGCACGACATCGCCCGGCTCGAGCGTGAACGGGTCGCTGCCGCTGGTGGCCGTTTGTGCAGGCGCTGCCAGCGCACTGCAAAGGAAGATCAGGAACAGCCAGGGCAGAGCGCGTTGAGGTCGCATCGTCGCAAATGAAGGGCACAGGTCCGACCAGAATATTGTAATGTCCTGGCCTCCGCCCGGGCAGCCCGATTCTAGATTATTGCCGTGCATTCCGATGATGCCGTGAGCTCCGCCTCTCAGCCGTTCTCGCCGCCGACGCCCGCATTCGACGCGCCCCGGCATTCACTGCTCCGCAACGCGAGCACGCTGTTCGTCGGCCAGGGTATCGGCTTGATCGCTCCACTGGTGACTATCCCGTATCTCGCGCGCGTGCTCGGTCCCGCGGCGTGGGGTCCCGTGATCGCCGCCCAGGCACTCGGTAATTGGCTGATTCTCATCTTCGAGTTCGGATTCGATCTGTCCGGTACTCGCGCGGTTGCGCGAGCCAGGTCAGAGCCAGCAACGTTGCCCACTGTCGTCCACGGCGTTCAGAGCGCGAAATCCCTGCTGGTGCTCGCGTCGTTGCCGGTGCTCGCCCTCGTGCTGTTCGCGATCCCAGCGCTCCGCGAACACCCGCTGCTCATCGGCTGGGCGGTGGTATTCGCCGCCTTCCGCGGACTGAATCCGCTTTGGTTCTTCCAGGGCATCGAGCGAGTACAGGGGCCGGTGCTCGTCGACACAGCCGCGCGTTCCGCGGCGGCTTTCGGCGTGTTCGTGTTCGTCAAAGGTCCGGTCGACGGTTGGCGCGTTCTCGCGCTCCAGGCAGTATTCGCCGCGGTGGCGCTGGTGGTGCTTACGATCTTGCTCGCCCGGCACGTGCCCCTGAAAACGCCCCGCAGGGCGGCTGCGCTCGCGACCCTGAAAGAAGGCTCCAGCATCTTCGCATGCCGCGCCTGGACGGGCCTGTACATCCAGGGCAACGCATTGATACTGGCCGCCATCGCCAGCCCCGCGACTGTGGCGTTCTTCGGGGGCGCCGAGCGAATCGTTCGCGCGGCGATCAACATGCTCCAGCCCCTCACGCAGGCCTTTCTGCCGCGACTCAGCTACCTCCAGGAAACCGACCGACCCGCGGCACAACGCATGATCCGTCGCGCACTCGGTGGTGTCGGCTTGCTCGGCGTCGCCATGGGCTCGGTCGCCTACTTCGGCGCACCACTGCTCGTGAATCTGCTGCTTGGTCCGAGCTATTCCGCGGCTATTCCAGTGTTGCGGCTGCTCGCGATCCTGCCGATACTCGTCGCGATCAACGGCGTGCTCGGCCTCTATTGGGCGCTGCCGCTCGGTTACGAACGGTATTTTCTCGTTTCGATCATCGCTGCGGGCATCACGAATGTCGCGCTCGCCCTGACGCTGGTGCCACGACACGGCGCCGCCGGTATGGCCACTTCGGCGATCGTCGCCGAAATCGTCGTCCTGTTCGTGCTCGGGACGCGGTATGTGAGAGAGGGCGCGTGACGGTCGATATCGTCTGCTCCGTTCTGAACGGTGCGCGCTTCCTGCATGAGTTTCTCGAAAGCCTGGAGCGCCAAACACACGCGGATTGGAATCTGTGGGTCCGGGACGACGGCTCGACAGACGCCACCGTCTCCATCCTGCAGCAGGCCGCCGCCAACGATTCACGGATACACGTGCTGCACATCGGCGGTCCGCGGCTGGGCGTCGCCGGAGCGTATGGCTGGTTGCTCCAGCACGTTCCGCCGACATCGAAATACGTTATGGTCGGCGACGCCGACGATGTTTGGCTCGATCGCAAAATCGAACGCACGCTCGACGCGATGCGCGACGCCGAAGCCGCCGCGGCTCCGGGCACTCCAATTCTCGTGCACACCGATCTGACTGTCGCTGACGAACGCCTGAACGTGCTGCACCCGTCCTACTGGAGCTTCTCCGACTACGATCCGGAACCAGCCACGCTGCGCCGGCTGGTTATTCGAAACCTGGCCGCGGCACCCACCTTGATGCTCAACCGGCCGCTCCGCGAGCTCATCGGAGACACGCCGGACCGAGCGCTATTTCAGGACTGGTGGTATGCGTTGGTGGCCGCCGCGTTCGGCAGGATCGTCGCGTTGCGCGAGCCGACGGTGCTCTATCGCCAGCACGGGGCGAACGCAGTCGGTGCGAGAGACGCCCGTTTGGGGTTGCGCCGTCTGCCGGGAGCGATCGCGTACCGATTGCAGAATGCGCACGAATTCCGGCAGGGGGTGGAGCGGTCGGCGGAGCAGGCCCAGGCGCTGCTGGAACGGTACGGCGATCGGCTGACCGCGGAGGATCGGGAGTTTCTCCATGATTATGCCATGATTCCGCGCCGTGGCTTTCTCGCTCGCAAGCGCGCGCTGTTGAGGCTTAGGGTTCTCCCGGAGCTTGGGCCGTTGCGCGCGCTCGGCGTGCTCTGGCGCGGGTGAGCGACCCATGAAACACGAATGAGCAATCTCCTGTTCGTGCTCTGGGTCGCGCTCATCGGCGCG
>JAICLH010000211.1 GCA_025927495.1 Gemmatimonadaceae bacterium
CGAGGCGCGGTGTAGCGCGGGACGTGCTCCGTCATTCGTCGTTCGTTTAGTGCTTTACTACCCGGCGCGCGGATACGGTATTAGTCACCAGCGCGTTTACGAGCGAAGAGGACGTACAACGAAGGACGCAGCACGGGTAGGAAAGCACGAAACGAACAACGAATGACGGACCACGAACAGTTGACTGTTAAAACCGCTCAACCCAGTTCGTTCGCTACAGTCCGAGGGCTTCACACGTCACGGAGCTTCCGTCCAGCAACACTAGCCGCGTAAATCCACCACACGCCGGCCACCAGCACGGCGACCGGTACGAGCAGCACCGCATGGCCGAGCCCCGTGTGCTCGGCCATTGCGCCGATGAGGTACGGCGACGGCACGTCGCCCAGGATGTGGATGGTGAAGATGGACGCCGCCATGGCCGACGCGCGCATCGCCGCGGGCACGGCGTCTACGATCGCCGAGTTGATCGGCCCCGTCGACATGAAGATGAGGACTTCGGCGGCGGCGAGCGCGGGCCAGTACACGGAGTGGTCGGCCGATGTCAGCGCCACATACGCCAGCGGGGCCGCGAGCAGCGTCGAGACGCCCGACACAACGAGATTTGCGTTAGGCATTCGCTTGTGCAGCGTATCGGCGAGCCATCCGCCCGCGAACGTGCCCGCGAACCCGGTCACCACGAGCACGCCGCCGAGCGTCACCGACGCGCTCTGGCCGCTGAGGTGCCGCACGCGGACGAGAAACGTGGGCATCCACGCCACGATGCCGCCCAACGCAAACGTGTACGCGGCGTAGCCGAGCACCGTGTGTCGGTATTCGCGGATGCGTGCGACGTCGAGGTACGCCGCGAATCCGCGCGGCGCCGTCGTGGGCGTCGCGAGGACATCTTGTGAGCCGCGCGGCGGATCCCGCAGGCCGAGCGCGAGGAACGCGAGCAGCAATCCGGGCACGCCGGCCACGAAGAACGCCGAGCGCCATCCAAAGTGCGCGTCCATGGCACCGCCCACCACGTAGCCGAGCGCCGAACCGACCGGGGTCGCCATGAACATCACGGCAAACACGCGCGAGCGCTGGCGGTCGGGGAAATAGTCCGCGAGCAGCGCGGGGGCGATGCTGCCGTAGGCCGCCTCGCCAATGCCGACCGCCGCGCGCGCGCCGAGCAGCCACGCGTAGTGCGATGCGAACCCGGCGAGCACGGTGGCGATGCTCCACAGGCCGACGCCTAACGCAATGAGCCGGGGGCGCGATCCCTTGTCGCCTAACACACCGAACGCCGGCGCCGTCGCCGTGTACACCAGGATGAATGCGCTGGCGAGCGCGCCGAACTGCGGATCCGTCACGTGGAGCGGAGACCTCCGCAGACTCTCGCCGAGCGGCGGGACTACGTTGCGGTCGAGATAGTTGAGCAGATTGATGAGCGTGAGGACCGCGAGCCCGCACCACGCCGCCCGGCGAGTGACACGACTGGCTTTCACTGAGTCGGCGGCAGTCGTCACGATCACTGAGGTGAGAGCTCACGGGGGCGGGCCGGTCGCGCGTGCGGGCGCGGCGCGGCTAAGGTACACGCGCCGACCTTGACGCGCGAGCCTCGCACTATCGACCTTTGCGTGCTTCCCGATTCCAGGAGACGTGGTAGTGGGCCCGATGTACGACGTTATCATCATTGGCGCGGGACACAACGGTCTCGTCACGGCTGCGTATCTGGCGCGTGGGGGGCGGCGCGTGCTGGTACTCGAGCGGCGCGACGTGGTAGGCGGCGCGTGTGTGACCGAAGAGGTCTGGCCCGGTTTCAAGGTCTCGACCGCCGCGTACGTGAACAGCCTGCTGCGACCCGAGATCATTCGCGACCTCAAGCTCGCCGAGTACGGCTTCGCGATGCTGCCGCGCGATCCATCGTCGTTCACGCCGTTTCCCGATGGACGTTCGCTGTTCCTGGGGCCCGATCGCGCCATGACGCAGCGTGAGATCGCGAAATTTTCCGAGCGCGATGCGGCTGCGTATCCGGCGTATGAAGAGATGCTCGAGCGCGTGGCCGATTTGATCGAGCCGACGCTCATGCAGGCTGCGCCCGCGCCCTGGTCCAACCGGCCGCGCGATCTCCTCGCACTCGGGAAGCTCGGATGGAACTTTCGCGCGCTCGGCGCCGATGCGGCGCGTGCAATCGAGATTCTCACCGCCGATGCGCGCACGGTACTCGACCGCTGGTTCGAGTCGGAACAGCTCAAGGCGACGTTGGCCACCGACGCGATCATCGGCGCGTTCGCCTCGCCGTCGATGGCCGGCACCGCGTACGTGCTGTTCCACCACGTCATGGGCGAATGCAACGGCGTCCGCGGCGTGTGGGGCTACGTGCGCGGCGGCATGGGGGGCATCACGCAGGCGCTCGCGAGCTCCGCCCGTGCGTTAGGCGTCGACATTCGCCTGGGCTCGCCGGTCGCGAGGATCGTCGTGCGCGATGGACGCGCCCGCGGCGTGGTGCTCGCGGACGGGATGGAGTTCTCCGCGCGCCAGATCGCGTCGAACGCCGACCCGAACGTCACGTTCCTCACGCTCATGGACGAGCACGATCTGCCGGACGAGTTCCTGCGGGCGGTGAAGCAGATCGACTACCGGAGCGCGTCGCTCAAGATCAACGTGGCGCTGTCCGAGCTGCCTGACTTCACGGCGCTGCCGTCCAGCGGTGCCGCGCCCGGACCGCAGCATCGCGGCACCATCCACATCGCCCCGACGTTCGATTACATGGAGCGCGCGTACGACGACGCGAAGTACGGCCGCCCATCGGCGTCGCCCATCCTCGAGTGCACGATTCCATCCGCCGTGGACACGAGCGTGGCGCCGCCGGGCGCGCACCTCATGACGATGTTCATCCAGTACGCGCCGTACGCGCTGCGCGACGGGCACTGGGACGATCTCAAGGAGGGCTTCGCCGATCGCTGCTTCGACATCCTCACCGAGTACGCGCCCAACTTCAAGCGATCGGTGATCGCGCGACAAGTCCTGACACCGTTAGACCTCGAGCGGCGCTTCGCGCTCACGGGCGGCAATATTTTCCAAGGCGCAATGACGTTCCCGCAGCTCTTCTTTCTGCGCCCCCTGGCCGGATACGCCGACTATCGGACGCCCGTGGAGAACCTGTACCTGTGCGGCGCGGCCACGCACCCGGGCGGCGGCGTGATGGGCGCGTGCGGCTACAACGCGGCGCGGGAGATGCTGCGCGACGCCTAACGCGTTAGTCGGCTACGCTCCGCCGGACCTCGTTGTCGAACGCCACCGACAAACTTTCGCGCGCCGAGTAGGGGCCCGGGGTGTACGCCGCCGATGACACGCCCAGCTGGCTCAGCTCACACACGTGCCAGTCCTGTGCGTTGGTCATGTCCCAGAACGCGATTGCGTCGTTGGCGTCGAACGACGGCTCGGCGAACGACGCCGGATTGAACAACCACTCGCAGGTGATGTGCGTGCGATGGGGGGACTGTGGCCACACCGTGTGCGCCATCACATAGTCCGGGTGCAGACTCAGCAGCATGTTCGGGAAAATCGAGTAGTAGTACACGCGCTGCATGTCTTCGCCCGGCAGATCGCCCACCGGGAGCCCGCACGCGCGCCCGCTCATGCTCATGCTGCCGCCCGGCTGCGTGATCACCATGAAGCCACCGAGGAATGGTCCCTCGTACAGGTCGTTCTCGCCGCTGTTGGTCGGCGTTAGGCGCACGAGCGCCGGGTGCACCGGCGAACAATGGTAGCACTCCGAGTAGTTCTGATGGATGAGCTTCCAGTTGGCGCGCACGTCGTATTCGATGCGCCGCGCGGGCATGAGCGTGGGCAAACGAAATCGCTCGAAGCGCGAGATGAGCGGAGCAAACGCACTCGTGAACGGCTCGGGCTCGCGGTCGAAGTTGATGAACAGCCAACCTTCCCAAGCGGCGATGGCTATCGGGTGCAGCGGCCAGTCGCGCTTGTCGAAGCCGTCGGTGCCGCTCATGTGCGGCGCACCAATCAAACTGCCGTCCAGCGCATATGTCCACGCATGGTACGGACACTGGATGCCTGAATCGAAGTGGCCTTGCGTCGCTTCGCAGAGCCGCGTGCCGCGATGCCGGCATACGTTGTGGAACGCACGCGGCGCACCCTCGTGATCGCGCGTGATGACGACGCTCTCGGTGCCTACCGTGCGCACCACGTAGTCGCCGCGCTGCGCCACATCGGATGCGCGACATGCGCACAGCCATCGCCTGTGGAAGATGCGATCGAGCTCGAGCGCGTACGTGACCGGCGACGTATACCACGAGCCAGGCAGCGTCCGTGCGCCGTGCGTTGGGATGTCGGTCGCTCGCAAGAACGTACTCACGGATCCTCCTCGTCACCAACGGGTCACGCTCCAATGTGGTCCGACATTGGTGGCAACGGCAACCGGTAGTGAACGCGTGTCGCACCCGCTAGACTATGGCGAGCCTGCCCTGCCCTTGTTTCTCGCGTTACGCACTCATGCCCGTCACCGACATCACGATTCTGCTCTTCCTGGGGGCACTTGCCGCCGGTTTGTTGGGCGCGCTCACCGGACTGGGTGGCGGCGCCATCATCGTTCCGCTGCTCACGATCCTCTTCCACGTCGACATTCGATATGCAGTGGGCACGTCGCTCGTGTCCGTGATCGCGACATCATCGGGCGCGGCCGCCGCGTACGTGAAAGAAGGCTACAGCAACATACGCGTCGGCATGTTGCTCGAGATCGCCACGACGATCGGCGCCATCACGGGCGCATTCATCGCGGGTCTCGTCTCGCCGACCGCGGTCGCCGTGATCTTCGGCATCGTGTTATTGCACACGGCGTGGACGTCAACGCGCCCGCGCGTCGATCACATGAGCGGCGGCCCGTCCGATCCCATCGCGCTCAGGCTCCGACTCGACTCGACCTTCCCCACGGCGAACGGGCCTCAACACTATCAAGTGCGGCGCGTGCCGCTCGGCTTCGGGCTCATGTACATCGCCGGGGTGCTCTCGGGATTGTTGGGCATCGGCTCCGGTGTGGTGAAGGTGCTCGCGATGGATCGTGCGATGGGCTTGCCGTTCAAGGTGTCGACGACGACGAGCAACTTCATGATCGGGGTGACTGCGGCCGCGAGTGCGGGGATTTATTTGCATCGCGGGTACATTGTGCCGGGCCTCGCCTTCCCGGTGATGCTCGGCGTGCTCGCGGGGGCGTTGGCTGGTGCACGCATGCTACCGCACCTTCACACACAAAAATTGCGCGTGGTATTCAGCGTGCTCGTCGCCGCGCTTGCCGTCGAACTGCTGCTCAACGCGTTGACGGGAAAGATCTGAGATGAGTGTCCCGCATACGCTGATCACCGGCCACTCGACGGCCGACGACCGCACCGAACAGGTTGTGGGCACGGTATTGCGGTTGGGCGTATTGATCGCCGCGGCGGTGACGCTGGTTGGTGGCGTGCTTTATCTGATCCAATCGGGCGCGACGCATCCCGACTATCACACATTCCGCGGACAATTCTCGCCATTGCGCTCCCTGGCCGATGTGGCGCGCGGCGTGGCGGCCGGGAACGCCGACGCGATCGTGCAGGCGGGGGTGGTGCTGCTCATCGCCACGCCGATAGCGCGCGTGGCGCTTACGCTGGTGGCGTTCGCGATTCGTAAGGACCGGCTGTACGCGCTCATCAGCGCGCTCGTGCTCGTGCTGCTTGCGTATGGACTGTTAGGCGGCTGACCGACAGCCGGCCGGCACGGCCGTGGCCGGCTCGGTCCGGCTCGGGTACCGTCGGCCGCCGATGGCGGGTCGCGGCGGTTCGTGCTTGAGTCGCGGGCGCGCCTGCGCCATCGTTGTGGCGCCGCCGGCAGGCACGGGATCGTGCAGGCACGACCGTCCGTGCGGCGATAGTTTGCAGGTGTGTTCGTCTCTCCCACGTCGAGGCTCGAGGGATTGACCCGATACGTGCGACGATCGTGATCGCGTCCCGCCGTTGGTTCGCGAAGCTGCGGAGCCGAACGCTCGCGCGGCGCAGATTGATGATGGTCGCGCACATGACGGCGCTCGCCGTGATCGGCGGACTGTCGAGCTGTCTGCCCCTCATCGGCGCGCGTCCGCTCGTCCCAGGCGCGCTCAAGCCCGGCGACTCGTATCACACCATCACGGTCAGCGGGGCCGCGCGCACCTACTTGCTCCACCTCCCGCCCGATTACGGGAGGAAAGGTGACAAGCCCCTGCCGATTCTCATCGTGCTGCACGGCAGCGGCACCAACGGGAGCTGGCTGGCACAGCAATCCGAGCTCAACGACGCGGCGGACGATCATCACTATGCCGTGGCCTACCCGGATGGCAGCGGCACGCTCGGCGTCGAGTTCCTCGATTGGCCGACGGGCGACACGACGGCCGACGGCCGTGCGACCGTGTTGGGCAACGTCCATTTCATATCGGCGCTCATCAAGTCGCTGGCGCGCGTGCCTGCGCTCGACGCCTCGCACGTCTTCCTGGCCGGCGTATCGAACGGCGGAATCATGACGTACACGCTCGCGTGCGACATCGCCGACCGGCTGTCGGGCTTCGCGGTGATCGCCGGCGAGATGCCGGACTCGGCCTGCACGACCACGAGGCCCTTACCCGTGATGGTCGTGCACGGCACGGCCGATGAAGTGATTCCGTACGACAACCACGGCGAGCGGGTCCCGGGCGCGCCGGTGTCATACTTGTCCGCGCCGGAAGCCGTGGCGTTCTGGGCGCA
>JAICLH010000225.1 GCA_025927495.1 Gemmatimonadaceae bacterium
CGGCGACGCCGCCTGAGGGGTGGAACAACATCAATGGTCTGCACGACGTGAGTGCCATGCACGCGAGCCTCGGCGATTCGAGACTCTCCACCCAGGGACAACTGATGTCCTTCCACCCCTCAGGCGGCGTCGCCGCCGCTTCCCCCAGCGCAGCGCTTCCCCAAGCGAGCGACAGCGAGCGCTTCCCCATTCCCCATAACCGCTCTCAGAATCTCTGATGCAGCTCACAAGTCCCGGTCGCGGCGGACCTCTCTGTGGTTGCCTAACGTGAGCGTGCCGCGCGCGCCCTCCACCACGACCTCGTCGCCCAGCATCGAGTCGTGCAGCAGCGATTTCTCGACGCGGCTCTTGCACCCGATGACCGTGTCCCGGATCGTCGAATTGATGACGCGACTGCCGCTCCCGATCGAGACGTTGGGCCCGATCGTCGCGTGCTCGAGCACCACGCCGTCCTCGATGTACACCGGGTCGAAGATGCGCACGCCGGGCGATGCCGCTGGCCGCCGCGCCCGACCGCGCTCGAGCATCGCCCTGTTCGTCTCGAGCAGCGTGTCCAGCTTCCCCGCATCATACCAGCCTTCTACGTCGATCACTTTGATGCGTGCCCCGTGGTCGATCATGTACTGGAATGCATCGGTGAGATAGTACTCGCCGTGCACCGGCGGCTGATGCATCACATGGTCGATGCCTTCGTACAACAGCTTCCAGTCGCGCATGTAGTACAGACCGATGTTCGCCCGGCGCGAGATCGGCTCCCGCGGCTTCTCCACGATGCGTGTCATGTGGCCGGAGTCGTCCGTGACCACGACGCCGAAGCGCTGATAGTCCTCCACTTCCTTCACCCAGATGATGCCGTCCGCATCCGTTGTATTGATCATCGACAGATCGGCATCGAAGATCGTATCGACGAAGACGATCAGAATCGGCTGATCCACGTACGGACGCGCCAGCGCGACCGCGCTTGCCGTGCCGTCCTGCACCTCTTGTTCGATGAAGACCGATGGAAAGTCGTATTCGCTCTTCACGAACGCCTCGACCCGTTCCTTGAGATGACCCGTGATGTAGATGATTTGCTCCACTCCGCCTAACTGCTCCAGATCATCCAGGATGTACGCCATCACCGGCTTCCCCGCCACGCGCAGCATCGGCTTCGGCGTGACGTGCGTGTGAGGCCTGAGTCGAGTGCCCTTGCCCGCGAGCGGAATGATGACCTTCATGGCGCGCTCGTCCCCTCCCGTCCGTAACGGTCCTTGAGTCGCACGACGTCGTCGAGGTGAGGCGTCGATGCTTCCAGCACGTCGCAATCCGTGACCGCTTCCATGTAGTGGATCGTGCCCGGCGTGATGCGGAACGCCTGCCCTGCTTCCAGGCGCATGTCCTCGAGCTCTCCCTCGCCGAGTTTCACCCAGTAGATGAGCTTGCCCGACAGCAGGTACACCGTCTCGTCCTTCACGTTGTGATACTGGACCGAGAGCGCGTGGCCGGCTTTGATGTGCAGAATTTTCCCGACGTATTGGTCGGTTCGCGCCCAGATGATCTCGTGTCCCCACGGTTTGGGGACCATGGTCACCGCTGCCGGTCCGGACATGCGCTGGCTCGCCTGTGGTGGAGTCTCGGGATTCTAGAGCACTGCATGTGCCGCGCAAGCGCGGTTGGGCCATCAGGACCGCGCGGCGCAGTCGCCGCGCGATCGCGCGTCTCAGCGAATCGTGCCGAGCATCCGTGAACGCAGCGTGCTGAGTCGGCGGCGCACCGAGCCATCCATGATCGTATCGCCGACCCGCACGATCGTGCCCCCGAGGATCTCGGGGCGCACCACGAAGTGCGGTACCACCGTCTTGCCCAGCACGCGCGCCAAGCGCGTCGTCACGTCGCGGCCGAGCGACTCATCGGGCTCGCGCGCCACCGTCACCGACGCGTGCACGCGGTTCTGGATTCGATCGACGATCGCGTGGTACTCGACCGCGATGTCGGGAATGAGATGCTGACGGCGATGCGTAATCACCGCCTGGAGGAACCGCACGAACGGACGCGGCAGCCGATCGGCGAACGCCGCCGCAACGATCTCGTTCTTGCGCGCGGCGCTCACACGCGGTGACTCGAGGAATCGCGACAAGCGGATGTCGGCGTGAATGGCGCCGGCCACTTCGTCGATCAGGCCGCCCCATCCATCGAGATCGGACGCGCGGCGCGCGAGCTCGACCAGCGTCTCCGCGTAATTGCGCGCGATCGTCGGTTCTTGCATCAGCGATTGCCCACCGATTCCAGCGAGGCCAGGAACGACTCGACCACCTTGCGATTCGTTTCGTCGTCGAGGTTCTTCTCGATCACTTTGCTCGCGCCGCGCACCGCGAGGTTCACTGTGTCGCGACGGAGCTCGACCATCGCCTTCTGGCGCTCGGACTCGATTTCCTGTCGCGCCCGATCGAGCACCTGCTGCTGCTCGCGGTGCGCCTGCTCGAGAATCTCGGCGCGGACTTTTTCACCGGCATCCCGGCCCTCGACGATGAAGCGTTGGGCATCGGCGTGCGCCTGCGCGACGAGCTTCCTGTGCTCCTCCAGCAGCCGTGCGGCCTCTTCGCGATCGCGCTTGGCGCTCTCGATCGAATCTTCGAGCGCCTGCTCGCGCGCTTCGACAGCGCGCGTAATGGGCTTGAACGCGAACTTCGTCAGGATGAACATCACGCCCAGGAAGATGACGAGCGTCCAGAACATGAGGCCGCCGTTGGCCGTGAGCAGCTTCGGCGGCTCCGCTGGGCGGGCCTGGGCCGCCAGCGGAAGCGCGTTGCCTAACACGAGCAAACTCGCCACGAGCGACGTACGCATGAGCGCGATCCTCTCGAGTGAGACCCGCGTCGGAAGCCCGGGCTCCCGACGCCGGCCAAATCTAGAACTTGTTCTGAATGACGAACGCGATGACGACCGCGAACAGCGCGATGCCCTCGATGAGCGCGGCCAGAATCAAACCGGCCGTCTGAATCGAGTTGTATGCCTCAGGCTGCCGCGCGATACCGTCGGCCACCTGTCCACCGATCCGGCCGATGCCGATGCCGGCGCCGACCGTCGCCAGACCCGCGCCGACCCCGGCGCCTAACATGCCCCACGCACCGGCGTAATCACGCGTGATCGACCCGGCGGCCTGCAAGAGTGCGAAGATGTGCATTGTCCCTGTCTCCGTTCCGTTGACTGACCGTTGCTCCGCGACGGCCCGACCGCGCCGCCGCCGCTCGTCACCGGGGCCCGGGCCCCAACGAGCTTCCCCGCGTCATTCGACCGGGTACGCACCAGCAGGCGGAGCACGTCTGCAGGCGTCCTCCTGTACGACCTGACCGCCGTCCCTCGTCCGTCTCGTCCGATCGAGTCTCAGTGCGCCGCCGACCGCATGAGACCGATGAAGACGCACGACAGAATCGTGAAGATGTACGCCTGCAGGAACGCCACGAAAATCTCGAGCAGGCTGCTCCCAACGCCCATCGTCGCGGCCGCGAGGCCGACGAAGTAGCTCTGGAACGTGAACGCGAGACTGATCAACGCCAACAAGACCACGTGACCCGCCGTCATGTTCGCGAACAACCGGACCGCGAGCGCAAACGGTTTCGTGAATTTGCCGATGATTTCGACCACGGTCATGATCGGAACCATGAACAGCTTCATGATGAAGGGAATCTCTTTCGGCGGCACGTAGACCACCGTGCGCACATACCGCCACCCCTGCGTCTTCATGCCCGTCGCTTCGACCACCACGAACGTGACGATCGCGAGCATCGCCGTCACCGAGATGTTGCCGGTGGCCGTCGAACCGTACGGCACGAGGCCTAACAGATTCGCGAACAGGATGAAAAAGAAGAGCGTGAGCCCGAACGGCACGAACGCGTTGCCGTGCGGCCCAACGTTAGGCAGGATGACCTCGTTCCGAATGTACAGCACCATCGCCTCGATGCCGGTAGCGAACCCCTTCGGCGACCCGCGCGCGGTGTGATGCCGCTCGTGCGTGATCGCGGCCGGAATCAGCACCGCCATGCACAGCACCGCCGCCACCAGCAGCATGACCACATGCTTGGTCGGCGACACATCGATCGCCACCGACCCGATGCGCACCGGCTTCCACCGCGGCAGCTCCCGCTCGCCCCAATACGGCAGCTCGATCGAGTGCGAATCGATGATGTGCGGCATGATGATGTCGACCGGCCCCGCCTCGGGTCCCGTTAGGCGGTCGCCCCGCGGACCCACGCGCACCTGCCCGGCCGGCGCCGCTTGCGGCACCACTTGCGCCCGCACCGCGATCGGCGCCGCCACACACACCAGGCCAAGAACGAGCGAACGAAAAGTCATCGCTTCAACGCCAATGGTTCGACCACCGTCGTCACGAAAAAAAAAGTCGCCAAACTGATCAGCGCCGGCTCCGCACGCAAGCCGAACGCCCGCACGAGCCAAAACCCCATCACCGCCAATGCCGCAAGACGCAGCAAGATCCCCAAGCCCCACGCCGGGAACACGTTCACGCGCGGCCGAGCGACCAGCAGCACCACCGCAAACGCAACAAGCTGCACGCCAAAGGCGATCACCGCACTCACCCGAATCGCCTGCGCATCGCCTGGGACTCGGAACAAGAGACCAAGCAAGAACGCAGCAAGGACGATCAAGACCGCACACGCGGCGACAAAACGCACCACCCGCCTCACCGCTCGCCTCCGCCACGACGTCCGTCGCCGGTCGAGTCCGTTCCGTCCTTCGATTTAGTAGCCGCCATGAGCGCGCGATACATGGAGTAGAACCCGGCAAACGCGCCGACAAAGGCCCCCAACATCAACAACCACGGCGACGTACCCAGCTTGCCATCCAGCCAGCGCCCTACGTACACGAACAAAAGAATCGACACCACGAGCTGGATCCCCGACCCCGCAAACACCATCGGAGACAGCCCACGCGTCGATGACCCGCGCGCCCCGCGCCCAGTAGCGGGCGCACCCGGTCGCCGCTCTGGATCTCTCATGCGCGGCGAAATGTAGGAGCTTGTGAAATTTTTCGCAAGCTAAAGAAGACCCCGCTCTTACCCCACCGGACATAATAACCGTCTAATAGCCAAGTTTCGGTATCAACGTAACTTACGCGTTACTACACCCTTGACTGCTCGTCCCGATGTTGATAACTTCAACCTCGAATCCTGTGCGCCCTTTCGACCGCTTCGACCGCCCCGCTCCTCGGCTGGTCTCGATCTCATGAGCTCCCGCTTCGTCATCTGGTTACTCTGCGCCGGCGCTGTGTTCGTGGCCTGGAGTCCCCACGCCAAACACAACGAGTCCGCCGCCAGCACGACGAACGAGCACCGATCTGACACGGTCGTCCGCAAGGTCGCTTCTACTGCTGCTCTCACGGCTGCCGCGCAAGTCACGGTCGACCACACCGTCAAAGTCAGTCTGCACGTCACGAACGTCGCCGACCACGCCGTCGAAATCGATTTTCCCTCCGGCAAAACCCACGACGTCGTCATCCTCGATTCCACCGGCCACGAAGTCTGGCGCTGGAGCGAAGGCCGCATGTTCACCCAAGCGGTCCGCAACACACTCCTCGGCGCCAACGAGACCGTGACCTATCAGGAGACGTGGAATCCCGGCACCCGCACTGGCGACTTCACCGCGGTCGCGCGCCTCGAGAGCAACAATCACCCGATGCAGCAGCGCGCGGATTTCACGCTGCACTAGTGAGCTGCGTCAGAGATTCTGATAGCGGTTATGGGGAATGGGGAAGCGCTCGCTGGCGCTCGCTTGGGGAAGCGCTGCGCTGGGGGAAGCGGCGGCGACGCCGCCTGAGGGGCGGAACAACATCAAGGGTCTGCACGATGTGAGTGCCATGCGC
>JAICLH010000306.1 GCA_025927495.1 Gemmatimonadaceae bacterium
CGCGTCACGGAACTCCCGCGTCACGAAGCCTAACGGCGTAATCGGCCAAGCAATGTTGCCTAACGCCACGGCCCGGACTATCGAGTGCGGATTACGGTCCCCGTGGATCGAACGCAAAAGGAGGGCGTTCGGCTGATCTGCGGGCGGTAGAGCGTGGGCGGCGATGCGGTCGACGCGCTCATCGTTGGCGCCGGCGTCCACATTCAGCCTGCGCCGACAAGGCCGCACGATCCTCGCGTTAGACGAACGGATTTGCGATACGCACGCCGCCGAAGTCTTGTCCATCCTGCAAATCTTCGGTGCAGATCGTGTCGCACCCAACCATGCGCGCCGCTTCTACGATCGCGGCGTCCCAGTAGCTGAGGCGCCAGCGTGCTCGAGCCGCAAATGCCGCGCGCAAAAGTGGGACGGTGGTCTCTTGCACGGGAAAGCGCAGCAAGGTGCTGATGAACGCGACCGCCGATTCGTGCGACAACGCTGCAGTCGCGCCGACGCGCGTCGCCTGGACGTAGAACTCCTGAAGCACCTGAACGGACAGCGCGAGATCTGTCTCGTCGAGCAACGCGGCGGCGCGTGCCGCTTTGGCGCGATCCGCGTGGGCCGAGCTCACGGCATACAAGAGGACGTTCGTATCAACGAACCGCACGACGCCCGTGGATCTCGTCGCGCGAGAGACGTTTGCTCGCCGAGAAGCCGGCGTTCGTTTTCCGGATGCTTGCGATAAGCGCGTTTTGCTCGCGCCGGAGGCGTTCGAACTCGGGCTCCTCTTCGACGAGATGAATGAGGAACTGGCGGACGAGGGCAGAAATGGTGCTGTGCTTCTGCGCCGCGCGCACGCGCGCCCGATGGTACAGATCCTCGGCCACGGAGACGGTGATGTTTTTCACGTTTACACAGTATCACAGTTTCACAGCCGAGTCAAGCATACTGGACCGTATTTCCCATGCGGATCACCTGGGCGGGCCAGACACCAGCGAGCTCAGCTATATTATAGTAGTTCGGGATATGTTCGGCGGGCGGCCATCGCCAAGCGACAAGAAGATATTGGCCGCGTCTTCGATGGATGCCTCAGCCGAGGCGCGTGGCGCCGGCGCGGCACTCGACGCAGATCGCCGGCGCGCCCACATCCACCATCATCCGCCGCACCCACGACCCGTGCAGATGCTGCGGACACAGGATGCGCTGGCACGTCACACACACACCGCCCGCGCCGGGCTCGAACCGCACTCCACACTTGTCGCAGTCGATCGTGAAAATGGACCTGCGAAAAATCCGAAGTCCCAGCATGGCGCTCTCAACGAATCATGTCGCGTATCCGGCCTAACGCTACCGCACGGCCTGCACCGTTCCGCATTCCCTGCACGTCTCGTCACCCGCATGCCGCAGCGGCTTCGCGCACTTGAGGCACGGCGGCCCGTACTGCGACACCACATGGTGCCACACGAGATTCGGGTCGGCCTCCGCCACACCCGTGAACATCTCGTACCCCACCGACAGGTGCCGGAGCTTCCGTTGGGCAGCCGTCGCGTCCGCACGGAGCGGCAGCGGCGCGGCCAAGCCGCGCTCCACCCGCGCGCGGTCGATCACGGCCATCCGGCTGGCCTCGTCCCCGCCCGACCGGTGCGCCTCGACGAGCACCGCCCACTCATCATCATCCAGCATCGGGACGTCGCGACGACACCGCCAACACCAGAGCGTTTTCACGGGACGTGCTCTCGGGAATGGAGATTTATGCTGCGCTCACTCCTCACGCTTTAACGGCGAGACCGCAACCGCGTATCCCCAACCGTACCACCGATCGCGCCCCATCGAAAGCAGCCCACCAGGTGGTCGTTCACCAGCCCAACGGCCTGCATGAACGCGTAGCAAATCGTACTGCCCACGAAATTGAAGTCGCGATTCCGTAAATCTGCGCTGAGTGTGTCGGACATCTCGGTGCGCGCCGGCACGTCGCCCTGCTTTCGCCAGCGCCCAACGATCGGCGCGCCGCCAACGACGCCCCACACGTACGCGTCGAAACTGCCGGCTTGGTCCTGCACGGCCAGCATTGCCCGCGCGTTGCGCACCGCGCTCTCGATCTTGAGCCGGTTGCGCACGAGACCGGGGTCGGCGAGCAGACGCCGCATACGCGCCGGGGTAAATCTCGCGACCCGCTGGGGCTCGAACCCGTCGAATGCTTCGCGATAGCGGTCCCGCTTCCGC
>JAICLH010000057.1 GCA_025927495.1 Gemmatimonadaceae bacterium
GTGGAAGGGCTTCCTCGCTCTGTTTTTATGGAAACGGCGGAAACGGCGGATAACTGCGCATCGCTCGCTACTGGGGCGAGCTCGGAGGCGCTGGTCGTGTTTCGTTCTCCCTTTCCCGAAATTCCCCGAAGACCCAAAAAAAAAGCGCACGCTCGGGGAGCGTGCGCCTTCGTCGTCCGGCGAGCAGCGTTAGCGGCCTTTCGTCAACGCGGCACCGATCGCCATGCCGACAGCCACCGCACCGGCCGTCGCGGCCATGGCCACCATCGGCGTCACCGCCACCTGCCGCTTGTACCACGGCAGCGCAGCCGGCGTCTCACTGGGCAGCGCCTCCATGATCTGCCGGTACACGTGCACCGGCGTCTTCATCTCGCGGCGCACTTCGACTTCTTTCTCGATGCGCAGCCAGAATTCGACGTCGCGCGCGGTGGCGGTGGCGCGCGCTTCGCTCTCCGGCACTTCGCCGTCGAGCCACGCATTCAGGGTCGCAGTCCGGGTGTCACCGGTTAACGGGACCTCGCGATCGGACAGCGGATGCGCCGCAGAAGTCTCACGCGACTTGGGCGTGTCTTCGCTCCGGCGCTCTCGGGGATCAAGGTTATCGAGCATCAGGCGTATTTTTCCTCTAAAAGGACCTGGAGCGCCTCGCGTGCCCTATGCACGCGCATCTTCAGTGCCCCGACAGTGGTTCCTAACAAATCCGCCATCTCCTCGTACGACCGGCCTTCGACGTGCTTCATGACGAAAGCCTCGCGGAGCGATGGTGCCAGCTGGGCCAACGCGCGATCCAGATCCGACCGCAGCTCGGTCCGGTCAAGCTCTTCTTCCGGCGTCGCAAATGCGGAGGGCTGATCATCCTCCTCGTAACTCAAATGCGTACGCCGAATGTTCTTGAGCCAGTCCTTACACCCGTTCGCCACGATCCGGAAAATCCAAGCATCGAAACGCCCATGCACTTCGGCCAGATGCTGGTACGCTTTTATGAATGACGCTTGAAGGATGTCTTCGGCGACATCTGGACTTCCCGTCATGCCGAGCGCGTGGCGGTACAACGGATCGCTGTAGCGTCTGATCAGCATTCCGAACGCATTGCGATCACCCGCCAGCACTCGCCCGATCACTTCATGATCCGCTTCCGGCGAATCCGCGGCGCGAGGCGCAACCATCACTGAGGTCGTTTTCACGCCGCTAGTGTAACGCTTCATGCGCCCTCTGGACAGTCCTGACGAAAGCGGGAGCGGTCGCACGAGGGTGGCCATGCTGGTGGGACGAGCAGAATGGCCGAACGTAACGTCCCGAAGGACTACCGAAGTTTTGCATGATAGAGAAGCTCTCGTAAGGCATCGACTCGGTAGCGTCGCTTCGCGTGATCGCTGTCGGCGCGATATCGACGGTAGTCGCGAACGAATCGGCGGCTGCGTCCGTCGACCGACGCGTCGCACAACACGCGTTGCAACACCGTTTCACCGAGAAGACCCTCCGAGTTGTAGCTCACCAGCACATGTCGGGCCCCGGTGGCAGCGACCAGGTCGCGCAAAGCTCGCTCCGCTCCTTTCGATGAGCACCACGCACTCCGCGTGCTACCGGTTGCGTCGCGGACCAAGCCGGTTTTGCCTCGAATGGCCGGCGTGGTTTCGAACCACCCGCGAGCGATGATCTCCGGAATATGGTAGTACCCGGCGTACTGACGGCTGTTATAGGGCGGGTCGATGTAGAGGAGCTCGATCGGCCCGAGTTGGCTCGCCACCAGCTGCGCGTCGGCCAGGTGCGCGGTTGAGCCGCGAGCTCCACGAACCGGCGGACGCGGCTCGAGATCGAGCGCGCGCCTGGCGTTGGGCTGCCACGACTTGATGTACGCGGCATACACCCCTGCGGTGTTTGCGACACGATCAGCAGCTTCGATCAGAGCAGCGAGCAACACGTAGAACGCGTCGTCGCCGATCAATCCCTCGCTGTGCCACGCGTGCAAGCGCGCGCGAATGGCATCGATGCGCATCGCGTTCTCGTCGGTGAAATACATTCTGCCGCCGGCGGGAGCGTAGTGCGCGGCGATGAATCCGCGCTCGGGCTCGAGCCACCGGACGAGATATTCGCATACGAGCGACAAGGCGCCCGGCCCACGGCGGGTGACTGCCTCACGAAAGCGCGGAGAGCGCATCGCGCGCCGCACGTCGGGATCGCCGGCGCGGAGATCGGCGAAACTCGGCACGCGTTGCGATACGACGTAGGCGCGCTGGAAGACGTACGAGTACGTCATGATGTCGCTCGACGCCACGCGCCAGCCGGCGGCTTTCAGCTCGCGTCCAACGACCGCCGTGCCCGCGCATGCGTCGTGCGCCGCGCCCGGACCGATGCCGAGTGCGGTGACCGTCTCGAGGATGAAGGGAAGGAGCCGGGTCTTGTTACCGATGTAGCGCACGGCGTTCCGGGTGTGGCGGCCGCGACCGGCGCGTTCCGTTAGTCACGCGAATACCGCCCATCCGCGGGCGCGAATATCGGCGCCGTGCTCGTCCAGCCGCGGCGGTGGATACCGTACCGTGCCGGGCACCGATGGCGCGACGCCGGTGAGCGCGGAACCGCCCGCCTCGCGCAAGGCCTCGAGCACCGTGCGCACGGCGCCGCAGGGCACGCCGGCGCGGTCGAGCGCGGCGGCCACATCGTGCGCCGTGCGCTCGTGCACCTGCGCCGCGACGGCCTGCACCACGCGCGTGCGCTGCGCGATGCGGCCGGCGTTGGTCGCCAGCGCGGGATCATCTGCCAATTCATCCAGGCCTAACGCACGGGCGCAGGCGCGCCACTGGGTGTCGTTTCCGACTGCGATGACGATCGGCCGGTCCCGCGCATCGAAGAGCTGGTACGGCACGAGATTCGGGTGCGCGTTGCCCCATCGCACGGCGTCGCGGCCGGTGACCAGCGCGTTCTGCGCCACGTTTACCAGCGCCGCGGTCGCGCTTTGCGCGAGCGACGTCACCACGCGTCGCCCCACACCGGTGCGGGCGCTCGATACCAGCGCCGCCAACGTCGCGATCGCGGCGTCCTTGCCGGCGATCACATCGGCTAACGCGACGCCCACCTTCATCGGCTGTCCATCGCGCTCGCCCGTGATGGCCATCCATCCGCGCTCGGCTTGCACCACGTAGTCGTAGCCCGGGCGGTCGCTGTCGGCGCCGAAGCCGGTGATCGTGCACCAAACCAGTCGTGGGAAGCGCGAGAGAAAGCGGCGAGGGTCGAGCGCGAACGCTTCGAGCGTGCCTCGGCGAAAGTTGTCGACGACGACGTCGGCCTTCTCGATGAGACTCTCAATGAGTGCTCGGTCGCGTTCGGCTCGGAGGTCGGCGGCGACGCTTTTCTTGTTGCGGTTGATACTGAGGTAGTAGGCGCTTTCGCCGCGGCTGTCGAACGGCGGGCCCCAGGACCGGGTGTCGTCACCGATCTCCGGTCGCTCGACCTTGATGACGTTCGCACCCAAGTCGCCGAGCATCATAGTGCATAGCGGCCCGGCTAGGACTCGGCTCAGGTCCAAGACGTTGACGCCTTCGAGCAATTGACGCGTTACTGTCGCCATATAAGCGCTATAATGACGATAATATCCACGACTTTACGGGTGCCAAGGCGAAGATGCTATCTATGGCTGTCGGGCAGTTCGCACGGTCGACGACTTGCGTAGCTGCCGTGAAATCATATACTTACCGGCGCCTAACCCAGCGGCTCGCACAGGACCGATGTGGCGCGCCCATTCGCCCGCGATCCGACCCTCGTTTGCCCGCGACGTCACTCACGCTGCGTCACCTCACTGCCCGATAGGGAGCGCACCATACTTATGGTGGACAAGCCGCTAGCCGCAGAGACCAAGGCCCCCGATGTGCCACCGGCCCCGCCGCAGGGTCAGCCGGGTGTCCCGCGACGCGCCCCAGGTCACCGAAGCACTGACGCGCGCGACACTGTCGCCGAAATGGCGCTCAGGGCGCAAGAAATCAGTCAAGAAGCGGGCAGCAAGATCGCACAAGCGATCAAGGATGTCATCAACGCCGCCGCCGGCATCGCTGGCTTCGCTATCGAGAGCGCGCGCGACATCGTGCAATACATGGTGCGGCGCGGCCAAATGACGCAGGAGGAAGCCGACCGGATTATTCGCGAGGCTGAAGAGGCGCACGGGAAGCGCAAACCGGCGGGAAAGCAGGCAGCCACTCTGCCTCCTTCCCCGCCAGTCGTGACGCCACCGATCAAAAAGCCGACGGCGCCTGTCGCGGAGAAACCGGCCGCCACGCACGTTGCTCCGCAGCCCGCGTCGCACCCTCCGTCGCACCCTGCGTCGCACGCCAAGCCGGCGGCCAAGGCGGCCAAGACCGCGCGCCCGACGCGTGCGGCGAGCCGACCCGCCGCCAAGAAACAGTCGGCCGCTTCGCATCCCAAGTCGAGCACGAAGAAAGCGGCCAAGAAAAGGCGCTGAATCACGGCCTGCCGAGTGTGGGGATACTGCGCTCGGCGGCCAGCCAACCCAGAAACTCAGCGACCGCGTTCGTATCATCGAGCGCAAACTCGGCGGCGGTCCGCGCCGCTTCATCATGTGTGACGCGCGCTGTGACCGCCATCGGCATCGCGGCGCGCAGGCTGGTGAAGGCATCTTCGTCCGTGGCATCGTCGCCGACATAGAGCACGGAGCCCTGACGCCCGGCGAATACCTCGCGCGTGAGCTGCAGGGCGGCAGTGCCCTTGTTCACGTCCTGGTCAGGCCGGATTTCGAGCACCTTCTTGCCTTCCATGACCCTGAGCCCGTGACGATCGGCCGCGCGCCGCACGGCTTCGCGCAGCGCGGGTGCGACCGTCGGAGAGGCGAGCCGAAAGTGCACGCTCACGGTCCAGTGCTTGTCTTCGATGAGCACGCCCGGCATCGAGGCCACCGCGTCTGTGATCTCGCGCAGCGCGGCGGCGATGGCGTCCCGAGCGGTGCCTAACGAAGCCTCCGTGAGCGGCGTGCCGTCGGGCCGGAGGATCTCGAAGCCGTGGTTGCCGACGATCCAGGCGCCGCGCACTCCAGCGAGGCGCTCGACATCGGCTGCCGCTCGACCGGATACGAATGCGATGGTCACGTCGGGATGCGTCGCTAGTGCGGCGAGGAGGCGTTTGGTCTCCGGAGGCACGGCCGCATCGTCCGGGCGTGGCGCGATCGGAGCCAGCGTGCCATCCACATCGAGCATCGACACGAGCGGCGTCCCGGCGAGCCGCGCGCTGACGTCGGCGGCGACGGGAAGCAGCGCGCGCGTCACGCCGCGCCTGTCTCCTGCGAGCGCTCGGCGATGATCGCTTCGGTCCGGCTGAGGATCGCCGCGAGCCAGTCGAAGATCGTCCGGCTGCGCAGCTGCGTGCGCATGCGATGCATCCGCACACGCCGTTCGCCATCGCCCATGTTCACCGCACGGCGGATCCCCTCGACAAAGCCGTCGATGTTGAACGGATTGATGAGCACCGCACCATCGATCTCTTCCGCGGCGCCGGTGAACCGGCTCAGCACCAGCACCCCGCGTTCCTCGATCTGGCACGCGAGGAATTCCTTGGCCACGAGGTTCATGCCGTCCTGCAATGATGACACGAGACACAAGTCCGCGGCGCGATACACCCCGGCCAACAATTCTGCGCTCACGTTCTCGTGCACGAGCACGATCGGCGTCCACGTGCGCGTCCGGAAGCGCGCGTTGATCTCGAGCACGCCGCGCACCATTTCCTCCTCGAGCGAACGGTAGGCCGAGATCTCGGAGCGCGACGGGGTCGCGACGAGTAAAAAGGTGAACCGCTCGCGCATCTCGGGGTGCTGCTCCCAGAGTAAGCGCAGCGCGCGCAGCCGCTCGGGGATGCCTTTGGTGTAGTCCACCCGATCCACGCCAACGCCTAACCGACAATCGTTTTTCGCGTAGCGCGAGCGCAGCCGCTCCGCAAGCGCCGTGTTCACCGGCGTGGACGCCATGCGCTCGTAGCGATCGACGTCGATGCTGATCGGGTATACCCCGATTTCGATGTCGCGACCCTCGAAGCGAATGGTGAACGTCTCCGCATCGATCTCGGCTTCGGGGATGAATTCGGCAACGCAGCCGAGGAAGTTGAGTGCGTAGCGCTCCGTGTGAAACTCGATGAGGTCGTTGCCAAGGAGTCCGCGGAGCAACGCTTCGTCGACGTCCACGGGAAGCAGTCGAAGAATGTCTGCGGGTGGAAACGGGATGTGCCAGAATTGATGCAGCAACTGCGGTTCGACGATCTCCCGGATCATGGCGGCAGCGAGACCGAAGTGATAGTCCTGGATCCAGACGATCGGCGTCTTGTCCGCGAGTTGGATCTCATCGGCGACGGCGCGCGCAAACTTCGCGTTCACGCTTTGATAGCGTTCCCAAAACTCGTCGCGGTAGGAAAAGTGCTGAACGAGGAGATGGCACAGCGGCCACAGTGAGCTGTTGGCGAAACCAAGGTAGAAACCGTCGACCTCGGTCGTATCGAGGAAGACTCGACGGAGGGTGTACGCATTGGTTTGCGGTACGCGCAGGCGTCCTTGCGCATCGGCGGTGCTCTTGTCGGCGCTGCCCGAGCCCCACGCGACCCACACGCCGTGCGTGGCTTGCATCGTTGGATCGAGCGCGGAGACGAGCCCGCCGGGTGGTTGCCTTACCTCGACGGCGCGCTCGCCGCCGGTTCCCTCGACGAACCGGTGCTCGTAGGGCTCACGGTTCGACAGCATGATGAGTGTGCGGTCAACGAGGTATCGCGAGAGATCTGGCATCGGGCACCTGGCGGACACACGAAGGGACTGGACGCTCTATCATGGCCGACACTCAGCAGTCTGGCAATCGAGCGGGCACGGGCTAGCTTTCGATTTCCCTTCGCCGCCAACCCTGCTACCTGCTGATGAATATGCACTCGCTCCGACGGTTTGGCTCTCGTCGTTGCTATGACACGGCACCCCGCGTGCCGTTGTTCGAGCTGAACCGTGCGTGAAGTCACGGCGCGTGCGCCCGTACGCATTGATTTTGGCGGCGGTTGGACGGACGTGCCGCCTTACCCGGAGGAAGAAGGCGGGTGCGTGTGCAATCTCGCGATTGCGCGCTACGCGACGGCGCGGCTCGCCGGGCGCGGCGTTGGGCTGCACGTGGATGCGCACGACGAAGACCAGGCTTTACCGCGGGCGGCGCTCGAACGCGGGGGCATCTCCAACGTGTCGCTGCACTTGCGCAACGACTTTCCGCGCGGCGCGGGCTTGGGCGGATCATCGGCGGCCGGGGTGGCGATTCAAGCAGCCTTGTCGGCGTGGCGCGGGGAGACGGCCGACGCCACCTCGCTCGCCGAGCGCAGTCGAGCGGTGGAGACGGAAGGACTGCGCGTGCCCGGCGGCAGCCAGGACCACTACGCCGCTGCGTTAGGCGGGGCGCTCGAGCTCCGGTTCGGCGCCGGCGTCCAGGCGCGGCGCATCGCGCTCTCGCCCGCCTGCCGCGCCGAGCTCGAGCGGCGCTGCATCGTGGGCTTCACCGGGGAATCGCGGATCTCGGGTCACACCATCACCGCGGTGATCGATGCGTACCGCGCACGCGATGCGCGCGTGACCACGGCGCTGCGCCGCATGAAAGCGCTCGCGGCGCGCATGACCGTGGCGCTGGCGGAGGGGTCGCTCGACGAGCTCGCTGCGTTAGTCGACGAACACTGGCGGTTTCAGCGCAGCTTGCACGCACGGATTTCGACGCCGGGCATCGAGCGCCTGCTCGAGGTGGCGCGGCGCGCCGGCGCGACGGGCGGCAAAGCGTTAGGCGCATCGGGCGGCGGCAGCGTGCTGGTGATCGCGCCCGAGGACGCGGTCGAGGCCGTGCGCGAGGCGGTGGCGTCGGTGGCGGCGCCGCTGCCCTTCACGATCGACACGGACGGAGCGCACTGCCTCGACGTCGAGGTGCCCGCATGACGGTCACGCGCGGCGACGCGGCGGAGCTCACGCGCACACTCGTGCGCGTCGACTCCCGCAATCCCTCGCTGGTGCCCGGAGCCCCCGGCGAAGGTCCCGTCGCGCGCGCCCTGGCCGAGGTCTTGCGCGCGTGGGGCTTCGCGGTCGAGGTGCTCGACGCCGCGCCTAACCGGCCGAACGTCGTGGCGCGCGTTGGACCGGCCGGCGGCCCCACGCTCATGTTCAACGGCCATCTCGATGTCGTCGGCACCGAGGGCATGACGCACGCGCCGTTCGCGGCTGAGGAGCGCGACGGCTCCCTCTGGGGACGCGGCTCATCCGACATGAAAGGCGGCGTGGCGGCGATGTGCGCGGCGGCCGCCCGCGCCGCCGACGGCAGCCTCGACTGCGAGGTGATCATCACGGCGGTGGCCGGTGAAGAGTGGGACAGCATCGGCACGCGCGCGATACTCGCGCGCGGCGTCCGCGCCGATGCCGCGATCGTGACCGAGCCGACGCGCCTGGCGATCGCGCCGGCACACCGGGGGTTCGTCTGGACGACGGTGACGGTCCAGGGGCGCGCGGCGCACGGCAGCCGGTATGACGTGGGAGTCGACGCGATTCGGCACGCGGGACTGCTGTTGGCAGAGCTGGACGCGCTCGAGTCGGATCAGCTCACACGGCGTACGCATCCGTTGCTTGGCCGCGCATCGTGGCACGCGTCGACCATCGATGGCGGGTTAGGCATGTCGACGTATCCCGACCGGTGCACGCTGCGCATCGAGCGGCGCACGTTGCCCGGCGAGACGCCGGCGCAGGCGGTAGAGGAAGTGCGCGCGGCATGCGCCCGCGTGCGCGCCCGTCGTCCGTCCTTCGGCGCCGAAGTCACGCTGGACCTGTCGCAAAATCCGAGCGACGTCGCGGTGGACGCTCCGGTGGTGCGGTGCTTGTCGGCCGCGCTCGCATCGGCGGGCGAGACCGCGCGCGTCGAGGGCCTGAGCGCCTGGACGGACGCGGCGTTGCTCAACGAAGCGGGGATCCCCGCGATCTGCTATGGCCCGGGCGACATCGCCCGCGCCCACGCGGCCGCCGAATGGATCGAGATCGACGAGATCGAGCGCGCGACGCGGGTGCTCACACGGCTCGCGCAGTCGTGGACGCGCGACGACGAGCCGTGGCGCACCTGACGCCCGCGGAGTACGATGCGCTGGAACGCGCGATCGCGAACGCCCAGCGCGTCGTCGTCATGCGGCGCGGCACGGAGTACGTGATCGTTCCGCTCCGCTTGCGAACCGACGGCCGCCATGAGATCGTCGAGGCGCGAAATCCGACCACGGGCGACGCGCTCGCGTTCTCGCTCGACGACATCGACACCGTTCACGTTGTCCGTTAGGACACCACGATTCCGCGCTTTCGATCCTCGATGCCGCACGCCGACGTCACCCCCGAGCTCATCGCGATCTACGCCGACGAATCGTGCCTCGGGAACGGACGCGAAGGCAACAATCCCGGCGGTGCGGGCGGACTCATCGAGATCCCCAGCGGGACAGGACACGAGCCGCTACGCCGCGACTACTGGCTTGCCGAGCCCGCCACGACCAACAATCGCATGGCGCTCCGCTCGGCAATCGAGGGACTGCGCCTGGCGGGCCTCGACGGGTCCGTGCGTCAAATAGTCTTCACGAGCGACTCGCGGTATCTGATCGACGGCATGACGTCGTGGGTCTACGATTGGGCGCGACGTGGCTGGCGTCGTAAGACGGGTGCGATCGAGAACGTCGCGTTGTGGCGCGAGCTCGTGGAGGCCGCGCGGCGGCATCGCATCGCGTGGCGATGGTTGCGCGGGCACGCCGGACATCCCCAGAACGAATACGCGAATATGCTGGCGACGCGCGCCGCAGCGCGGCAGGTCGGATCGAACGGAATGATCGATTCGCAGTTCGACGCGTGGCTCGCGGCGGAGCGTGCACGAGGCCGGGTGACGATCGCGCCGGACCCCATGCCCGATCTCGCGAGCTTCAAACCGGCACGAGAGTTACCGGCTGTTCCGACCGAGAGTCTTTTCTGAGGTCCAGTCTCTCAGGAGAGCTCCGATGCGGAAGGTCATGATATTATTGGCGCTTGGCGTCGCGTTGGGCTATTGGTGGGGATGGACGGACGCGCAGGTGAACCAGGATGATGTGGTGACACGTCTGGTCACCCATGCTGGGGGTAAGACGCGCTCATCCCTCAAGTCGAACGCGGACCAAACCATGGATAGTCTCGAACGGCACTGACGCATCCCACCCCGCTCCCGGCGCCCGATGCCCGCACCGCGCTTCTCGGTTCTCAGCGTCTTGATTCCCTGCTACAACGAAGAAGCAACCATCGAGCGTACGCTGGACGCGGTGTTCGCCCAACGGAGCGGGCTCCAGTCGTTGGGCCTGGGATTGCAAATCGTCGCTGTCGACGACGCGTCTAACGACGAGACGTACGACCGGCTCCTGCGGCGAGCCGAAACGGGAGGGGAGGCGCTGATCGTGGCCCGCCACCCGGAAAACCGCGGCAAGGGCGCGGCCATTCGCACCGCGCGGCAGCATGCGACCGGCGACATCGCGATCATTCAAGACGCCGACCTCGAGTACGACCCCACCGACATACCCGCGATGATCAAGCCGATTCTCGATGGCCAGGCGGACGCGGTCGTGGGGACGCGGTTCGGCGGCGGCGGGGCGCATCGCGTGTTGTACTTCTGGCACCGCGTCGGCAACATGGGCCTGACGATCTTGTCGAATATGTTCACGAATCTGAGCCTCACGGACATGGAGGTCGGATACAAAGCGTTCACGATGGATGCGTTCCGCCGGATGCATCTCACGAACTCACGCTTCGGCATCGAGCCCGAGATCGTCGCGCGGCTGTCGCAGATGGGGGCGCGCGTGTTCGAAGTGCCGATCAGCTACTACGGTCGCACGTACGCCGAGGGAAAGAAGATCACGTGGCGGGACGGCGTTGCGGCGCTCAATCACATCGCGCGTGCGCACCTCTCGTCGCGCGCACAGGAGCGGTTGCCCGGCGTGCACGCGTGAGCGTCGCGCGCGGGGCCGCGTTCCGTTAGTAACGGACGAAAGGCGGACTGGTATCCGCTGATGACTGGCGCGGACGATAGCGGTACCACGTGCGATCCCCGAATCGTGCGCGCAGCTCCTCGTTGCGCGGGCCCAGATCGCGCACGTACACCACATCGCCGCCGACGCGGCCGTCGGGTCCGACCCGATTCAAGGTCAGAAACGGCGGATAGAGACTCATGCCGATCGAGTCGGCCTGTGCCTCCTGCACGCATTCGGCGGGAAGCGGCGCGGCACTGGCAAAACGAAGCGTGACGTCGGGCGTGACGTCGCCGCGCAGATGCAGCTCGCCGCGCACTGCGTTAGGCGTTGCCGCGGCGAGGCGCGCGGCACGTCCCACCGTGTCCGCCCGCGGGTGCCGTTCCTCGGCGTCCGTGGCCAGCTCCAGTGCGCACGCATCGGACGTGGCCAGTAGGTGTTCGGCATCGGCGCGCGATACACCGATCGCCCACATGCGCGCCATGAGCCGCGCGCCCCACCCCTCGTGCACGAACACCAGCGCGCGTCCAAGGTGCGCGTCGCGCGCTTGCGCAGCGATGTCTTCCTTGAGCTCCCACTGACCACCGCGATAGTCCGCGAGCCGCGCCGGGATGCCGATCGGACCGGACCATCCCGTGAGCGCGCAGAGGATGCCGAGGGGCATCACGGCATACGCCATCGTTCGCCCAACGGCGCCGACGCGCTCCGCGATCGCGGTCGGCGCCCGCGCCGCCAGCAGGACGAAGGCCGGCACCGCCGTATACAAAAAACGCGGCCCGAGAAAATGGCCGTTGTGCCAATAGAGCGCATACGATCCGAGAACCGCAACGACCATCGTCGCGAGCAACGCATCCCATGTCGATGGCCGGCGCAGCCACGCGAGCGCGATGATCGGCGCCACGAGTGCCGGGATCGGCCACTCGAAGAGATACATGTCCAGCTTCATCAGGTAGAGCGAGGCGAGCACGAGCGCGCGGCGCGGCGTGTGCGCATCGCCGAACGGGCTCGGATGGAACCCGAGCGCCTGGTTCGCGCCCCACATCACTTCGTATCCGAATCGGAGCGGCGCACCGGTGGTGCGGGCGTTCGCCCACATGAGCACCGCGACCGGCACCGCTCCAGCGACGCACTGCACCGCGATGTCCGCCCATCGCGCCTTGGCGCGCACCAGGACGCCGAGTTGGTACAACCCGATCGCCGCCGCAACGGCCAGCGCGTCCAGCGGGCGGATCGTCGCCATGGCGCCTAACGCAAAGCCGATGATCGCCGCCTGCCGGAACGCGTCACGGCGCGACCCGGCCGACGCCCACGCCGGCAGCGCCGCCAGCGCGAGCGTGGCAAATGCGAGCGCCGGCACGTGGTTCTGCTCGCTCGCGCCCATGAAAATGAAAAACGGCGCCACCAGCAGCAGCAGCGTCGCGGCCCGCGCGAATGCCTCGCCGTACGCGCGCTGCGCGAACCGGTACACGTTCCGAACGGTGAGCGCGATCAAAACCGGATTGACGAGCCACGCCACGCCTAACGCAAGACCCGCCGCCAGGACCGCCGGTCCGCCCACCGGGAACTGCGAGTACCACCGGCCGCCCGCATCCACTACGTTCATCGCCGAGAAGAACGCGGGGTCGGGTTCGGTAGGAATCGAGAGGTGGCCGGCCAGCAGCATGCGTGCGTGCCACAGCTGCGCCATCGCGTCGATCGATTGCGGCTGCCGGTTGAAGCAGTACCACGAGGCGCCGGCCGCCAACAGAAATCCGGCGATCGACACGACGCACACGAACGTGCGCGACGACGGGGCCATGACGACCGCGCGCGCGTGTGTGCCCAATTGCGTCGCGCGGTCGCCCACCGCGCGCGACACGACATACGCGATCACGAGCACGCATGCACCACCGAACAGCCACCACGACACCGCGTCCGACCACCATGGCAGCGAGCCGGGAGCGAGCAGATTCGCCACCGGCACCAAGCCGAACAGCGCGAGAGTCAGTGCCGTGACGCGCGTGACCAGCCGCGGGACTATCGATGTGGGATTCAGTGCAATGACTCCGGCGTCGACGCGCGCCCTTGCGCGAGCGCGGGCCGTGCCGCCTATAATTGGCAGGACGGCTCGTCCCACCTCTTCGTGGAATCAGACATGGATGATCTCGACCGGCTCTTTCGACGTCTCGTGGAGAACATACGTAACGGCTATCCGGCCTACCTGTCGCACCACTTCGAGGTATCGGAGCTCTACCAGAACCTGATTCCGTACCGACACAATCGACGCGAGACGGGCATCGAGACCAACCAGGACTACGAGGTAGCGCTCTGTCGACTGCTCGCGGGTGAACGCGGCTACCTCGCAGTTGACGACGCGATGGCCGGCGCGATACGGGCCGAGCTCGCAACGCCCAACCCGAACACGGCGATATTCCGCGAGTTCGCGGCATCGCGCATCGCGTTGCTCGCCGGTGCCGAACAACGCGCGGATGAAATGATGGTGGACTCGAGCAGCGTGCCAAAGAGCGCCTCGAGCGGTTCCGTTCCCCGCGCGCCGGCGTCGCCCTCCCCGGCGGTCCCGCGTCCGTCGTGGGCCACGCGCGGGTCGAGTACGAGCGTTGCCACGACGATTCAACCGACTGCCAGCGCGGCGTCATCGACCTCCGCTTCGTCTCGAGGCGACAGCAGTTGTCGTTACTGCGGCGGCAACTTGCCGGACGGTCGGCGTGTCGCGTTCTGTCCGCACTGCGGACAGAATCTCACGATCCAGCGGTGCCCCGCGTGCGGAACCGAGCTCGAGATCAGTTGGAAATTCTGCATCACGTGCGGTCGCGGTATCGCCACGTCGTAATGCGGCACGTCGCGGTTTGTGTGGTGTCGTTGTCCGTCGCGCTCGCCGCCTGTCACGGAGAGAAAAGGGGTGGCCGCGTGCCGGTCGATACAGCAGCAGCGATGCCGCTTGCGGGTACGGCGGGCACGGAAAGCACCGCGACGACGCCGCCGCTGGTTCCGCTCGAGAGCGCGACCGTCACGCCCGCCGCCCCCGTCGTCATCCAGCCGGCCGACTCGGCTGCCGGCTATGCGCTCTATCACGGCCGCGGCCGATGCTTCACGTGCCATGGCGGATTGGGCCGCGGCACGGCAAAGTTAGGCCCCGATCTCACCGACACGACGTGGCTCAACGGTGACAGCTCGTTCACGGGTATTCGCGGCGTGATCGCGAGCGGCGTCGCCACACCCAGACAATTCTCGGTTGCCATGCCCGCCTACGCCGGAATGCTCGACGACTCCGACCTCACGCGGCTTGCCGCGTACGTGTACACCCTATCGCACCCGTCGGCCGTGAGCCACAGTCCAACGCCGCCCGGGTCGACACGCACCGACACCGGTCGGTTAGGCAGCGCATCCGGCGACACCACACACCCGGCGGTTCCGTGAGGCGCCGCCTCGCGGTCATTGCGGGCGACGGCATCGGACCGGAAGTCGTCGGCGAAGCGCTGAAAACGCTCGCCGCGGTTGAAGCCGTGTTCGCACCGGGCATCGAGATCGAGCAACTGCCGCACGGCGCCGACCATTACCTCGAGACCGGCGTGACCATCGCGCCGGCGGACATGAAACGCCTCGGTACCGACTTCGATGCGATTCTGTTAGGCGCGCTCGGCGATCCGCGCGTCCCCGGCAACGAGCACGCGCGCGACATTCTGCTCGGCATGCGATTCCAGCTCGACCTGTACGTAAACGAACGCCCGGCGCGTTTGATCGACGAGCGTCTCACGCCCCTCAAAGGCAAGACGCCGCGCGACCTCGACCTCGTCGTATTCCGCGAAAACACGGAAGGTCTCTACGTGTCCGTCGGCGGAACGTTCAAGCAGGGAACGCCGGACGAGATCGCGATTGCCGAAGAGCTGAACACGCGCAAAGGTGTGGAGCGCATCGTGCGGTACGCCTTCAAGTGGGCGGCGGATCACGGCAAGACGCGCGTCACGATGGCAGACAAAGCGAACGCAATTCAGGCGCATCATCTGTGGCGACGCGTCTTCGAAGAAGTCGGCCGCGCATATTCGGGTATCCAGCGAGACACACGTTACATCGATGCGATGGCCATGGATCTCGTGCGCACGCCCGAGTCGTTCCAGGTGATCGTCACCGGCAACCTCTTCGGCGACATTCTCTCCGATCTCGCGTCGATGCTGGTGGGCGGCCTTGGCCTCGCGCCGAGCGCCAATCGACACCCGGGCGGCGTCACGATGTACGAGCCCGTGCACGGCAGTGCGCCGCCGCTCGCCGGCAAGAACGTGGCGAATCCGATGGCCGCCATTCTCACGCTCGCGATGATGCTCGACGACCTCGGCGCCGTCGACGCCGCGCGTGCGGTCGAGCAGGCTGTACACGCCGCCATCGGCCAGGGCGTCGGTACGGCTGACGTCGGTGGAAAAATGGGAACGCGCGAAGTCGGCGATTGGATTGCCCGTCGCGTGCGCGAGGGCGGCGTCAAATAGCCGCGGCAGTTCCCACCGTCTCGGTGACGGGCCATCTTTCAGCGACAGATATTCGCCATTGGAGACCCCGTGAAGACCCAGGGCCAAGCCCGTGATGTGGTATTCCTGTCCGCGGTCCGGACACCGTTCGGCACCTTCGGCGGTACCCTCAAAGACTTCAGCGCCATCGACCTCACCGTGCACGCCGCCACGGCGGCCATGCAGCGGGGCGGCGTCGAGCCCGGCGCGATTCAGCATTCGATCTTCGGCAACGTGATGCAGACGACGTCGGATACGATCTACTTCGCCCGACACGTCGCCTTACGGTCCGGTTGCCCCAACGAGACGCCGGGTCTCACGGTAAACCGCCTTTGCGGATCCGGATTTCAAGCCATCGTCAACGGCGCGGAAGAAATTCTGTTAGGCGAGGCCGACCTGTGCCTGGTGGGCGGCGGCGAGTCGATGTCGCAGGCACCCCACATCGCGCGCGGTTTGCGCTGGGGACTTCCGCTCGGCAAAATGCCGCCGCTCGAGGACTCGCTCTGGGAAGGCCTCAAGGACCCCGTCGCCGGACTCGCCATGGCCGAGACGGCCGAAAAGTTGGCGGTGCAATACAAGCTTGATCGTGGCTGCGTCGATGAATACGCGCTGCGCTCGCAACAAATGGCGCGCGCCGCGTGGGAATCCGGCGTGTTCGACGACGAGGTGATCGCCATTCCGGTGAAGAACCCGAAGACGCGTCAGGTCGAGCAGTTCCGTCGCGACGAGCACATGCGCCCGGATACGACGCTCGAGGGACTGGCCAAACTGAAGCCCGTCTTCAAGGCAGACGGTGTGGTGACAGCCGGCAACGCGTCCGGTATCGGTGACGGTGCGGGCGCCCTCGTGGTAAGCAGCGCGGACTGGGCGGCAAAGAACGGCAAGAAGCCGCTCGCCCGCCTCGTCTCGTGGGGGGTGGCTGGAGTCGATCCGACCGTCATGGGTATCGGGCCCGTTCCGGCCTCGCGCATCGCGCTCCGTAAGGCAGGCATGTCACTCGACGACATGGATTTGATCGAAGTGAACGAAGCGTTCGCGCCGCAGGTGTGCGCCGTCGAGCGCGAGCTGGAGATTCCGCGCGACAAGTTCAACGTGCATGGCGGCGCGATCGCCATGAGCCATCCGCTGGCCGCTTCGGGGGCGCGAATCTCGGCGCATTTGATTCACGCGTTGCGAGCCGCCGGGAAGCGCTATGGACTCGGCTCCGCGTGCATCGGTGGTGGACAGGGAATCGCTTTGGTCATCGAGGCCTTTGTATGATGCGCGCTCCAA
>JAICLH010000026.1 GCA_025927495.1 Gemmatimonadaceae bacterium
CCGGTCGCGCAGGTTGCGCGCGCGCCGTTGCTCGGCGAGCGCGAACGCTTGCTCGATGCGACCCGAGCGCGCGATGCCCGCGATGAGCATCGCGATGGCCGGCGGCCGGCCGCCGAACGCGTCGCGCACTTGAAAGGCGAGCTGCTTGAGCTGCTGGTCGCCGAGGGTGCGGCGCCACGCGTCCAGCTGGGCGCTCGCGTCGCCTAACCGCTGCTCCGCGCCGAGCGTGTCACCCTGGCGCAGCAGCGCTTCGGCCGTCATCGCCTGGGACAGGTACCGCCGCACGTGCTGCGAGGAGTCGAGCGTCGCGAGGTCGCCGCGAAAGCGGCGCTGCGCCTCGCGCAGGTTGCCCTGGCGCAGCGCGAGTACGCCGTAGTAGAAATCCTGTCCGTCCACCCAGCCGGTGGCGCCGCCGCGCCGGAACGCCGCGCGTTGCGCCTGGAGCTCGCGTTGGGCGGCGCGCCAATCGCCCGCGCGCACGGCGAGGTCCGCGAGCGCCAGATGCGCGCCGGCGATGCCTAACGCATTGCGGTCGTGGTCGGCCAGGCCTAACGCAACGGTGTACTGCCGCCGCGCCGCCGCCGTGTCGCCGATGTCGAGCGCCACCTGTCCGCGCAGACCGATGACTGTCGACAGGCCCCACTCGTCCTTTGTCGCGCGAAACGACGATTCGGCGCGCGCGGCCCGGTCCTCCGCCGACGGCAGATCGTTCAACGAGAGTGAGATCTGACTCAGGTTCACCAGCGACCACGCGAGCGCCGACAAGTTGCCCGACGCCTCGGCTTCACGCACCGAGCCCTGCAGCAGGTACTGCGCGCGGCCGTAGTTGGCGATCGAGACTTCCATGAAGCCGTGCCACTGGAGCATCGATGACAACCCCGAGCGCTCGTGCGCGCGGTCGAGCATCGTTTCCGCCCGCGTGAGCAGCACCGCCACGGTGCCCATGTCGCCCTGTCGCACGTAGTCCTGCGCGAGTACCCACGTGCACCGCGCCTCGAGACGCGTGTCGCCGGCGCGACGTGCGAGCGCGATGCCCTGGTTGGCCAGCGCCGCCGCGGTTCGCTCGCCGGTGCGTGCCGCCAGCGCCGCGCGCTCGCACCGCCACGCCGCATCCAGTGCCGGGTCGCGCGGAACGCCGCGTCCGAGACTGTCGAGCATGGCCGCTTCGACCTCTGCGCCTAACGTACGGCCGCGCGCCATCGCCACACCGAGTGTGGCGTCGAATTCCGCGGCGCGGTCGCGCGCCGCACGCGAGAGGCGCACGGCGTCCACGAAGCTCGACTCCGCCTGAACCAGAAGACCGCGGCTGAACAGTGCCTTGCCGCGCTCGAGCGCGCCGTAGGCTGCGTAGCTGTCCGCCGGCGTCCCGACACGCGTCAGACGTCCGAAGTACTGCGTCGAGCGAGAGAAGTCGTACACACGCTCGGCCAGGAGCTGTAACGCGAGCAGCGATGCGCGGTCACCCGGGTTCGCGCGCAGCCGGTCCGACCACACCTGGCGAGCCTGGGGCACGCTGTCCTGCTCCACCGCCCGTGTCACCGACGCAACGATCTGTGTCGGCGACCCACCGTTCCCGGGGGCCGACTGAAAAAGAGCGGCGACGGCCAATGCGGCGCGGGCGACAATCATCCGGCTACTAATAAGGATCGGCTGGGTCGCACCAGCAAGGGCGGCCCGCCCGTCCGGTCGAATCGATGGCACCGGCCGTGCGTAACAACTCCAGTCTCACTGGAGGGAGGCTCCATGAATCGCCCCAACGCCAACCACTGCATCTTCTGCGACATCATCCAAGGCGCCGCGGAAGTGTCGATGTGCTACGAGGACCGCGATGCGCTGGCGTTCATGGACATTCAGCCGGTGAATCCGGGGCACGTCCTGGTGGTCCCAAGGCAGCATTACGAGTCGCTGCTGGATTTGCCGTCAGAACTGGGGATGCACCTGTTTTCGGTGGCGATGGAGCTCGGGCCGGTCATTCGCCGGGTCGCCGGCACGGAGGGGATGAACCTGGTCGTCTCGAGCGGAGAGTCGGCGGGTCAGGACGTGTACCACTTCCACATACACCTGATTCCGCGCCGGGTGGGCGACGGCTTCGACGTGCCGCTTCCATTCCCGGGCTCAACTATGCCCGACCGTACACAGCTGGATGCGACCGCGGCCCGCATCATCGCGAGCCTGCGAGATCCCATGAAACAAAGCCAGCGGGTCCCGCAGCTCAGCGCACTCTGAGCAGCGACGCCAGATTGGCGGGCCGCGGTGGATCGCGTCTGAGTTTCATATCGCAGCCAACGGGGAAGCGGGAAGCGCTCGCTGTCGCTCGCTGGGGGAAGCGCTGTGCTGGGGGAAGCGGCGGCGACGCCGCCTGAGGGTGTGGACGGACATCAGTGGTCTCTGGGTGGAGAGTGCCTGATGGCGCGGGCTCGCGCCTGGCGCTCACGTTGCGCAGACCATTGATGTTGTTCCACTCCCTCAGGCGGCGTCGCCGCCGCTTCCCCGAGCGAAGCGCTTCCCCCAGCGAGCGTCAGCGAGCGCTTCCCTCTTCCCGTTGTCTCTGTCATCTGCGATCCGAGGCTCAGACGCAGTTCGCTAGTCGGCCTTTCGCACCGCCGTGACAGCCGCGGCCAGCTCGTTGGCCGTGATACTGAGCTGCGTGGCCGCGTCGTTGAGCGCTTCGATCGCGCTCTCCTGCTGCGTGCTCGAACCTGCGACGACGTCGGTTTCGGTGGCGGCGTGCGATGCGTCCTGCTGCGCGCCCGCGAGCGCCAGGGCCATGATGTCGGACCGCTGCGCGTTCTCACGCGCGGCGTCCACGATGCGATATCCCGCCGATGCCACGGTTTCCGACGCGGTCACGATCCGGTCGAGCTCGTCCACCCAGCCATTGCTCGCCTGAGCCACGCCTAACACTTGCTCGCGCGTGCGCTGCATGAGGGTCACGGCGCGCTCGAGCGCCGCGCGGATGTCGCGCACGGCACGGTCCATCGCCTCCGCCTCGGCGGCGCTGCGATCCGCGAGCGCGCGAATTTCCTGAGCGACCACCGCGAATCCCCGTCCGTGCGTGCCCGCGCGGGCGGCTTCGACGGCGGCGTTCAGCGCGAGCAAACCCGTCTGGTCCGCGAGCGACGTGATGGTCTGACCGAATTTCTGGACGGCGCTCGACACGTTTTGGAGCCGCGATACCTCCTGCGCACCCTCCTGCACGATCGCCGCGGCGGCGGTGAGCTGCGTCGACGCTTGCTCGGTGGCGCCACGTACGATGCGCGCGTCGCGCAGCATCTGCTCCCCCTTCACCTGGGTGCCGCGTCCTTCGGACACCGTGCTCTCGGCGACTTCCTGTGCCGCGCGCGCTTCGTCGGCGCCCTTGGACAGCGTGTCCGACAGGGCGCGCACCGTGGAGGCGAGGACGCGTGCCGTGTTGGCACTTTCCTGTGACGACGCGTGCAGCTGCTGCGTGGTGGCGGTGATCGCCTCGACGTGTTGCGTCATGTGCTCGGACGCATCGAGCACCGGCTGGATGAGCGAGTCGAGCGACAGCGACAGCGCGAGCTGCGGCGCGACGCCATCGAGCAGATGCGCATCGTAGTCGCGGTACATGTCGGTGCGCGAGTGCCTAACGGTCCACAGTCCGACGAGCCGGTCGCCGTACTTGAGCGGGACGACGATCTCGGAGCCCGAGTAGCGCGTGAAGTCGTTCACATCGGTGCCGGCATCACGGCGCGTCACGGCGCGGCCCCGCTCGAGCGCGAGGCCCGGCATACCGCGGTCGGCGGGGAATCGCATGCCGCCCGTCAGCGCGTGACCCGTGTCGGTGAGCACGACGAACTCGCGTGTCGCGTCATCGAACCGGGCGATGCCCATCTCTTCCCACGGCACGAGCGTCCGCGTCAGCTGCTCGATGTCGCTCATCGCGCGGTGCAGTTCTGGTCTCGCGCACATCACGCGCGACAACCGCTGCACCAGCTGCAGGCTCTCGCCTAACGCACCCTTCTTGACGAGCCAGTGGGTGAGCGCGGCCACGCCGATCAGAATGCCGCCTTCGACGAAATACCACCGCGAGTCGGCCTTGCTGTAGGCCAGGCGCATCGCCGTCAGCGCGAGCAGCGTGGCCACCACGGACACCGTGCTCTCCCCCCGCGCCGTGAGGCGCGCGTCCACCCACGCGATGGCCGGAGACAAGCGGAGCTGCAGGTAAAACGTCGCGTTGAGAATCGCGATGAACAGGCAGATCAACATCGCCAACCGCCACGAGTTGGCCGACGCGAACATGCCCGCGCCCAACTGACCGTTGGCCAGCCAATAGTATACGATGCCGGCCAGGCTGCAGGCCGTGCAGAAGTGCGCCGCGTTACCGACTGCATTGCGGAGCGGCAAACGTCGAACCAACACGTCGCCGAGCAAAATGCCGAGTCCGGCCGCGAGCGCGCCGGCCGCCCAGCCGAGCGCCACCACTGCCGCGATGCCCGCGCCAACCGCGAAACTGGCGAACCCCTTGCCGGGAAGCGGAATCCCGAACGCCCTGGTCGCAATCGACACGAAGAAGAGCAACACAGCGCCGAGCCACGGGAACGGCCGCGCGTACTGGTGGAACGCGAAACCAACCGGGATCGCGAACGCGGCAAATACCACCACCAGCCGGCGGATCGTTTCGTCCGTCAGCCAGGTCGGCTTGTTCGGGAGCAAAATGGCGGGTTCGGCGGTGGTCGACGTCATTGCTCGCCCAACGGCGGCCGCATCGCGCGACCACGGAGGTGGGACATGACTCGTTACGGAGCCAACAAAAAAAAGCTCTTGCGCGGCGGCATTCGAGGTGCAATGCTGTGACGCATAGCGCGGTTATGGCGTCACGCTCATCGGAGGATCATGAGCATCCACGGTCCGCGACGAAGGACATCAACGGATCGATCAAGCGTCGAGCGCGATGCACGATCGAATGAACGTGCGAACGCGTCTCGTTTTCCAGCGACGCCCAGCTCGGGAGATCCCCGAGACTGGGCGTCGCTGCTTTTCGGCGAGGTGCAATGTCACGACATGCTCTTCACCGCATCGTCCCTTCAGCCCCGCGTTGCACACGCGGGCTGCATCGCAAACCCCTCCATCCCCGTCGTCACGACGAAAAACGCGCGCTCAAGCGCGCAATGATGCGTGATTGTTGCCGCCGCTGCGTGTACTGCGGCGCGTCGCTGGAACTCGCGATAGCCACCATCGACCATGTCTATCCGCTCGCCCGCGGAGGCGCACATGTGCCGGGCAATCTCGTCGTCGCATGCGGTCCTTGTCACCGGATGAAGGGCGACATGCTGCCGCACGAGTTCTTTATTCGATATCCCGTCGCCGGCCTCAATTTCCTGACGTACGCGCGCGTCGTTCACCGCGCGCTCAAGCGCGGCGCACGCCGGGCAATCAGCCTGGCCTACGCGGCGTAGCGGGTGCGACCGGCGGCGCCTGGCGCCTCCGGTCAGGACCAGAGTTTGTCGAGGAGAGCGTGCAGCTCGCGTGGTGCGAACGGCTTCTGAAGATAGGCCACGACGCCCAACGAGTTGCCGATCTGATCGCGCATCGCGTACGCCCGGGTGCTCGAGAACATCACCGGTATATCGAGCGACGCGTAGTCGCGGCGTAGACGCTGGAGGAATGCCGGGCCGTCCATCACCGGCATGTTCACGTCCAACACGATGAGATCGATGGTCGGATGCTGCTCGACCTGCGCGAGCGCCTCTTCGCCGTTCGAGGCGTAGAGCACTTCCAGCGGTTCTTTTGCGTACGATGACAGCGCGGCGGCGTACGCTTTCTGAAACAGGGCCGAGTCCTCGACGACCAGCACCGTTTTCGACATCACGGCTCCCGAATAGAGGACGGGTTCGCGCTCCCTCACCGACGAGCCTGCACCAAATCGCGCAACGCTCGAGCCGTTGCGTCCCTTAGGTCGCGCGCGTCGATGACATGCATCAGCCGATATGCATCTGCCGCGCCGTTCCCGCTCGCGCGGTCGTGCTCCGCCACCCGTCATCGCGGTTCCGCTCGCGTGCCCTCAGCGTCCCGTCGTACGTCTCGCGCCATCCTGTCCCGTTTCGACGAACTGAGCGCCGCCATCGGCCGGTTGAGCGTCTCGGACCTCGAAACACGTGGAGCGCTCCGAACGGGCGTGCTGGGACTCATCGACCGCGTGCCGGCCAAGGAAGCGCGCGCGTGTGTTTCTCTACGACTGGTAGCCGAAGCGCTTCGTCCGGACCGCGATCGCGGTCAACGCCAGCCGGCGCTGCACCAGGCGGCGCTGTCGTTGCTCGAGGCAGTTCGCGCGTACCTCGCCTCTCCCAAGGCAGGCGATCGGTTGTCGGCGATCGAGGGTCGCGAGCGATCGACCATCGCGATCATGCGCAATCTGCCGGAGGCGTCCCCGGCGCTCAAGCCGCGGACCTCCGACCTGATCGGGCTCACCGAACGGCGGCCGCGCTCTGTCGTGGCGCGCGCCGAGTCGTTGCCGGCGCTCGCGCTGCCTAACGACACCGACCGGTCCTTATTGGGCGACTTCTGCGACGAGGCGTTCGAATACATCGAGAGCGCCGAAGCGGCGCTGCTTGTGCTCGAACGGGAGCCGGACAACGGCGAAGCGGCGCAGACGGTGATGCGCGCCTTTCACTCGATCAAGGGCACGGCGGGCTTCCTCAAGCTCGACGGACTCGTCGCGCGCGCGCACCACGGAGAGTCACTGTTAGGCGAGCGGCGGAGCCGGGATGGGTTCGCCGGGCGGATTGCCGCGCTGTCGCTCCGCGCGCTCGACGCGCTGCGCGACACGGTCAAGAATCTCGACGCGTCGCGAGACGGCGAGCCGCTCGCCTACCCGTCCGGTTTTCTCGGCGTGTTGCGCGAGCTCGAGGACATCGACGCCGAGCCGGGCACATCTGCCGCCGGGCCGACTGGGCCGCGGGGGGCGACATCCGCATCGACGGCCCGCGACAGCGGTGCCACGCACAGCGCGCGCGTGCGGCTCGACCGCCTCGATGCACTCGTGGATGCCGTCGGCGAGCTGGTCGTCGCGCATTGGATGATCGCGCAGGATCCTGCAGCCGGGCGGGACCATCCGGAGCTGGCGCGCAAAGTCGCGCACGCGGGCAAGCTCGTGCGCGATCTACACGACATGGGGATGGGCCTGCGCATGGTTCCGTTGCGCGGCACGTGCAACAAGCTGGTGCGGCTGGCGCGCGATCTCGCCCACCGGGCAGGCAAGCAGGTCGACTGTCGCGTGGACGGCGAGATGACGGAGCTCGATCGCAACATGGTGGAGCTGGTCGCCGATCCGCTGATGCACATGGTGCGCAACGCGATCGACCACGGGATCGAGCCGCCGGACGAGCGACAGGCACACGGCAAGCCGGCCGCCGGCAGCCTAACGCTGCGCGCCACGCAGATGAACGGCCAGGTGGTGGTCGCTCTGAGCGACGACGGCCGCGGGCTGCAGCGCGACCGCATCCTCGAGCGCGCGCGGGCACGCGGTCTGGTGCATCCCGGCGAGGTGCCGAGCGACGCGGACATGCTCGACCTCATCTTCGCGCCTGGTCTCTCGACCGCCGAGCAGGTGACCGACGTCTCGGGACGCGGCGTGGGCATGGACGTCGTGCGGCGCAACATCCAGGCGCTGCATGGCCGCGTGGATATCCAGTCGACGCCCGGACAGGGCACGACCATCACGCTGCGCGTGCCGCTCACGCTCGCCATCACCGACGGAATGCTGGTTCGCGTGGGCGACGAACGCTACATCGTGCCGACGACCAACGTGGTCGTGAGCTTCCGCCCCGACCGCGGCGCGCTCTTCACCGTGGGCGGACGCGGCGAAATGGTGCGGCTCCGGCACGACGTGCTTCCGTTAGTCCGGCTGCACCGGCTGCTCGACGTGGACGGCGCGAGCGAGGATCCGACCGCGGCGTTGCTCATGGTGGTGGGCGCCGGCGATCGCCGATGCGCGCTCCTCGTGGACGCAATCCTCGGCCAGCAGCAAGTGGTCGCCAAGCCCGTCACCGCGGGCGCCGGCCACGTGCCGGGCATTTCCGGTGCCGCGATCCTGGGCGACGGCCGCGTCGGCCTCATCCTCGACGTGCCGCAGGTGCTCGATCTCGCGCGGCGCGCCCAACCGAACACGCAGGCCGTCGCATGACCGCTGCACCAGGCAAGTACCTCACGTTTTTCCTGGGCGCCGAAGAATACGGCATGGAGATTCTCGCCGTGCACGAAATCATCGGCGTGCTGCCCATCACCCGCGTCCCGCGCACGCCGCCCTTCGTGCGCGGCGTGATCAACCTGCGCGGCCGGGTGATTTCGATTCTCGATTTGCGGCGCAAATTCGATCTGCCCGCCGTCGAGCCCGGGCCGACCAGCTGCATCATTGTCGTCGCCGCGCACGCCGCGCACGTGGGCTTGCTCGTCGACCGCGTGTCCGAAGTGGCCGACATCGCGGCCGGGGACATCGAGCAGCCGCCTCCGTTAGGCGCCGGCGTACAGACCGACTATCTCGTGGGCATCGCGAAGTCGGCCGCACGCGTGCGCCTGCTCCTCGACATCGCGCGCGTCATCGACGCCGGCGACCTCGCGGCGGCCGGCCCCGACGGCGGCGCGCCGACTGCTGCCTAACTGACTTGCCGCTCCTCCATCCGGACCGATGGCCATGACCATGAACTGGTTTTACGATCTGCGCATGCGCTGGAAGCTGACGGTCGCCTTCGCGGCGGTGTTCGCGATGGTCGTCGCCCAGGGCATCTATATGGATCGCGCGATCAACACCGGCGCGGTCGACCGCGCCGCCACGCTGCACGCGATCGCCACGATCGACGGCGCGCAAGATGCGCTGGCCGGCCTCCTCACCATGGATGCGGGCTTTCGCGGCGCGATGCTCGGCGAAGGCGATGCGGCGCAGCACGATGTCGACGCAGGATGGGATGCCTTCAGCCGCCGGGTCGATTCGCTGCAACAGTTGTCGGCCACCGACAACGCGCAACGCGCACGATGGGATCAGCTGCAGCGGTTAGGCACCTCGCTGCACGATGACATTGTGGTCCCGGCGCTCCGGACACGCCGCGCGGCCGCGAGCACCGCTGCCGACGGCGCCGGCGAGCAGAAGCAGGTCGACGACCTCCGGCGCCTGATTGCGACGGGCGTCGCACAGGAGCAGAGCGCCCTGTCCGCCCTCCGCGCGGCCGGCGCCGAGCGCGACGCGAACGTCGGCCGTGCACTGGTGTGGGGAACGCTCGTCACCGTGCTCGTGACCCTCATCGCCGCCTTCGTCCTCGAGCGCGGAATCAACTGGCCGGTCTCGGAACTGTCCACGAAGATGAACCTCATCGCCACAGGCCAGGTAGACGTCGAGGTCTGGGTCACGTCGCACGATGAGATGGGTGACCTGGCGCAGGGACTCAGGCGGATCATCGATGCCCAACGCGAGTTCGCGGCCGTGGCTCGGCACCTGGGCGAGGGCGACATCGGCGTCGCCGTGACGCCGCGCGGGCCCAACGACGTGCTCAGCCACTCGTTCCAGGAGATGGTCGAGGCCCTCGCAGGCCTAACGCGGGAAGTGCGCACGCTCATCGACGCGGCCAAGCAGGGCGAGCTCACGCGACGCGGCGACACCGCGCGCTACCGCGGCACGTTCCACGACCTCGTTGCGGGCTTCAACGAGACGCTCGATGCCGTGATCGCGCCGGTGCACGAAGCGGCCGAAGTGCTCGATCGCGTGGCCGCACGCGATCTGCGCGCGCGCATGCGCGGCGAATATCGCGGCGAGCATGCGCGCATCAAACAAGCGTTGAACAAGGCCCTCGGCCAGCTCGACGAGGCGCTCGCCGAGGTCGCAATGGCGGCCGAGCAAGTCGCCGCCGGTGCAGGCCAGGTGAGCGCAGGCAGCCAACTCCTTGCCCAAGGCGCGGCCGAGCAGGCGAGCTCGCTCGAGGAAGTGTCGAGCAGCCTGCAAGAGATGGGAGCCATGACGCGGCAGAATGCGCTGAGCGCGCGCGACGCCCGTCAACTCAGCGAAGCGACGCGCGACAGCGCGACACGCGGCGCGCACAGCATGAACCGCCTCGCCGAAGCGACCGACCGCATCACGGGCGCCGCAGCGGCCACCGCGCGCATTGTGAAAACGATCGATGAGATCGCCTTCCAAACGAATCTGCTCGCGCTCAATGCGGCCGTCGAAGCGGCGCGTGCGGGTGACGCCGGTCGCGGCTTCGCCGTGGTCGCCGAAGAGGTGCGCAACCTTGCGATGCGCAGCGCAGAAGCGGCGAAGAACACGGCTACGCTCATCGAGGAGTCGGTGAAGAACGCCGAGAGCGGCGCAACCATCAACCGCGAAGTCATGGCGAACTTCGGCGACATCACCGAACACGTCAACAAAGTGAGCGCGGCAATGGCGGAGATCGCCGCCGGCTCGGAACAGCAGAGCCAGGGCATCGAACAGATCGCAGCGGGCGTGGAGCAGATGAACGCGGTCACGCAGCAGACCGCCGCCAACGCCGAGGAATCCGCGAGCGCAGCAGAAGAGTTGTCGGGACAGGCCGAGAGAGTCGAAGCGCTGGTCGGACACTTCCAGCTCGTCACGGCGCCTGCCACGCCGCGCCGCGACACTGGGGCACGCGTGGCGCGCCGCACGCCGCATCGCGGCGTGGCGGCGGGTCCGTCGCCCGTTCGGCCGATCGCGCCGCGCGGCGGATCGCGCCACGCGCTCAGCACGCCGACGCCGCCAGCGCCTAACGCAACGCCGCACCCGTTCGACGGGGACGATGACGACGTTCTCGAGGAGTTCTGACGCACCCGCCGCGGACCTCGCGGCGGCGCCGTGGTCGCTCATTCCTGCGTTACGGCCGCACGAGTTCCGCCGGCTGCGCGCGCTGCTGTACGAGACGTGCGGCATCCGCTTGCGCGAGGGGAAAGAGGAGCTCGTACGCTCGCGGCTCGGCCGCCGCGTGGTGGATGCAGGCGCGTCGACGTTCGCCGCGTATCTCGATCGCGTCGAAAACGATGCGGTGCGACGGCAGTTCGCCGAGCTCGGTGCGCTCGTCGATGCGCTCACGACGAATCAGACCGCGTTCTTTCGCGAGCCGGCGCACTTCGAGTTCTTCACCACGAAGGTGCTGCCCGCGATCGCGCACGGCACGCGACCGGTGCGTGTGTGGAGCGCCGGATGCTCGACAGGCGAAGAGCCGTTCACGATTGCCGCGCTGATGCGCGAGCACCTGCCGGCAGACCGGTTTGCCGGCGCGCGAATCCTGGCGACCGACGTCTCGACGCGCGTCTTGGCGCGCGCCCGCTCCGCGACGTACGGCGCCCGCGCGATCACGGCGATCCCGTCCGCACTGCGCCGCCGCATGCTCGAGGCCTCGGCATCGGGCGATCGCTTCGCGGTGCGCGAGGAGCTGCGCGCCATCGTGCGCTTTGCGCGCCTCAACCTCATTCGCGATTGGCCGCTGCGCGGCCCGTTCGACGCGATATTCTGCCGCAACGTAATGATCTATTTCGATGCCGGCGTCAGACAGCGTCTGGTCGAGCGCTTCTGGCACATGCTGGCGCCCGGCGGCTATCTGTTCGTCGGACACTCCGAGAGTCTGGGCACGCTGACGCACGGATTCCGGTACGTGCAGCCGGCCGTGTACGTGCGTTAGGATGGCGGCGGCGCGAGCGACCGGTGAGCGCATCGTCGGCGTGGGCGCCATGTGCGTGTCCAACACGCCGGGCGAGCGCCTCGTGGCTCATGCGTTAGGCAGCTGCCTGGGCGTGGCCGTGTTCGATCCGGTGGCGCGCGTGGGCGGCTTGTTGCACGTGCCGCTGCCGGCGTCCACCGATGACCGCGACCGCTCGCGGGGGCGTCCCCTCGAGTACGTCGACACTGGCGTGCCGGCGTTGTTCCGTGATTGCTATCGGTTAGGCGCAACGAAGGCGCGGCTGCGGGTGGCCGTCGCCGGCGGCGCGTCCGCCGGCGACGCGACCGCCGACGGATTCCAGATCGGCAAACGGAACCTCGTCATGCTGCGCAAGCTGCTGTGGAAGAACGGCGTCCTCATTCACGCGCACGACGTGGGCGGCACGCGGGTGTGGCGCACCATCTCGCTGGACGTCGCCACGGGGCGCGTCTGGCTCAAGACACCGGAGCGGGAGGGCGAGCTATGATCGATCGCGCCGAGGCGCCCGGAGCGGACCGCGGCCCGCTGTGCGTGCTCGTGGTCGACGACAGCCGCGTGATGCGGGCCATGATCATCCGGACCCTCCGTCTCACCGGCCTTTCGTTAGGCACGGTGCACGAGGCCGCCGATGGCCTCGCCGGACTGGACATCCTGGAAACCGAGCCGGTGACGCTCGCGCTGGTCGACATCAACATGCCGCGCTTGAGCGGCTTGGACATGCTCGCCCGCCTGGGCCGCTCGGCCACGGGCCCGCGCGTGATCGTGGTGTCATCCGACGGCAGCGACGCGCGCGCGTCGCAGGTGCTCCAGATGGGCCACGGCTTTCTGCACAAGCCGTTCGCGCCCGAAGACCTGCGCGACGCGGTGCTGCGCGCGCTGGATGCCCCGGGACGATGACGGACAACGCGATCGCCCTGCGCGTCGCCGCCACCTTGGCGTTCGAGGAGCTCGGACTCCTCTCCGTCGGCTCGGCCGTCGACACGCCGAGCGCGCTCGAGGCGCTGCCGGCCGCGGTGAGCGTCGCGTTCGACGGCGCGCACGCCGGCTGCCTCACGCTGCGCGTGTCGGATGACGTCTTCCGCGCGCTCGCCGAGAACATGCTCGGCCTCGACGGCCCGGACGCCGAGCCCTGGCGGTGGGATGCGTTAGGCGAGATGGCGAACGTGATCTGCGGTAACGCGCTCCCGTACATCCTCGGTACGCACGCCTACCTGACGCTGGCGCCGCCGGCGCGCGGCGCGCCGCCCCTGAGCCGCGCCGCGTCCCACGTGGAGCTCGAGGTGGAATCGGGCCGCGCCCGCATCCTCCTCGATCTGCCCGGCGAGCGGCGTCAGTAGTCGACGGGCCTGAGCCAGCTCTCGCCGATCGCGGTCGAGCTCATGATCGCGACGCTCGGCAAGCGCCGCTTCCAGTGCGTGCGCTCGAGACGGCGCCGGACCAGCTCGACCTCGTCCCGCGCGAAGCCGCGCGCCTCGAGCTCCGGCGGCGCGTAGCCGTGCAGCAGCCAGTGCAGGATGAGGTCGGCCTTGGCGTACGAGATCCCGAGATCGCCCTCGTCCGTCTGGCCCGTCACCAGATCGGCGGTGGGGGGCTTGTCGATGATGTCGCCGGGGACGCCCAGGTGCCGGGCCAGCGCCCACACCTGCGTCTTGTACAGATCGCCTAACGGATTGAGCGGCGGCGAATCATCGGCGTGCCAGGTGAAGTAGCCGAGCAGGCGCTCGGTCTTGTTGCCAGTGCCTAACGGAATCGCGGCGTACTTCGCGGACAGGTCGAACAGCGCGATCATGCGCGCGCGCGCCATCACGTTGCCGCGGCGCGTCGCGTCCGCATCGGGTTCGTTGGCCAGGTAGCCGTCCACCGCCGCGCTGATGTCGAGCGTGCGGCCCTCGATGCCCAATGCGTCGATCACCAGCTGCGCGTGCGACAAGCTCTCCGGGCTCGAGGCCCGGTACGGCAGCCTGAGCCCGATCACGTTGTCCGCGCCTAACGCGCGCGCCGCCAGGTAGGCGGTCACCGATGAATCGACGCCCCCGGACACGGCCACGATGCCTTTGTGGAATCCGCGGCCCGTGATCTCATCGCGCAGGAACGCCGCCAGCCACTCTTCCGTGAGCGCCGGATCGATCTCGAGCGGGGGCGGCGTCCCGGCCGCGGCCATGCCGCCGTCGACAACCGCCATCGAGCGGGCGCGCGCGGTTCCCGACGACGTGGGCGGGATCGTCCTCGCCTCGCACCCATCCGTATCGAACTGCGGCGCCTCGGCGTGCCCGGTCTGGATCCGGCCCAGCGTGTCGATCAGGTGTGGCATCGCGGTACGCAAATCGGCCAGCAGCGGCATATCGGCTCGCGCACGCGTCAGGTCGCCCAGGTCCATCGCGATCGGCAGGATTGCTTCGCTCCAGAGCGGTCCACGCACGCGAACCTCACCCTTGGGGCCTGCCACCAAAGCTCCGCCGGGGAAGGACTTGCCGGCTTCGCTCGACGCGAGATTGGAGAACGAGACGAACACGCCGTGCTCTTCGGCAATGTCACGAACAAGTCGTTCCCAGCGGGCAACGCTCGACGGTCCCTGAATCCCGTCCTCCCTCGGCCACGGACCGCGGGCGGGCGCCGCCGAGCAGATGAAAATCGCCCGGGCTCCATCGAGAGCGAGCAGGGTCCCTGTTAGGCTGTGCCAGGCGTCTTCACAGATGAGCACGGCGCAGCGGCCCCAGGGCGTGTCGAATGCGCGAAACGACTGCCCCCGTTCGACAAACCGTTCCTCGTCGAAGAGCCCGTACGTGGGCAGAAAGTTCTTTCGGTGCACATGCCGGATGACCGGCGCGGCGCCTCCCACCCGCACCCACATCGCGCTGTTGTAGAGTGTGTTGTTCCAGACCTCGTAAAAGCCCAGCACGATCTCGAGCGTCCGGTCAGCGGCTTGCGGTACCGCGTTCCGGTACACGCGCTGCAGATCAGCGGCTTGTGTACCCGCCGTGAGCGCGAACTCGCGCACGCCGCCCTCGAGGAAGTAGCCGGTGAGCGCCGTCTCGGGCAGGTGGAGCACCTGCGGCCTTGGAGCGAGCGTGTCCAATTGGGCGACGAGCTCGCCGAGGCGCGCGAGGTTCGCTTCGTATTCGCCTTTGCGAGGCGCGAACTGGACGGTTGCGACGTCGATGACGGATGGCATGACAAAAAGTTGGTGCGACGGGCCCAGTGGAGCAATGTCACAGAAATCCGAGAGGGGCGGGTTATCTTGCCGCCCGCTGATCGTGTGTCATTCGGACCCGTCTCGGGTATCACACTGGGAATGTCCGGCGCACGGTGCGCCGGGATAGCTGGAGCTTTGGTGAACGATATGAACGTTGCAGTCGCCGTGCGCCATCGCCCGCACTGGATGCGGGTCGGGGCCGCGGCCATCGCGGTCACACTGGCCGCGCCGCCCATGGTTGCGGGCGCGCAGAGCGGCGGAACGACCGATGAAGCATGGCAGATCGTGCAGCCCGCGCAATCCTCGTTGGTCTTCGCGCGAGACGGCACCTCCCTCATCGGCGAGATCGGTCGCGAGATGCGCACGAGCGTGTCGTTGCGGTCGCTGCCCAAGTACGTCGGGCAGGCCTTCATCTCCGTGGAAGACCAGCGCTTCTACCAGCACGACGGTGTCGACGTGGTCGGCGTCGCGGCGGCGCTCAAGGATGCGCTTCGCGGACACGCGCGCGGGGCCAGCACGATTACCCAGCAGTTGGTCGGCAACATGCATCCGGACGTCATCAACCGGAGCGATCGGAGCATCTCGCGCAAGCTGCGTGAACAGGCGGCCGCGCGTGAAATGGAGCGCCATTACACCAAGGAGCAGATTCTCGAGGCGTACCTCAACGACATCGACTTCGGCCACGGCTGGTACGGCGTCGAGGCGGCGGCGCGCCACTACTTCGGCGTCGAGGCCGCGCGCCTAACGCTCGAACAGGCGGCGACCCTGGCCGCGCTGCCGAAGGGGCCGGCGATCTACGATCCCATCAGGCACCCGGAGCGTGCGCGGGAACGGCGCAACCTCGTGCTGTCGCTCATGGCGGACCAGGGCTACATCACCCGCGAGGACGCCGATCGGGCCGAGGGGCAGCCGGTGGTCACGGCGCCGGACGCGGGCATGCCGGCAGCGGCGCCGTACGTCGTCGATCTCGTTAGGCAGGAAGCCGAGCAGGCTGGCGTCCCGGTGATGAACGGCGGCTATCGCATCATCACCACCATCGATCCGGATCTCGAGCGCGACGCCACGCTGGCGCTCGACTCGGGTCTGGCGCGCGTCGAGGCCCGGCCTGGATATCGCCACCCAACGTATGCGCACCGCGCCAAGGGCAGCACCGATTTTCTCGAGGGCATGGTGGTCGCCCTCGACCCGCAGACGGGCGACGTGCTGGCGATGGTCGGCGGCCGCGACTACGCGGCGTCGCCGTTCAACCGCGCGGTGAACGGGGTGCGCCAACCGGGATCGGCGTTCAAGCCCATCGTGTACGCCAGCGCGCTGCGGGACAGCATTCCGCCCAACGCCTTGATCACGGACTCGGCGCTCGCGATCCCGATGCCCAACGGGACGGTCTATCGCCCGGGCAACGCGGACGGCCGGTTCGACGGCCCGCTCACGATGCGCGAGGCGCTCGTCCGGTCGCGCAATCCCGTGGCCGTACAGTTGGGCATGCGCGTCGGCATGGACAGCATCATCGCCTTCGCCAAGCGCCTCGGCATCGACACGCCGATCGCGCCCTATCCGTCGAGCGCCATCGGCGCGAGCGCGCTGCGGCCCATCGATCTCGTGTCGGCGTACACGGTGTTCGACAACCTGGGCTCCGTGGTCGAGCCGCGATACGTGGTGCGGGTCGACGACCGTGCCGGCCATCAAGTGTGGGCGCCGCAGGCCCAGGCGCCGCGCTTCGCCCTCGACCCGCGCATCGCCTTCATCGTGCGCGACATGATGCGCGACGTCGTGGCGCGCGGCACCGCGACCTCGGTGCGCAAATGGGTGCCCGATGCGATTCCTGTCGCGGGAAAAACCGGCACGACCAACGACAACACCGACGTCTGGTTCGTCGGCATGACGCCCGATGTCGTGGCGGGCGTGTGGTTGGGCTTCGATGTGCCGCAACCCATCGTGCCGGGCGCGGCCGGCGGTACGCTCGCGGCGCCGATCTGGGGCGACATGATCGCGCACTACTATCAGGTCAACCACCCCGCCGGCACGTGGGACGACGTGCCGGCCGGCATCGCGATCGCCGAGCTCGACCGGTTGGGAGGCGAGCCCGCCACCGATAGTACTCCCCCGGATCAGCGCTACACTGAATACTTCATGGATGGGACGCAGCCCGGCGCGCCGGCATCGGCGGCGTGGGCGTTGTGGTCGTGGGGCCCGATCGGCCTGCAGTGAACCGGAGGTCACGTGTTCGGCGAAATCGGTATCGACAAACTGCTCCTGATCTTGGGCGTCGTGCTCGTGTTCTTCGGGCCGCGCCGGTTGCCGGAGCTGGGAGCGACGTTAGGCAAGGGGATTCGGGACTTCAAGCGCAGCCTGGGCGGCCACGATGTCGATCCGCCGGTGATCGCGGCGCCGGCTGCGACGCGCCCGGTCCACGACGACGCGGCCGGCGCCGCGCCGGCCGGACCCAAGCGGTTGATCCCGTAAGGCAGGAGCGCGGCCGCGCGATCAGCGCGCGCCCGCGGGCACTTCCTCTTCGACCGGCGGATGCGCGCTCGCGCCGGCGCCGTTCGGCGCCAACGCGATCGCGAACACCTCATCCAGCGTGGTCACCGGGTGGAAGGTGAGCAGCTTGCGCACCTCCTCCGGAATGTCCTCCAGGTCGGCCTCGTTCTCTTTGGGGAGAACGATGGTCGTGATGCCGGCGCGGTGTGCGCCGAGCACCTTCTCTTTCAGGCCGCCGATCGGCAGCACGCGCCCACGCAGCGTGATCTCGCCCGTCATCGCCACGTCGCGCCGTACCGGCACGCCGGACAACGCGGACACGAGCGCCGTCGACATCGTGACGCCCGCCGACGGGCCATCCTTCGGGATCGCGCCCGCCGGCACGTGGATGTGCGCCTCGATGCTGCCCAATCCATCCTCGGCGATCTTGAGGCTCCGCGCGTGCGTCGCCGCATAGGTGAGCGCCGCCCGCGCCGACTCCTTCATCACGTCGCCCAACTGGCCGGTGAGAATGAGCGACACGGTGCCTAACGGACCGGTCTGCGTGATGCTGTCCGCGGACGCCGGCCCGTACAGGCGCCGCACCGCCGCTTCGACGAACATGATGTCGCCGCCCGCCGGCGTGTAGTACATGCCCGTAGCGACGCCCACCTCGTTCTCCTCGGCCGCGTGCTCGGGATGCACCTTGGGCCGGCCTAACAACTCGCGCACGTCGGCCGGCGTGAGCTCGTGCGGCACCTGCTCGCCCGACGCGATGCGCCGAGCCACCTTGCGCGCCACCGCGCCGATCTGCCGCTCCAACTGCCGCACGCCGCTCTCGCGCGTGTACTGGCTCACCACGCTCATCACCGCATCGTCGTCGAACACCACACCCTTGTCCGACAGCCCCGACTCCTCGAGCTGGCGCGGAATCAGGTACTTCTTCGCGATCTCCGCCTTCTCGCGCTCGGTGTAGCCCGAGAACTCCACGACTTCCATGCGGTCGAGCAACGGCGCCGGGATGTTCTGAATGAAGTTGGCCGTGGCGATGAACAAGACCTCGCTCAGATCGAACGGCACGTTCAGATAGTGATCGGTGAACGTGTCGTTCTGGGCCGGGTCCAACACCTCGAGCAGCGCGCTCGCCGGATCGCCCTGGAACGAGACGCCGAGCTTGTCGACCTCATCGAGCAGGAACACAGGGTTCTTGGTGCCCGCCTGCTTCATGCCCTGCACGACGCGTCCCGGCATGGCGCCCACATAGGTCCGGCGATGTCCGCGGATGTCCGCTTCGTCGCGCGCGCCGCCCAACGATGCCCGCACGTACTCTCTGCCTAACGCACGCGCGATCGACTTGGCGATGCTCGTCTTGCCCACACCCGGCGGTCCAACGAAGAGCAGAATCGGACCTTTCGCCATCGCGCGCGCTTTCGCCTCGCGCTTGTCGGTGATTTGCCGGTCGCTGTCGTCCTTCGCGTTGAGCGACGGCGTCGCGTCATCGCGGCGCGGCCGGATCTTCGCCGCCGGAAACTCGCCGGTCTTCTCGACCTCCTCCGCCAACTCCTGCGCGCGCAGCTGACGCACCGCCAGGAACTCCAACACCCGGTCCTTGACGTCCGGCAGACCGTAGTGATCTTCGTCCAACACTTCGGCGGCGTGCTTGAGATCGAGGTTGTCGTCCGACCGCGTATTCCACGGAAGCTCGGCGATCCACTCGAGGTACGTGCGGATCACCTGCGCTTCCATCGACTCGCGCCCCGAGCGTTCCAGCCGGCCCAACTCGCGCTCGACTTCCTGCCGCGCTGCTTTAGGCAGCTCGAGCTTCGACAGCTTCTCGCGAAGCTCTTCCATTTCGCGGCTCTGGTCGTCGTCGCCCAACTCCTTTTGAATCGCCTTCATCTGCTCGCGCAGATACATCTCGCGCTGGCGCTGGCCCAACTCCTCCTGCACCTGCGACTTGATCTCTTCCTGCGCCTCGAGCAAACCAATTTGCCGCTGCACGTGCACGAGCACGCGACGCAGGCGCTCCTCCACACTCAGCGTTTCGAGCAGCCCCTGCTTCTCGGGTACGGACAGGTCGATGTAGCCCGCCACGAGATCGGCGAACTTGCCCGACTCGGTTACCGAATCGAGCACCTGGTGCACGACCTCTTCGGGCAGTCCACGCTTCTCGCCGAGCTCGGCGGCCCGCTCACGCGCTTCTTTGTGAAGCGCCTCGAACGCCGGGTCATGCTCATCCAGCGGATTCATCTCGTCCACCGGCACGACGACCGCGGCGAGATAGTTGTCGGTTGTGGTGTATTGGAGAGACGTCGCGCGCTGCTCGCCTTGCAGCAGCAGCTGCACGCCGCCCAGTCCGCGCTGTACTTGTCCGATGCGCGCAATCACACCCATGGAGTAGAGAATGTCGGGTGACGGCTCATCGGTGTTATCACGCTGTGCTACCGCGAATACGAGGCGATCCGCCTTGAGCGCGGCCTCAATGGCGCGCAACGTGCCCGGACGCCCAGCCGCAATCGGTTGGGTAAGGCCGGGGAAGATCACGGTTCCCCGTAGCGGTAGAACTGGAAGTGTTTGTCGTTGTGCCATGTCGAGTCGTCTCTGGGATTACTGTCCAACAGCGTGAATCGACGCGCCGGACCACCGGTTCCGCGCGTTGCACAACGGCATGAGGTACGCCACGCGGGCAGGATTTGCAACTTCCTCCCGTCGCTTTGACGTAATGCAACTGCCACGACGACCGGCTCGTCTTTTCAGACGCTGCCGGGCATGGTACACTAAGCATCTTGTATTCCCCAGCGACCCCTTTAGTGCCCGATCCGACCGCCACCTCTTCCGACGCCGAACTCAACGCGCTCGTCGAGCGCGCGCTGACGGCCAACTACGAGCTGGACCGCGAGCTCGGGCGCGGCGGCATGGGCATCGTGTATCGCGCGAAAGACCGGCGGCTCAAACGGATGGTGGCCATCAAAGTGCTGCCACCGGAGCTTGGCTTCCGCGGGGAAATCAAGTCGCGGTTTCTGCGCGAAGCGGAAACCGCGGCGCAGCTCAGCCACCCCAACATCGTTCCGATCTACAGCGTCGACGAGCGCGAGGGCCTGGTGTTCTTCGTCATGGCATGCGTGGACGGCGACACGGTGGCCAAGCGTCTGGCAGAACGGGGACCGATGCCGGTCGACGATGCGCGCCGGATCCTGCGGGAAGTCGCCGACGCGCTCGCCTACGCGCACGCGCGGGGCGTGATCCATCGGGACATCAAGCCCGATAACATTCTGTTGGGCGAAGACGGACGCGCGATGGTGACCGACTTCGGCATCGCGCGCGCGATCCAGGAAGGCGCGGACTCCCGCCTCACGGCGACCGGCGTGGCCATCGGGACGCCGGCGTACATGTCGCCGGAGCAGGCCGCGGGCGACCGCGAGATCGACGGCCGCAGCGACCTCTATTCGTTAGGCATTGTGGGCTACCAGATGCTGGCGGGCCAGCTCCCGTTCCTGGCGTCGAGCACGGCCGCGATGCTCATGAAGCACATCTCCGAGCGGCCGGCGCCGCTCGACCACGTTAGGCCCGACGTGCCGCGCGACCTCTCGGACGCAGTCATGACGCTGCTGGAGAAGGAGCCGTCGAACCGGTTCCCGAGCGCCGCGGCGTTCGAGGCCGTGATGGCGGGCGACATGAGCCAGATGCCCGCGCGTACCGCGTCGATCACGGCGTCGCAGCCGGCGTGGGGACCACCGCCGCAATCGCCGCTGCCCGTGGCGCAGTACCCGACGCCGTACGGCATCGCCGCGGGCACGATGCCTAACCAGGTGCGCCATTCGACGCCGTCGCCCGATGACATCGCGCGGTGGTCGGCGCCCGAGGTGCAGGCGTTCCGGTCGAAATTCTACAAGTACTTTCTCGTCAACGTCATCATCGTCCTCGCGTCGATCTTCTCCGACTCGGGGTGGCTGTTCATCACGGTCATCTGGAGCATGTACATGGCCGCCAAGTACTCGCGCCTGTGGTCGGCCGGGTACGATTGGCGCGACGTGTTCCGCCAGCCGCGGGATCGCCGGCTCATCGACGTGGCGTCCGAGACGGTCGAACAGGCCCAGTCGGTGTTCGACAAGAAAAAGCGAGACGAGCTTAGGCTGCGCGAGCAGACCGCGCGCGCGGCGCTGCCGTCGCCGACGACGCCGGGCGGTACCCCGTCGGCCGACTTCGGCCGCTACACCGACACGGTGCGCCGCGCCGAGATCGATCGCGGCGAGATTCTGCGGCTGGTCATGTCGCTGCCCGCGTCCGACCAGAATCTGGTCGACGGTGTGGTTCCCGCCGCCGAGGGTCTGTACCACCGCGTGCAATCGCTGGCCCTCACGTTAGTCGAGTTGGACCGCACGTCTCGGCCGGATGACGCCGATCGCATCGAGCGCGAGATCGCGACGCTCGAGGCGCAGGCCAACCCGTTGGACTACGCCGCCAGCGAGGAGCGTGTGCGCCGATTGGCGCGGCTCAAGCGCGACCGCCGCGGAGTGGCCGACGCGGTCAAGCGTCGGGCAGACACGTGGGGGAAACTGGAGAGTTGCGCGCTCGCGCTGCAGGGCATGCGGGTGGACGTGCTCCGCCTCCGCGCCGGAGGCGTGGCGAGCGTTAGTCAGCACATCACACTGCTCACCGAACGCGCGCGGTCGTTGGCCGACGAGGTCGATGCCGCCGTGGGCGGTGTCGACGAGGCACGGCGATCTGCCGCCACCCGCGGCGCGGCGCGCGGAGCGCGGTAGCGTGTGACAGATCCCATGCGCGATCGCGTGACCGCGGCGGTCGGCGATGCGTATCAGGTGAACGCCGAAGTCGGACGCGGCGGGATGGCGGTGGTGTACCGCGCGACGGATGTGCGGCTCAAGCGTGCCGTCGCGATCAAGGTGCTCCCGCCCGAGCTCGCGTTTCGCGAGGACGTTCGGCGTCGATTCCTGCGCGAAGCCCAGACCGCGGCGCAGCTGAGCCACCCCAACATCGTGCCCATCTACTCGGTCGACGAGCGGGATGGCATCGTCTTCTTCGTGATGGGACTGGTGGACGGCGAGAGCCTCGCGGCGCGCATCGCGCGCGGGCCGCTCACGATTGCCGATGCGCGGCGCATTCTCGCCGACGTGGCGGGCGCGCTCGCCTACGCGCACGCGCACGGCGTGGTGCACCGCGACGTGAAGCCCGACAACATCCTCCTCGAGCGCGAGAGCGAGCGGCCGATGGTCACCGACTTCGGCATCGCGCGCGCGGTCGAAGCCGATTCGCGCCTGACCGTCACGGGGATCGCGGTGGGGACGCCGGCCTACATGTCGCCCGAGCAGGCGTTAGGCGAGCGCGACGTCGACGGCCGCAGCGACATCTATTCGTTGGGCGTCGTTTCGTACCAGGCGCTGTCCGGCGTGCTGCCGTTCCAGGCCGGCAACACGCCCGCGATGATGATGAAGCACATCAGCGAGACGCCGCGGCCGCTGCGGTCGCTGCGTCCCGATGTGCCGCCGGCGCTCGAGGGCGCGATCGCGCGGGCGCTCGTGAAGCGGCCCGAGGACCGGTGGCCCACGGCGACGGCGTTCCGCGATGCCCTGCTGCGCGAGGAAGCGCCGCGCGTGCCGTGGCAGCACACGCCGGCCTCGGCGCCGCCGCGCATCGCGCCGCCGCCCGGCGCGTGGCCGCCGCCCGCGGACAACACGCGCGTGGCGCCGCCCGCGCCCATCTCCCCGGCGATGCGACCGCCGCCGATCGTCGCCCCGCGAGCGTTAGGCGGGCCGGCAGCGATCGAGCCGCTCCAGTTCGCCGCGCAGGCGCTCTCGGCGCGCGATCTCCGACGCGTGTCGCGCGCCGAGCGCTTTCACGCTCGGCCGCTC
>JAICLH010000273.1 GCA_025927495.1 Gemmatimonadaceae bacterium
CGCGCATCGGCCGCACTTCGCCCGTCGAGAACGGCGGGAAGTTGTAGTGCAGCATGAACGTCTTGGTCGTCTCGGCCGGCTCGTCGATCGAGTCGAGGCGCTGGACGTCGTTGGCCGTGCCTAACGTGGCCACCACCAGCGCCTGCGTCTGGCCGCGCGTGAACAGCGCCGAGCCGTGGGCGCGCGGGAGGATGCCGGTCTGGATGGTGATGGGGCGGACTTCGTTCATCTTGCGCCCATCCACGCGTTCGCCGCTCTCGAGAACCTGCGAGCGGAGCGCGTGATACTCGACGTCGCCGACGAGGTCGGCGATGTCGCGCGCGTTGTCCGGGAAATCGGTGGTGACGGCCGCGATCACTTCGCGCTTCACGAGTTCGACGGCGTCGATGCGCTCGTGTTTGTCCTTGCGATTGATCGCGTCGCCGATCCGGCCTTCCGCCAGATCCTTGACGCGCGCCTGGAGCTCGGCCGGGTGATCGGCGCGGGTCCACTGCATCTTCGCGACTTTGACCTTGGCAAGGAGCTCCTTCTGGAAGCCGATCAGCTCCTGGATCGCGCGGTGGGCGATGCCTAACCCGTCGATCACGTCTTCCTCGGACACCTCGAGCGCGCCGCCCTCGACCATCACGATCGAGTCCTGCGAGCCGGCGACGATGACATCCATGTCGCTGAAGGCGAGCTGCTGGAACGTGGGGTTCACCACCCACTTGTCCTGGAGTCTGCCTAACCGGACGCCGGCGATGGGGCCCAAGAACGGGATGCGCGAGGCGTTGAGCGCGAACGAGGTCGCGAGCAGCGCGAGGACGTCGGCGTCATTCTCCTGGTCCGCCGAGATGACGTAGATGAACACCTGCACTTCGTTCTTGAAGCCTTCGGGGAAGAGCGGCCGGATAGAACGGTCGATGATGCGGGCCGAGAGGATCTCTTCGTCGTGCGGCCGGCCTTCGCGCTTGATGAATCCGCCTGGGATCTTGCCGGCGGCGTACGTCCGTTCCTTGTACTCGACCAGGAGCGGGAAGAACGGCAGGGGGCTTTGGGTGTCGCTGACGGTGACGGCGGCCAGCACCATCGTTTCGCCGTACTGGACGAGGGCGGATCCGGCAGCCTGCTTGGCCATCCGGCCGGTCTCGATCACCAGCTTGCGGCCGGCGAATTCTTTTTCTAGTCGTTGCATCATGGTTGTACTCGTGACGGGAACACAAAACGCGCGGGGACCAGTGTTGTGGCGCCCGCGCGAAAGTAAAAGGCCGGTGATTTAGTGACGCAGTCCAAGCTCGGTGATGAGCTGGCGATACCCTGGGAGGTCCGTCCGCTTCATGTAGTCGAGAATTCTGCGACGACGCCCGACCATCTTGAGCAGTCCACGCCGGCTGTGGTTGTCCTTGGGGTGCAGGCGGAAATGGTCGGTGAGATAGTTGATCCGCTCGGTGAGGAGCGCTACCTGGAGCTTGGATGACCCGCTGTCGGTTTCGTGTACCCGGTACTTTTCGATGAGCGGAGCTTTGACGAACGCCATTATGTATATTCCCCCGACGACTTACTCTCTCGTTGGCCGAATTCGTTGAAGCACAGTAATTTAGTTGCGGTCGACTCCTCTGTAAAGGCTTGAGCGCCGTGCCCGAGCGATACGTCGGCAAGCAACTGGGTCGGTTCCGTATCGACGAGAACGTCGGATCGGGTGGATTCGCGTGGGTGTACCGCGGATACGACCCCGAGCTCGACATCCCGGTTGCCATCAAGGTCTTGAAGCCGCAGTACGCGGGCGACGAGACCTTCGAGAGCCGGTTCCGGCGCGAGGCGTCGACGGCGGCCAAGCTCAGGCATCCGAACATCATCCGGATTCTGGCGGTGGGCCGCGAGGGTGACGCCGTCTACTTCGTGATGGACTTCCTGCCGACGAGTCTCGACCAGCGGCTCAAGATCATGGGCACGCTGCCGGAGACGCTGCTCATCCGCCTCGGCATGGATGTGTCCGCTGCACTCGGTTTCGCGCACAGAGAGGGCGTGATTCATCGGGACATCAAGACCGACAACATCCTGTTCGACGAGCACGGCAACGCGATTGTGGCCGACTTTGGCATCGCGCGGGCCGTGACTGGCTACGTGGAGCAGACCGGCACGAACATGGTGGTGGGGACGCCGCACTATTTCTCGCCCGAGCAGGCGCGCGGGCTCGCGCTCGATGGCCGGGGCGACATCTACTCGTTAGGCGTGACGCTGTTCCGGGCCGGCACCGGCGTGTTGCCGTTCCAGGGCGACGACTGGTACGAGATCGCGCGGCAGCACGTCGAGGATGTCCCGCCCAGGCCGCGGTCGTTCAACCCGGCCCTCTCGCGCGGGGTCGAGCGGGTGATTCTCAAGTGTCTCGAGAAGGAGCCCGCCGCGCGCTATCCGACGGGCGACGCGTTGCACGCCGAGCTGATCCAGTTGTTAGGCCGGGCGTCGACGCCGGACGCCGAGGCGACCGTGATGATTCCGACGCCGGTGGCCGGCGTCGCGATGCAGACCGGCGTGGAGCTGGTGAGCGACTGGTGGCGCCGGTGGACGCGGCATCCGCGCTGGGTTGCCGCGGCCGGTGCGTTAGGCGCGCTGGCGATCGTGGCCGCGCTGGCGTTGGGCCGGTCGAAAGCGGAGTCGGCGCAAGCGCACGCGTCGCCGCCCGTCGTGCGGCCCGCGCCGGATTCCGGGGTGGCCGCGACGACGATGAGCCAGCCGCCGGCGCATGTCGAATCGGCGGCGGCCACCGTGACGCCCGCGCCGGTGACGCCGGTGTCGGCCGTCCCGCTCCAGCCTGCGCTCTTGCGCGTCACCGCGCCGGCAAACGCCGCGGTGGCTGTCGACGGAAAGGTGGTTGGGCACGGAAACTGGAGCAGCACACGGCTCGCGGCCGGCGAGCATCGCGTGGCGGCCATGGTGCATTCGATCGCCGGGTGCGCGTGGGCGACCGACAGCGTGACCGCGCGGGTGCCGGACCACGGCGAGGTGAAGGTGAAGCTGGCGCCGCATCCGTGCGGGACGGTGGCGGTGGACGCGGAGCCTAACGGGGCGCGGTGGGATCTCTCGTCAGTGGATGGGACGAGTGTCGCGTTCGGCCAGATTCCGCAGGCGTCGCCGGCGGTGGTGCCGAGCGGGACCTACATGCTCAGGGTGTCGAAGAGCTACTGCGCGGACTATCGGGCGCGGATTGTGGTGCCGGCGGAGGGAACGCACAAGGAGCGCGTTAGGCTCATCTGCGGACAGTAGACTATCAGACGTGCCGGTCGAGCTGCACCACGCGAAGTCCAGGGATGGATCGCACCCCGCGGTCGTTGGTCACGAGCGTGCCGCATCCTTCCCGCAGTGCGGCGGCGACCTGCAGCGCATCGGGCGCTC
>JAICLH010000091.1 GCA_025927495.1 Gemmatimonadaceae bacterium
CTGAGGGGATGGAAGGACATCAGTTGTCTCTGGATGGAGAGTGCCGCATCGCGCGGGCTCGCGCAGGGCGCCCACGTCGCGCAGACCATTGATGTTGTTCCACTCCCTCAGGCGGCGTCGCCGCCGCTTCCCCCAGCCCAGCGCTTCCCCAAGCGAGCGCCAGCGAGCGCTTCCCTATTCCCCGCGCTGACCTTCGTCCCTTTCAAAACGGACGAAGTTCTCGAGGCGCGGTCAGGCCGGCCGGCGCCGGCGCGTGCGCGTCGTGGGTGCCGAGCCCTCGCGCGGCCCAACCCAGCTGCCGCGCTCACCGTGCTGCCAGATGATGTGCGCGAGTCGGTTGGCGGCGTTCGCCCAGTTGGTCTCGGCGGCTGTTTGCGCCGCATCCGAGTCGCCGCGCGCGATCGCGCCCGCGATGGCCTCGTGCTCCTTGATCGACGTCGGGAGCTCGTCGAGCAGCACGCTCGCGTAGAGTCGTGCGTAGCGCTCGCACTGCGGCTTGATCGCGCGGTGCAGCGTGAGGAGGCGCGGTCCGACGACCGAATCGACGAAGGTTTGGTGAAACCGGAGGTCGAGATCGAAAAAGCGAGCGGCGGCGCCGCGCGCGCGGTGTTGCGCCGCCAGCTCGCCGTTCAGCTCGCGCATCCGAGCGGCGACCGCTTCGCGTCGCGCGGGCGGGAGCTCCGCCGCGATTCGCGCGGCGAGTCCCTCGAGGTGCCCAACGATCCGGAACAGCTCCTGACCGTCATCCATAGTAAGCGGCGCGACGATGAGGCGTCGTTCGCCGAGGCCGACCGCGGAGCTCACGAAGCCTTCCTGCTCGAGGCGGTGCAGTGCGCTGCGGACCGGAGTGCGGCTGAGGCCGAGGCGCTCGGCGACGACGCGTTCGGAGATGCGGGCGCCGGGCGGCAACTGCCCCCACACGATGAGCCGGCGGAGGTCGAGGTAGGCGCGCGAGACGTTGTCGGAGGGTTGGTCGCCGTGGTCGGCGGCGTGGTGCCGCCGCGCTGGGGTCTTGGGACGGGAAAGGGACGCGGTTCGCGGCACGGTCACCAAGCATATCCGCGGTGGTGGGGCTTCGCAAGCAAAATCGGTGGGCCCGCGGGTCTGGACTGGTGGACCGATTCGGTCCACCATTGTGGTATTCCGAATTGCACTCTATTTTGGCCGCGCATCCGCGGAGTCGGGCCACACGGTCATCCACCAACAGGAGCCCGGTATGGGATACGTCTTCCGTCAGCAGCTTCCCCGACGAGTGCGGCTCGCCGTCTGCGCGGCACTCGGCATCGCGCTGGCTCTTCCAGCGCCGATCGCCCACGCAGCGACCGTCCACCATCGCGCACCAGCCATTGCGATCGGCGGCCGGCTGGCCGTCACGATCGTCGGGCACGTCATCGACTCGGCATCGAAGGCGCCCGTCGTCGGCGCCTCCGTGCAGGTGGAGGGGACGCCACTCGGCGCCGTCACGGACGATTCCGGCCAGTATCGCATCGCCGGCGTCGGTCAGGGTCAACAGACGCTCGTGGCGCGCCGGGTCGGCTATGCACCCAAGCGCCACACCGCCACGGTGGGCACGGACGGCCAGCTGACCGTCGACTTCGCGTTGGCCCCGTCGCCCACGTCGCTGAACACGGTTATCGTCACCGGCACCGCCGGCGGCCAGCAGCAGCGTGAGTTAGGCAACGCGGTCGGCAACGTGAACGCGCCCGAAGTACTGGCCAAGTCGCAGGCGCCGGACATGGGCTCGCTGCTCAACTCGCGCGTGGCCGGCGTGAGCATCGTGCCCAGCACCGGTCGGTTAGGCGCCGGCCCCAGCATCGAGATCCGCGGCATCTCGAGCCTCAGCCTCGACAACCAGCCGCTCATCTACATCGATGGCGTCCGCGTCAGCAATCGCACCGGCGGCGGCCCGACGACCTTCGGCAACGGCGGCTTCGGATCGCAGAACGCCGGCGTCGTTGGGCGGTTGAACGACATCAACCCCGACGAGATCGAGAGCATCCAGATCATCAAGGGGCCCGCGGCGGCAACGATCTACGGCACCGAAGCGGCCAACGGCGTAATCCAGATCATCACCAAAAAGGGCGCGAGCGGCAAACCGGTCTTCAACTTCCAGGCTCAGCAGGGCGGCGTCTACTTCCGCAATCCCGAAGGGCGCATGCCGATCAACTTTGCGCCCGACAGCACGGGCGCCATCACGTCGTTCAATGCCATCAGAGCGCAAGAGGCGGCGGGACATCCGGTGTTCACGACCGGAAAGACGTACGACTACAATGCGTCCGTGGCGGGAGGGTTTGCGATCGGCAACTACTTCGTCTCGTCCAACTATCAGGATGAGCACGGCATCGAGCCGAACAACTTCCTCACCCAGTATTCCGCGCACGCGAATCTGAATCTGACGCCCGATCCGAAGTATGCGATCGGGACGAGCCTCAACTATGTCCAGGGCAACTACCACACCGGCGCCGATGTGGGTCTGTCGGCCATGCTCGGCGCGGAGCTGGCGCAGCCGAACATCTTCGCCGTTCCGGGCGCCGACGGATTTTATCCCAACGTGCCGCCTAACGTCCCCCAGGCCCTGTTCGACAACAGCGACGACATTCACCGCTTCACCGGCAGTGCGACGTTCACGCACAATCCCATCAGCTGGTTCACGCAGCGTCTGATCGTCGGTCTGGACTACACCAACGAGGACGGCAGAGGACTCGAGCTGTTCGCGCCGCCGGCGCTCGCGCCGTTCACGCTCGGCAACGCCGCCGGCCGCATCGGCCAGACGCTCACGTCGACCTCACTTACCAGCGCGGACTACAACGGCACGGCGAAGTTCAATGTCACGTCGGCCATCACATCCGCGACATCGTTAGGCGGGCAGTGGTATCGGACCGCGCTGCACGAGAGCTTCCTGGGCGGGATCGGATTCCCCGGTCCCGGCATCACGACGGTTTCGGGCACCGCGACCGCGCTGCCGGCGAGCCAGGGCGATACCATCAATACGACGATCGGAGGCTACGGACAGGAGGAGATCGGTCTCAACGATCGGTTGTTCCTGACCGGTGCGCTGCGCGTCGACAACAACAGCGCGTTCGGCACGCAGTTCAAATGGATCACGTATCCCAAGGTGAGCGCGTCCTGGATCCTGAGTGAAGAGCCGTTCTGGCACATTGCGTTCGTCAACTCACTCAAGCTCCGCGCGGCATATGGCGAGTCGGGGCGTGCGCCGCTCGCGTTTTCGGCACTCCGATCCTACCTGCCCGTGCAAGGACCGGGCGGCACCAACGCCTTCACGGCCGGAGGGTTCGGCAATTCGGACCTGAAGCCGGAGCGCGGAAAGGAGCTCGAGGCGGGATTCGAGTCGGATCTCTGGGACCGGCTGCACCTCGATTTTACCTACTTCAACAAGCACACGACGAACGAGATCGTGGCGCAGCCGGTGGCGCCGTCGCTCGGCTTCACAGGCACGCAGTTCCAGAACCTCGGACAGGTGAACAACCACGGTATCGAGCTCCAGGCGACGCTGCAGGTGCTCCGGATGCCTAACTTCGGGTGGGAGATCACCGGCAACTTCGCGACCGCCCACAACAAGATCATCAGCCTGGGCGGCCTGCCGTCGATCCTTACGACGGCAGGGCAGGCGAACCAGGTCGGCTTCCCGATCGCAGCCTATTACTCGCGCAAGGTGGTCTCGGCCACGATGGATCCGTCGAGCGGCGCCGTGTCCAACGTGTTGTGCGCCGGCGGCCCTGGACAGGGACCCGTCGACTGCTCGACTGCGCCGTTCGTGTACATCGGATCGGCGACTCCGACCAACACGGGCTCCGTGGGCAACACCTTCACGCTGTTCAAGAAGCTGCGCCTCTATGCGTTAGTCGATTGGAAGCGCGGCTTTGTTCTGGCGAACAACATCGATCAGATCCGCTGCGATGGTCTCCTGGGCATCGGCGAGTGCGACGTGAACTACCATCCGCAGAAGTACTCTCCGTTGTACGTCGCCGAGGCGAGCTTCACCGGTTTGGTGAACCAAACGCAGGATCAATTTTTCCAGGATGCGTCGTTTGTGAAGCTGCGCGAAGTGTCGGCGACGTATTCGCTGCCGGATCATCTCCTGCCAGGCATCGACCACGCCTCGTTCACGGTGGCCGCGCGCGAGCTGGCGCTGTGGAGCAAGTTCCACGGGCCGGACCCGGAGGTCGACCAGTTCGTCAGCGGGCTCGTGACAGGGAGTCAGGGCGTGATCCCGCCGCTCAGCCGTTTTGTCGCCACCCTCAACCTGACCTTCTGACCATGCGAAACTCACATACCAGCAGAGACGCGTCGGTTAGGCGCGCCGCGCGGCGCGGACGCAGGTTGATGGTCGCATCGCGCAGCGCGATCGCGGCGTTGGCGATGGTATCGGTGGCCGCGGCCTGCAACGACCTCACGACGCTCGAGCAATCGAATCCCGGTCAACTCGGCCCGAACGTGTTCGCGCCACAGAACGCGGACCTCATCGTGAACAGCTCGCGGGGCGACTTCGAGTGCGCGTTCAACGAGTACATCGCGGCGAGCGGACTATTCATGGACGAGATGGCCGACGCGATTTCGCAGACCGCGAATTTCGATCTCGATCGCCGCACAATTACGCCCGATTCCCCTTACGGAACGAACACCTGCGACGCCCAGCAGCAGCCGGGCGTTTACACGCCACTCTCCGTCGCCCGTGCGTCGAACGACGTTGCCGTGCAGCACCTCGAGGGATGGACCGATGCGCAGGTTCCCGACCGCTCGCACCTCATTGCGGTCGCATCGGCGTACGGCGGCTACAGCTTCGTGCTCATGGGTGAGGGCATGTGCTCCGCGGCGTTCGATCTCGGCCCCGAGGAGACGCCGCCGCAGATCTTCGCCGATGCGATGGTTCGCTTCGACACCGCCATCGCTGCCGCGACGCGAGCCAACGATACGGAGACGCTCGATCTCGCGCTGCTCGGTCGCGCGCGGACGGAGCTCGACCTCGGGAATTCAGCGGACGCGGCGACCGATGCGGCCTTGATTCCCGCGGGTTTCGAAGTCGACATCGATCACGATGCCACCGCGACGCGGCGCCAGAACCTCGTGTTCATCCAGACCATCCAGGCGCAATTCGGGTCGATCGACACGTCGATCATCAACCGGTTCACAACCGACAGTGATCCGCGGATCGCCGTGACGTCGACCGGGGCGTTAGGCTCGGATGGCCACACGATCGTCTGGTTTGCCAACAAGGACGCGCTGCCGACGTCTCCGCAGGCGCTCGCCAAGTTCTCGGAGGCGCAGCTGATCATCGCCGAGAACGACGTCAACACCGGGGACTTGAACGACGCGGTCACGATCCTCAACTCGCTGCGCGCGGCCGCTGGTCAACCCGCGTACAGCGGAGGTCTGACGGCTCCGGCGGTGATGGCGGACATCGTCGAACAACGGCGCCGCGAGTTCTTCCTCGAGGGACACCGGCTGGGCGACATCCGGCGCCTGGGCCTCCCGTTGAGCCCGGCCACTGGCGCGCCGTACGTCGATGGTGGCGCCTACGCGGACCAGTCGTGTTTTCCGCTGCCTAACGTGGAGCGCATCAACAACCCGAATCTCGACCGCACAACTCGTTGACGCAATTCACAACGTACCACAGGAGATCGTACATGCTGTGTCGTACAGCGCCGCGCGGTGCCGCAGGGGTGGTGAAGCACCTGCGGCGATCGCTGGTCGTCGTCCTCGCGCTCGTGCTTGCCGTTGCATCCGTGCAAGCGCAGGGCACGCGCTTCTTGCGACGGCCGACGGTCAGTCATGACATGGTCGCATTCGAGTACGGCGGCGACTTGTGGGTGGTGCCGCGCGCGGGAGGAACCGCGCGCCGGCTCACCAGCACGCCGTCCGTCGAAACCGATCCGGCATTCTCACCGGACGGGTCGATGCTCGCGTACACATCGACGGTCGCGGGCAACGCGGACGTCTATGTCGTGCCCGTCGCCGGCGGGGAACCGCGGCGCCTAACGTACCACCCCGGCGGCGACTTCGTGCGCGGATGGACGCCGGATGGCAAGCGTGTCGTGTTCGCGTCCACGCGCGGTACGGTGCCGACGCCCGGTGGCAATTCGTTCCTGCGACTGTGGACCGTCGCCGCAAGCGGCGGGATGGAGGAGCAAGTGCCGATGCCGCGGGCGTTCGCCGGGTCGTATTCCGCGGATGCCACCCACATGGCGTACCAGCCGCTCGGCATGGCCTTTTTCGCGTCCGCGTGGGCGGAGCCGCAGTACAGCCAGTGGCGACGGTATCGCGGCGGGCGCACGGAACCCATTCATATCATGAACCTCGCCGACTACAGCGAGACCACGCTGCCGTGGGCGAACAGCAACGACACCGATCCGATGTGGGTCGGCAAGACCGTGTATTTCCTGTCCGATCGCGATGGCGTGGTGAACCTGTACGCGAACGATCAGGGGGCGTCGCAGGTGACCGAGCTGACGCACAACCGCGACTACGACATCATGAGCGCGTCGGCGGGTCCCGACGCCATCGTGTACGAACAGGCAGGCTACATTCATCTGTTAGACATCGCGACGGGCCGCTCGCAGCAGTTGAACATCACGGCGACCGGTGACTTCCCGTGGGCGCAGCCGCAGATGAAGAGCGTCGCGTCGTACATCACCGATGCATCGCTCTCGCCGACGGGCGTGCGCGCGGCGTTCGAAGCGCGCGGCGACATCTACACCGTCGCGGCGGACGGCAGCTATCGGAATCTCACGCAAAGCTCGGGCGTACACGACCGCGATCCGGTTTGGTCGCCTGACGGGACGCACATTGCGTGGTTCTCGGATTCGACCGGCGAATACCAACTCATGGTCGGCGATCAGACGGGCGAGTCCGCGCCACGCGCCATTCCGCTTCCGACGCCGTCGTATTTCTCGGCGCCTGTCTGGTCGCCCGATGCGAAGCACATCACGCTGCGCGACACGCAGTCCAAACTGTGGATCGTGGACGTGACGAACGGTCACTTCGCACCGATCGACTCGGACACGTTCGATGATCCGGGGCGTGGGTTCGATGCGGCGTGGTCGCCGGATTCCCGCTGGGTCGCCTACTCGAAATCCCTGCGTAGCCACTACCGCGCGATCTTCCTGTATTCGTTAGACGCGGGCAAGGCCTATCAGATTACCGACGGTCTGTCCGACGCCATCAGTCCGGCCTTCGATGCCGGCGGGAAGTATCTCTACTTCCTGGCAAGCACGGACATCGCGCTCAGGATGGGCTGGTTGGACATGAGCGAGATGGATCATTCGGTGCACCGCACCGCGTACCTGGTGGTGCTGGGCGCGACCGACCCATCACCGCTCACGCCGCCGCCGAGCGACGAGCCGCCGCGGAACGTCGCGGAAATGCCGGCGCAGGCGCCGCCGACACACGCGGCGCCGCCTAACGGAGCACGCGCGGCGGCGTCGGCCAAGCCGGCAGCAGCGCCGGCCGCCGCATCGCACGTCGTGATCGACCTCGCGGGCATCGAGCACCGCATCGTTCCCCTCGGCATCCCAGGGGCCGAGTATACGTCGCTCACCGCGGGGAGCGCGGGCACATTCTTCTATCTCGAGCGCCGCCCGCAGCCTTCGATCGGTCGGCCCCCGCAGCAGCTCTGGGAGTACGTGCTCGCGGCGCAGAAGCCAATGCCGTTCCTCGATGGCGTGCAATCCTACGCGGTCTCGGCGGACGGCAAGAAAATTCTGTACGACGCCGGGCGCAATCACTGGGGCATCGTTCCGACCGACAAACCTGCCAGCGCCGGTGAAGGCTCGCTCAAGGTCGATCAGTTGGAGACGATGGTCGATCCGAAAGCCGAATGGGCCGAGATCTTCCGCGAAACGTGGAGAACGGAGCGAGAGTTCTTCTACGACGCGAAGATGCACGGCAACGACTGGAACCAGATCTACGACAAGTACAAGGTGTTCGTGCCGTACATCGAACACCGCGCGGACCTGACCTACTTGATCGCGACGGTCGGCGGCGAGCTCACCGTTGGGCACTCGTACATCGAGTCCGAGGGCGACATGCCCGACACCGCGCAGGTGGCGGTCGGACTGCTCGGCGCCGACCTGGCAGCCGATCACGGACGCTATCGCATCCAGCGCATCTACACGGCCGGCAACTGGAACCCGCACCTGCAGGCGCCGCTCGCCGTGCCCGGCTTAAAAGTAGCTGAAGGCGACTATATACTCGCCGTGAACGGCATCGACCTCGCTGTTCCGACGAACCCGTACAGTCTGTTCGTCGGCACGGCGGGCAAGCCGACGACGCTTCGCGTTAGTCACTCGCCCTCAGCGACGGGTTCGTGGCTCATCACCGTCCAGCCGATTCCCGACGACGAACAGCTCCGAACCCAGGCGTGGGTGGACGACAACCGCCGCACTGTCGACAAGTTGTCCGGCGGGAAGCTCGCCTACGTGTGGCTCCCGAATACGTCGGTGGCCGGATTCACGGCCTTCAATCGCTACTACTTCGCGCAGCAGGACAAGCAGGGCGTCGTGGTCGACGAGCGGTACAATCAAGGCGGATCGGTTGCCGATTATATCGTCGACCAGATGTCGCGGCAGCTCATGGGATATTTCGCGGAGCGCGCAGGCGATCCCGTGACGATGCCGATGGTCGGCATTTTTGGGCCGAAGGTGATGATCGTCAACGAGTCCGCCGGCTCGGGTGGTGATGCGCTGCCGTACTACTTCCGCGTCGCGAAACTCGGCCCGCTCATCGGCACGCGCACGTGGGGCGGTCTCGTCGGGACGCTCGGCGTTCCACTGTCGGTCGACAACGGTGCGATCACCGCACCGGATCTGGCCTTCTATGACGTCAATGGAAAATGGGCGGTGGAGAACGAAGGCATCACGCCGGACATCGAGGTGCAGAATACGCCGGCCGACGTGATTCACGGGCACGACCCGCAGCTCGAGCGGGCCGTGACCGAAGCGCTCAAGCTGCTGAAGGAGCATCCGGTGCCTAACGTACCGAGACCGGCGCCGATCAATCGCGTGACGACTGGCGTGGCGACCACACGCACGGGCGGCAACCAATGACCGCTCGGCGGGCGTTCTTTTACGGTAGCGCACTCGGCGCGCTGCTTTCGGTCGCGTCGCCGTCCATCGCACGGGCGCAGCGGAGGCCCGATCTGGCCGCGTTCGATCGCTACGTGGCCAAGGCGGCGCGCGACTGGCAGGTGCCGGGTCTCGCGATCGCGATCGTGAAAGACGATTCGCTCGTGTTCGCCAAGGGCTACGGCGTCATCGAGTTAGGCAAGCCCGCTCCGGTGAACGAGCACACGCGCTTTGCCATCGGCTCGACCACGAAAGCGATGACGTCCGCGGCGTTGGCGATGCTCGTGGACGAGGGCAAGCTGCAATGGGATGAACGCGTCATCGACATCCTGCCCGAGCTCCAACTCTACGACTCGTACGCGACGCACGAGCTCAGGGTGCGCGATTTACTGACGCATCGCACCGGGCTACCCGATACGGATCTGCTCTGGAGCATTCCGCAGAACAAACTCAGCATGGAAGAGATGATGCGCCGTCTTCGGTACGTGAAGCCGGAGTCGTCCTTCCGCTCGAACTGGGACTATCAGAACGTCGTCTACGCGATTGCCGGTGTGATCGTCGAGAAGCTGTCGGGGATGCCGTGGCAGCGCTTCATTCAAACCCGCCTCTGGGACCCGATCGGAATGCACGAATCGATTCCGCTGGTGTCGGAGCTCCAGGGGCAGCCTAACGTAGCGGTGCCGCACGCACTCGTGAACGACACCGTTCGCCGCGTGCCGATCCGCACCACCGATGCGATCGCGCCGGCGGGCTCGGTGTGGTCGAGCGTCTCCGATATGTCCAAGTGGATGCGGTTCGTATTGGACAGCGGCCGCGTCGGGACGAAGCAGCTCATCAAGCCGTCGACGTTCGCCGAACTCCTCGCGCCGCAGATCCGTGCGCCAATGGAGGAGTATCCGGCGCTCGAGCTCGCCCGTCCGCATTTCTTCAGTTACGCGCTCGGGTGGTTCGTGCAGGACTACAACGGCGAAACCGTCTGGATGCACACCGGCAGCATCGACGGCATGTGCGCGATCATCGGCCTCGAGCCGGGGAAGAAGATTGGCGTCTACGTGCTCGAGAATCTCGATCACGCGGAGCTCCGGCACGCGCTCATGTACAAGGTGTTCGACATGTACGCCGCGACGGCCAAGAATCCGCCTCGGGACTGGAGCGCCGATCTCAAAGCGCTCTTCGCGGCGCAGCGTCAGACGCGCGTGTCGCGACGGTCGGCGGCCGCGTCCACGCCGCAGCCGGTGCCGGCGTCGCTCCCCCTCGAGCGCTACGCCGGTACGTACACGGACTCCACGTTCGGCACTGTGAGCGTGACACTGACGAACGGTGCGCTCGAGGCGCGGTACGGCAATTGGAACATCGGCGCGCTGTCCCACGCGACGTTCGATCGCTTTCGCAGCGTAGCGCGTGATTCGCTCGAGGGTGAAACGCTGTTGACATTCGTGCCCGACGGCGATGGACACGTTCGCGCCGTGCAAATCTTCGGTGAGTCGTTTTCTCGAGACAACGCAGGTAGCGGCCAATGATGACGCTTCGGAGCCTAACCGGCAGCCGCCCGCTCGGTGCGCTGCTGTGCCTTGTTGTCGCCTCGCGCGCGGGTGCGCAGACGGCGCCTGAACCGACGTTCGACAAGACGGAAATCATGGTGCCGATGCGCGACGGCGTGAAGCTGCACACGCTGATTTTCACGCCGCGCAACGCGATGGTCGATTTGCCGATCCTCATGTCGCGGACGCCGTACGGCATCGACGGCATAGGCGAGGCGCTGAGCAGTCCCTCGCTCAAGTACCTCGTGCAGGATGGCTACATCTTCGTGTTCCAGGACATTCGCGGGCGATTCGAATCCGAGGGGCAGTTCGTGATGCTCCGGCCCGTGCGCAACAAACAGGATCCGAAAGCCGTCGACGAGAGCACGGACACGTACGACACCATCGATTGGCTGCTCAAGCACGTGCCACACAACAACGGGCGCGTCGGCATGTTAGGCACGTCGTATCCCGGGTGGCTCACGGTGATGGCGATGTTGGATCCGCATCCCGCCCTCAAGGCCGTTTCGCCTCGGGCGTCGCCGGCCGACATGTTCATCGGCGACGATTTTCACCACAACGGCGCGTTCCGGCTGAGCTACGGCTTCGAGTACGCGACGATGATGGAGACGACGAAACAGATCCAGGCGTTCGCGTTCAACGATTCGGACACGTACGACTGGTATCTCAAGCTCGGATCCCTTGCGAATGTGAACCGTGAGTTGCTCCATGACAAGATTCCCACGTGGGACAACTTCGCCGATCATCCGAGCTACGATGCGTTCTGGAAGAAGCAGGCCGTTGGGCCGTACCTGGATCGCGTCACCGTGCCCACGTTGAACGTCGCCGGGTGGTGGGACCAGGAGGATTTCTACGGTCCGATCAAGATCTACGAAACCCTGGAGAAGCACGACAGCAAGAATCTCAGTTATCTGGTCGTTGGTCCGTGGAATCACGGCGGATGGAACGCGCCGAGCGGGGAAAAGTTAGGCGAAATCGACTTCGGCACGCCGGCCTCGGAGGACTTCAGAAAGAACATCGAGGCGCCGTGGTTCGCGTACTGGCTCAAAGGGAAGGGTACGTTCAAGGCGCCCGAAGCAACCACGTTCGAGGCCGGTACGAACGTCTGGAAGACCTACGACAGTTGGCCGCCGAAAACGGGTGTGACGGAGAGCAAGCTCTACACGCGCGCCGATCACGCGCTGTCGCTCGATGCGCCGACCGATAACGGATCGACGGCGCTCGACTCGTACGTCTCCGACCCGAACAACCCGGTGCCGTATCGCAAGCGGCCGATTCTCCCGACGTACGGGAAGGGATCGACGTGGACACGCTGGCTGGTGGACGATCAGCGCTTCCTCCAGGGTCGGCCCGACGTGTTGTCGTGGGAGACCGCACCGCTCACGCAGGACGTGACGATCGCCGGCGCGATCTCGGCGCATCTCTTCGCGTCGACCACGGGCTCGGACGCGGACTGGATCGTCAAGCTGATCGACGTCTATCCGGACCATGGGGAGAGCGACACGACGCTCAACGGCTACCAGCTCATGGTGGCGAACGACGTGTTCCGGGGCCGGTTCCGGACGGGCTTCGACCATCCGCAGCCGATTGTGCCTAACCACACCGATGAGTACGTGATCGACCTGCACACGCAGGACTACCGCTTCCTCAAGGGGCACCGGATCATGGTCGAGGTGCAGAGCACGTGGTTCCCGCTCATCGACCGCAACCCGCAGCGTTACGTGCCGAACATCTTCGCGGCGGCGGACTCGGACTTCAAGGCGGCGACCGAGAGCATTCATCGATCGGCGCAGGCGGCGACGTACATCGATCTGCCGATTCTCGGCAGCGCGTCGGGCATTCCCTCGGCGCGGCGCTAGCGTGGACGGAGGCCGTACCGCGCCCATCGAGGTGCGTCAGCTTCGCACGCACGACGAGTTTGTCCGGTGCGTCGAGCTGCAGCACGACGTGTGGGGTGCATCGTTCACCGAGCGCGTGTCGGTCGGCATGCTCAAGGTGGTCCAGCGCATTGGCGGGATCGCGGCGGGTGCCTTCGAGGAGGACGGCCGGCTGGTGGGGTTCGTGTTCGGCCTAACGGGCGTCGAAGGCGGGCGGCTCGTGCACTGGTCCGACATGCTTGCCGTGCGCGAACGGCTGCGCGACCACGGCATCGGGCGCCGGCTCAAGGAGTTCCAGCGCGACACGGTCCGCAAGCTGGGCGTGTCTCGCATCTACTGGACGTTCGACCCGCTCGTGTCCCGCAACGCACATTTCAACCTCACGCGGCTTCGCGCGCAGGTCGTGGAATACGTGCCGGACATGTACGGGGGCGAGACGAACAGCGCGCTGCACCGCGGCGTGGGCACCGACCGCTTCATCGTCGCGTGGGACATCGATGGCGCGGCGCACGGCGTCGTCGGCGACGACGCCGCGAACGGCGCGTCGCCCGGCACCGATGCGCCGGTTCTCAACCCGGTCGGCGACGACGGTTTGCCGGCGCTGCCTAACGTGGACGGCCACGTACCGGCGACGGTGCGCATCGCCGTGCCCGAAGCGATCGAGCAGGTGCAGTCGCAGTCGGTGGAGAGCGCGGCGCGCTGGCGGGCAACGACGCGGCGAGCATTCACGTGGGCGCTCGGGCAGGGCTATCACGTCAGTGCGTTCGTTCGCGACGACGGGGCGCACTACGGGTTCTACGTCTGCACGCGGGATCATCGTTAGGCGAGGGAAACGCGTGCTGCCCTCGCCTGACGCCTCAGCGGGCCAGCACAGAATCCAGCGTCAGCCGCGTCCGCCGTCACCGAGATCGTGTAGAAATGAAAGTCGACGTGCGTCATTCGTTGTTCGTTTCGTGCTTTCCTACCCGTGGTGCGTCCTTCGTTGTTCGTCAGCCGGCGACAGCCGGTCGCATCATTTTGCTCGCATAAGCGCTGATCGCGAACAACGCATGACGACGGGTAGGAAAGCACGAAACGAACAACGAAGGACGGA